>NZ_JANKOG010000056.1:0-14255 GCF_024656005.1 Burkholderia sp. SCN-KJ
GCAACTCTGACGCATGCGCGGCGTTGCCTACCGTGTTCTACCCATGCGCTTCGGCGAGCATTACCCCTACCCGCCGCGGGCGTGCCGGACCAGAATGTCCGAACGAGCATCGCCGCATTCCGGATGCGACGCAGGAGGAACTGCCATGAGACGCGTCTATTTTCTGTTGCCGACGGCGCAATGCGCGCGGTCGATCGTCGGCGAGCTGCTGTCGCTGCGAATCGAGTGGCGGCATATCCATTGCCTCGCGAATCACGATGTCTGGCGCGACGACTTGCCGGAAGCCACGCTGGTGCAACGCAGCGACCTGCTGCCGTCGCTCGCGCGTGGCACCGCGGTCGGCTCCGCGACCGGCATGCTGATGGGGCTGATTCTGCTGCTGGTCCAGCCCGCGGGGTTGCCGATCGGCGGCGGGATCGTCGTGGCGATCACGCTGTTCGGCGCGGCCTTCGGCGCATGGGTGGCGACGATGATCGGCATCGACATGCCGAGCACGCGCCTGAAGCGTTTCGAGGAGGGCATCGAGCATGGCGAGCTGCTGATGATGATCGACGTGCCGACCGACCGCGTTCACGAGATCGAAGACGCGATCAGGCTTCACCATACGGATGCGCATCTGCAGGGAGAGGATCCGACTGTCCCGGCATTTCCATGAGTGGCGGGGCGGCCGAACGCCGGCCGCGACAGCGCTGCACGTTGCCGGACGCCATCGCTTCATGGCGCCCGGCAGCGCGCCGTGCGCACGCTGCCGGGAGCGTTGCCGCGCGCAGGCTGCCGCGGGTCGCGCGTGTTTCAGCGTTTTTCCGCGTTTTTCAATTCGCGGCGAGCAGCCGCTTGTAGCGCGCGAGCACGCGCGGCACGTACTCGCGCGTCTGCGGCATCGCCGGGATGCGATACCCGGCCCGAATCACGGCATTCTCTCCGGCGTTGTACGCAGCGAGCGTGAGTTCGACGTTTTCCTTGAACAGGTTGAGCAGGAAGCGCAGATACCGTGCGCCGGTCAGCACGTTGTTGCGCGGATCGAACATGTCGCCGCCCGAGAAGCGCCGGGCCGTTTCCGGCATCAGTTGCATGAGCCCGAGCGCGCCTTTGTCCGATACCGCCTTCGGGTTGTATCCCGATTCGACGTCGATCACGGCGCGCAGGAGTTCGGGCGGAACGTTGAACGACCGGCTCGCTTCGGCGATTACGTCCTCGAACGACGACGCGACGACGTGTTTCGGCGCGACACGCTTCGTCGTGGATGCGGCCGGCCTGGCGGCAGGCCTCGCGGCCGCGACGATCACTTTCAGATTGACCGTGGTGGGCACGTTGGTCAGGACGATGACGCCATTCTTCGCCACCATGCCGAATATCTGCGCGTGAGCGGCGCACGACCATGCCGAGCCGATTCCCGCGCATGCGGCGACGATGATGGTCTTTCGTAATCCGGACGAAGGTTGGCAGTGCATCTTTCAGGCCTCCTGCATCTGCATTTTCGTGGCCGGGTGTTCGCATCGACAATGGGGCATCCTCCTACAATTCGAGGCCGGCGGAGACGCTGCCGCGGTGGCGGTGCAAAACTGTTACACAAGGAATCGCCGGTAGGATCCGGTAATCCGGCGAAGTTGACGATCCTTACGCGGAACAGTTGTTTTCTGCTCGATGCGACCGTGGTTGCAGAAGAAATCATTTCCCGCGCGGCGAAAGCGATCGGATAGTCCCGCCATCCGTAGTCTTACGGATGCGACGCACCACCCCGAAACGATTCACGCCTGAAACATTCCCGTCGTCGCACGACGTTTCCGCAAATGCATGCCCGGCGCGGGCGCTCGCGCGCGGCGCGGTGGCGCGATCCTTGCTCGGACGAGGAGCGTGGCCAATCGCTCGCGAGGCAGGCCGCCAGACCGGACCGAGCAAATCATCAGAAACAGCGTCCGGC
This sequence comes from Burkholderia sp. SCN-KJ, assembly GCF_024656005.1. NCBI lineage: Bacteria > Pseudomonadati > Pseudomonadota > Betaproteobacteria > Burkholderiales > Burkholderiaceae > Burkholderia > Burkholderia sp. SCN-KJ. The sequence continues at coordinate 1,922 of NZ_JANKOG010000056.1, forward strand.
ACCGTGCAACCGAGGCATCGATGTCCAACGGGGGTGCAAGCGCGGGAACACTTGGGGGAAGTCGTGAATACTAAATATCGCGTGATAATTGCAGAAGATCACGATCTGCTGAGAAACGGTCTCCGGTCGATGCTTTGCGCACAAGGCGATTACGAAGTCGTCGGCGAAGCGCGGGACGGCAAGGAGGCATGCCATCAGGCAATGACGCTCGCGCCGGACCTGATCCTGATGGATCTGTCGATGCGCGGGATGAACGGCATCGATGCGTGCGCGACGATCAAGCGTCGAACGCCGGCCGTCCGGATCGTCGCGCTCACGGTGCACCAGAGCGAAGAGTACGTGCGCGAGGCGCTGCGCGCGGGTGTCGACGGCTACGTGCTCAAGGACGTTTCGTTCGACGAATTGCTGCTCGCGATGCGCATGGTCATGCAGGGGAAGAAGCACCTGAGTGCCGACGTGTACGGCTACATGGTCGACTCGTTCGTCAGCGGTCGCGAAATGCCCGCGCCGAAAAAGGCCTGGGACATCCTGACCGCACGCGAACGCAGCGTACTGAAACTGATCGCGGAAGGACGCACCAACCGGCAGGTCGGTCAGTACCTGAACCTGAGCCCGAAGACGATCGAGAAGTATCGGGCGAGCATGATGCACAAGCTCCATCTCGCGAATCTGACGGAGCTGGTGCTCGTCGCGATGAACATGGGTCTGTTGACGACACTCGCGGCGAAATGCGCGGAGCCGAACGTGGACGAGGTGTCGACGCACGCAGTCGCCGACGGCGTGCAGGCGGCAGGCGCCGTCGCGCGGCTGGACGACTATCCGGCGGGAGGCGTGAAGGGCTGAGCGCGGCTGCTGCGCGTCAGAGCGGCCAGGTTGCCGAGACGCGCGTACCCGTCGCGGCGGACGACTGGATCGCAAACGTGCCGCCGTGCGCCTCGATGCGGTGCTGCATGCCGATCAGGCCGAGCCCCGCCGTGCGCGCGTCGTCCGTCGAAAGCGGGCGACGCTCGTAGCCGACGCCGTTGTCGTCGATCGTCAGCAGCAGGCTGGCCGCATCGTGTTGCAGGCTGAGCACGATCTCGGTGGCCTGTGCATGCTTGACGATGTTGTGGAGTGCCTCCTGCGCGACTCTGAACGCGTCGGCCTTCAGATGATCCGGTATGTCGTCGTCGTCGACGTCGCAATTGAACTCCACCGACAGCGGGTCCGCATCGCGCTCGATGCGCCGGCACAGCGAAGCGAGCGCGGCCGGCAGTCCGAGCTTGTCGAGTATCGGCGGCCTCAATTCGCCGCAGATCTGGCGGACTTCGCCGATCGTCTCGCGAATGCGCAACACGGCGTCGTCGAGCAGCGTCGTCGCGTCGGCGATGTCGCCGCGGCGAATGCGCATGAGCGCGTCCTCGTTCATCAGCTTGATGAGCGTCAGCGCCTGGCCGAGCCCGTCGTGCAATTCCGCGGCAAGCCGATGCCGTTCCTTCTGCTGGCCCATCAGGAGATAGGTGTTGCAGGCATGCACGCCCGCATCGTTCGCCGCGGCGCCGCGCCGTTCGGGCTCGGGCGTCGACGGTTCCTCGAACAGCGTCAGCGACAGGTGCGTGTCGGGAAGTGCCTGCTGATGTACGACGAATCGCGCGGGATGGCCGCTTCGCCCGCTGAGCATCGCAGTGAACGAATGATGCTGAAGGGCGACGCTCGTCGATAGCTCGCTCGCCAGCTCGGCGTGGGCGTTGTCGGGCGCCAGGTCGGACAGATGCCGGCCGACGAGTTCGGCGGCCGTATAGCCGAACAGCGCCGCGGCACTGCGATTGACCGATACGAAGGTGCCGTCGTCGGCGAGAATGGCGAGCGCCGCTCCACGCGCATCGGTGACGACAGCACTGCGGCGATCATCGGGACGCACCGCGCTGCGCAGCTTGCGCATCGCATCGATCAGATCGAGCAGCCTGATCCGTGGTCCTTCCGGCTGGCGTTCAGTCATGGTAGCTCCCGAAGCGCAGTTTTCAGGAAACCGTAAGGTTTCGGTCATTCTAGGACGCGACCGACTCGGCCCGCAACATGGGGATTTCGCGCGTACGTCTTGGGGAAATACCTTCCGTATGCAACGGGAAATCCCGCCAAGCGGGCATGTCCTACCGGCCTTTGGGGGGCGTCATCCCATGACGCTCGCGACCGGATTCATGACACTTCAGTGGCGGGGCACGGAATTGTCCGCTGCCTGGGCGCGTCTCAGGGAGGCTGGTATGAACAGGATCGGAAGATCGACGATGGGCGCACTCGTGGTCGCGGGCGTTGCGCTTGCCGCGACGCCCGCGTGGTGTGCGCCCGATGGCAGCGCGATCGAGAACGCCGGCAGTGCGGCCGCGGAAAACGCCGCCGCGAACACGAGCGTCATGGAGAATGCCGCGCCGGATGCCGTCGAGAGCATGACGGGAATGACCATGCAGAACGGTGGCGAAGATTCCGTCGGAAACGCCGCCGACAGCGCGGTGACGCACGCCGCGGAGCACGCGATGGAGCCGGCCGCGGAACACGCGATGGAACCCGCCACCGAGCCCGCGATGCAGCCCGCCGCGGAGCAGGCGATGGAGCCCGCCACCGAACCCGCGATGCAGCCCGCCGCAGGGCACGCGATGGAGTCCGCAACCGAACCCGCGATGCAGCCCGCCGCGGAGCAAGCGACGGAGCCCGCAACTGAGCCCATGACGCAGCCCGCCGCGGCGCCCGCCAACGATAGCCCCGCCGCGCCCGCACCGGCCGCACCCGCCGCAAAACCGGCGGACAAGGCCGCCTCGCAGATGACCGACGGCGCGACCGAAGCCGCCGGCATGCACATGCATCACGCCGTGATGCCGGGCACCGTGCACACGATGGTCCAGTATGCCGAGCCGTCGGTCCAGCTCGTGCGCGACGACGGCCGGACCGTCTCGCTGGTCAAGGAACTGGACGACGGCCGGCCGGTGATCCTGACCTTCATCTACACCAGTTGCACGACCATCTGCCCGATGATCAGCCAGACGCTCGAGCAGCTGCAGGGCGAACTCGGCGCCGATCGCGACAAGGTGCACATCATGTCGATCTCGATCGATCCGGAGGCGGACACGCCCGAACGGCTCAGGACCTACGCGGCACGCTTCGAAGCCGGCCCCGAATGGCAGCACTACACCGGTACCGTCGATGCGAGCGTCGCCGCGCAACGCGCGTTCAACGTGTATCGCGGCGACAAGATGAACCACACGCCGGTGACGTTCGTGCGGGCCGCGCCGGGCCAGCCGTGGCTGCGTATCGACGGCTTCGCGACGCCGACCGAGCTGCTCGCGGCCTATCGCGATGTCGTTGCGTCCAACTAGGTATCGCGTCTCTGAAAGGAGCGTCGAAATTGGACAACAAGCACCGTGTGCTGATCGTCGAGGATCAGCATCTGTTGCGGGTCGGCCTGAGTCACCTGGTTTCCGAGCTGGCCGACTACTGCATCGTCGGCGCGGCGAGCGGCGGGGTCGAGGCCTGCCGTCTCGCCGAGAAGACGCGGCCCGACCTGATCCTGATGGATCTGTCCATGCCGGGCGGCAGCGGCTTCGAAGCGATCGCGACGATCAAGCGCGACGTGCCGCATGCGCGGATCATCGTCCTCACGGTTCATCGCAGCGAAGACAACGTCAGGGAAGCGTTTGCCGCCGGCGCGGACGGCTACGTGGTCAAGGATTCGCCGTTCGCCGACCTGGTGCGCGAGATGCGCTTCGTGATGCAGGGCAAGTGCGTGGTCAGCCTCGACGCCTATCGCGCCCGCGCCGGCCTGCACGGGCTGCACGACGCGAACGCGCACCGGGCGCGATTGTGGAATGCGCTGACGAATCGCGAGCGCACGGTGTTGCGCCTCGTCGTCGAGGGGCACACGAGCCGGCAGGTCGGCGAGTGCCTGAAGGTCAGCCCGAAAACGGTGGACAAGCACCGCGCCAATCTCATGCGCAAGCTCGGCGTCGTGAACCTGACCGGCCTCGTTCACTTCGCGATCGACGTCGGCGTGCTCGCGCTGAACGACGACGACCGTGTGTAAATCCCCTCCATTCGGGCAGGGCCCAACAGGGGGGGATTTACCCATGGGGATGGACGGCACTCCCTACTTCTGACCCGTACCGACGTGAACAAGAATGCAATCAACGGCATCGGCGGCGCCGGTGCCGCGGGTCGATACAGGGAGGCAGCCGTGAGCCACGAATCGTTCTCGATCCCGGCCGGCGCGCCGGGCCGGCGGCAGCGTGACGCACGACGCGTGTGCCGCGCGTGTGCGAGTCGCGGCTTCACACTGCTCGAGCTGCTCGTCGTGATGGTCATCATCGGATTGCTGGCAGGGCTCGTGGCGCCACGGTATTTCGAACAGGTCGGCAAGTCCAACGTCAAGATCGCGCGTGCGCAGATCGTGTCGCTCGGCCAGGCGCTGGATCAATACCGGCTCGACGTCGGTACCTATCCGACGACCGAGGAGGGGCTGGATGCGCTCGTGAACAAGCCGCAAAGCGCATCGCGGTGGAGCGGTCCCTATCTGCAGAAGGCCGTCCCGGTGGATCCGTGGGACCGGCCCTATCAGTATCGTTCACCGGGCGAGCACGGCGACTACGACCTGTTCTCGCTCGGCAAGGACGGACGCGGCGGCGGTACCGGCGAGAACGTGACGATCTCGTCGTGGTAGGGGCGCATGGCCGCGGTCGCGGCGCGCGTCGTGAGCAGCTCGCAAGGAGGCTCGACGTGAAATTCGTGCTGCATGTATTCGATACGAGCGGCTCGGTACAGACGCTTCGCATCGACAGCGATTCGCCGGCGAACGCGGCCTCGCTCGCGCGTGCGCGCGGCCTTCGCGTCGTATCGGTCAGCACGGACGCCGGGCGGCAGCGGCGCGGCGCGAACCGGCTCGGCATGCCGCGTGCGCGGTTCGACGTCGACATGTTCGCGCGCGAACTGGCGGCGCTGCTCGATGCGGGTGTCGGCCTCGTCGACGCGTTGCGCACGCTCGGCGGCAACGCGCGGCGCGAGGCGTCCGCACAGGTGTGCCGCGATCTGCTGCGGCAGCTCGAGGAAGGGCAGTCGTTGTCGGCGGCGCTTGAGCACGCGAGCCCGATCTTTCCGCCGGTGCTGGTGGCGTGCGTGAAGGCGAGCGAGCAGACCGGCGGCCTGGCCGACAGCCTGACGCGCTATTCGCTCAACAGCGCGACGCTGCGCGAGTTGCGCGCGCGGGTCGTGTCGGCGGCGATCTACCCGACGGTGCTGCTGTTCGTCGGTGCGGCCGTCGTGCTGTTCCTGCTCGGCTTCGTGGTGCCGCGCTTCGCGACGCTGCTCGAACACAGCGGCCGCGAGCTGCCGCTGATGTCGCGGCTGCTGATGGCGTGGGGCGGCATGGTGCACGCGCACGGCACCGAGCTGGCCGGCGGTCTCGCGGTGCTGGCGGTGGCCGCCGGTGTCGCGCTGCGGCGGCCGGCATTGCGCATCTGGCTCGCGGACCGGCTGCTGGCGCTGCCCGGCATCGGGCAACACTTCCGCGTGTTTCGCCAGTCGCAGTTCTATCGCACGACGGCGATGCTGGTCGACGGCGGCATTCCCGCCATTCGCGCGTTCGATCTCGCACGCGGCCTCGTCGGCCGCGCGGACCAGGCTGCGCTGGCGCACGCGCTGCAGCAGGTCCGCAACGGCGCGAAGATGTCCGACGCGTTCCAGCAGGCCGGTCTCGCGAATGCGATCGGCTACCGCCTGCTGACGGTGGCCGAGAAGACCGGCGGGCTCGGGCCCGTCCTCGACCGGATCGCCGCGTTTCAGGAAGCGCAGGTGTCGCGCACGATCGACCTGATTTCGCGGCTGATCGAACCCATGATGATGATCGTGATCGGCGTGGTGATCGGCGGCATCGTCGTGTTGATGTACATGCCGATCTTCGAGATCGCGTCGAGCATTCAGTAGGCCGTTCTGGAGACGCGCGTGGACACCCTCACATCCTCCCCCGGCAACCCGCCCGACGCGGACGCCGAACTGCGCGACCTGCTGCGCACGCTCGGCGAACGGCACGGTTCGGGCCTGCGCGCGCTCGAGGCATTGACGGCGCAGACGGCGCTGGGTGCGGACGAGATGCGCGAGCGGCTCGCGGCGCAATTCCGGATGAAGCCGATCGGCATGCGGGAATTGAATCGCCTGGAGCCGGACTTCGAGCTGGTGCCGTTCGTCGAGGCAACGGCGCGCCTGTGCGTGTGCCTGCGCGATCCCGACGGCGGCGCGCTGCTGTTCGCGATCGCCGATCCGCTCGATGCCCGCACGCGCGGCTGGATCGAGCACCGGATGCGTGCGCACCCGGCGCTGCCGTACGGATGGGCGCTCGCGAGCGCGGGCGACCTGGGCGCCTATCTCGCCGTGCGCGAGAAGGACATCCGCGCGATGGATTCGCTCGCGTTCGACGATCCGATCCAGAGTACGCCCGATCCGGCGTCGCTCGCGTTGACGCTGCAGGGCATCAGCAGCGACGACAGCCCGGTGGTGCGCCTGCTCAATTCGACGATCTACGACGCGCTCAAGATGCTGGCGAGCGACATCCACCTCGAATGCCGGGCGAACGGCCTGATGATCAAGTGCCGGGTCGATGGCGTGCTGACGGTGGTGGGGCGCGTCGAGGGCCGCGACGTCGCGGACCAGGTGCTGTCGCGCGTGAAGGTGATCTCCGAGCTCGATATCGCTGAGCGCCGCATTCCGCAGGACGGGCGCTTCAAGGCGATGTACGCCGGACGCGAGATCGATTTTCGCGTATCGATCATGCCGAACCAGTTCGGCGAGGACGCGGTGTTGCGGATTCTCGACCGCTACCAGCTGTCCCAGGCGTCGGGCGGCCTGACGCTCGAGGCGCTCGGATTCCAGCCCGCCGACACGCGCTTCATGCGGTCGGTCGCGTCGATGCCGTACGGCATGCTGCTCGTCACGGGCCCCACCGGAAGCGGCAAGACCACGACGCTTTATGCAATCCTCACCGAAATCAACAACGGGCTCGAGAAGATCGTGACGATCGAGGATCCGGTCGAATACCAGCTCGGCGAGATCCTGCAGATACCGGTCAACGAGGCGAAGGGCCTGACGTTCGCGCGCGGCTTGCGGTCGATCCTGCGGCACGATCCGGACAAGATCATGGTCGGCGAAATCCGCGATCCCGAAACCGCGCAGATCGCCGTGCAGGCCGCGCTGACCGGCCACCAGGTGTTCACCACCGTGCATGCGAACAACGTGTTCGACGTGATCGGCCGTTTCACGAACATGGAGGTCGATCCGTACAGCTTCGTATCGGCGCTGAACGGCGTGATCGCGCAGCGGCTGCTGCGCCAGTGCTGTCCGGACTGCCTGGACGAGGACACGGTCGACGCGGATGCGCTCGCCCGCTCGGGCATCGACCCCGACACGGCCGGAAGCTACCTGTTTCGCCGCGGTACCGGGTGCGCGATGTGCCGCGGCAGCGGCTATCGCGGCCGGCGCGCGATCGCGGAGGCGCTGCGCATGAACGACGAGCTGCGGCAACTGCTGTCGGAGCGCGCGCCGCTCGGGCACATCAAGGCCGCCGCGCTGCGCTACGGCATGACGACGTTGCGCGCATCGGCGATCGACCTGGTGAGGCGCGGCGAAACGACGCTCGAGGAGATCAATCGTGTCACCATGGTCGAATGATCGGCTCGCGATCGGCGTCGGCACGCGCGAGATCGTCGCCGGCATCCGCCCGCGCGCACTGTGGCGGCCGGGCCGGCGCGGGTTCGCCGCCGATCCGCTCAGCGTCGTCATCCCCGACGACCGGTTCGGGAGCGAGACGGGGGTGCTCGACGCGCTGGGTGCCGCGCTGGCCGCGACGGCCACGACGGCCGGCAGCGACGGCAACGCGAAGCGGCCGCCCGTGCGCGGCGCGCACATCGTGCTCGACGATTTCTGGTGTTGCCATGCGATCCTGCGTGGCGACTTCCGCGCGCTGCACGCGCGCGAGCTCGAGGACATCGCGCTCGCGCATTTCTCCGACACCTACGGGGTCGCCGCCGAGTCGCTGGTCACGCGCTTCGACGTGCGGCGCGGCGGCCGTGTGCTCTTTGCCAGCGCGCTGCCGCGCACGCTGTACGACGGCATCCTCGGGACGGGCGCAGCCGGCGGCGTCCGCATCCGCTGCCTGCGCGCGGGGCTTCCGGAGACGCTCGATCGGGTCGCGGTGAAGCCGGACGGCGACGCGATGCTGCTCGTCGTCGGCGAGGCGTTGCTGCAGGCGGTCATGATCGAGCGCGGCGAGTGGACCGCGTACGACGCGCAGCGCCTCTTTCCGGGCGAGTCCGGCGATGCGTCGAGGCTTGCCGAACTCGCCGAGCAGCTGTTCGAGCGCTCGGCGACGCGCACGGGCCTGACGCGCGACGACTGCAAGGTTTATCTGTGCGGCGTCGACACGGATGCCGCGCCGTTCGAGGCGCGTTTTGCCGCGGCCGTGCTGCCGGGCCGCGCGGCGCTCGACGGTTCGCCTGCGCGCCGGTTGCTGGAGTACGCATCATGAGCCGCACGCTCGACATCGATTTTTGCCGGCGCCGCGCCCGTATCGGCGTAAGCGGCGCGATCCTGCTCGGCGTCGCCGCGCTGCTGTGGGGCGCGTGCGCCGTCCGGCTCTGGCACGCGTATGCGGAGAACGATCGCATCCGGGACGCGCTGGCGCTCGTCCAGCATCGCACGTTCGCGCAGCAGCACGTCGTGAAGCCGCCGCCGAGCGCGGCCGCGCGGCTCGCGGAAAAGCAGAGCCAGGCCGTGCTGCGCGAACTGACCGTGCCATGGCAGACGCTCTTCTCGGTCGTCGAAGACTATCCGGGCCATGACGTCGCACTGATCGGCATCGACCAGAACCCGGCACAGGGCCAGATTCGCATCACGGCCGAAGCGAAGGACCCGGACGCGATGATCGCGTACCTGAAGTACTTGCAGACGAGCGACGTGCTGCGCGAGGCGACGCTCAACGGCCACCTCGTCGAGGAGAACGTGGCGGGCAAGCCGGTGCGTTTCCAGATCACGGCCGTCTGGAGGAAATCATGAAAGCCGATCGTTTCGCGGACCGCCTGCTCACGCTTCGGTTCGCGTGGCGCCGTGCATTCGGCCTGCCGGGGCTCGCCGGGATCCTGATGCTCGGTGCCGCGGGCATCACGTATGCGGCGCTCGCCGGCGTGGAGGCCGACACGCGCGCGATGCAGGCGCCGGCAGGCGTCGTGCGCGCCGCACGCGGTCATCGTCCGGCCGACGTGCGCGGCACGGCGGCGGACGCGACGACGCTCGACACGTTGCCTGCGCTCTTTCCGCGCTTTTCGCAAAGCGCGGACGACATCGCGTCGATCTTCGAGCAGGCGCGCGACAGCCATCTGGCGCTCGGCTCCGCCGAGTACCAGATGACGACCGAGTCGGGGGCGCGCTTCACGCGCTACCAGGTGCTGCTGCCCGTGAAAGATCAGTACGGCGCGATCCGGCATTTTCTCGCGTCGGTGCTCAACCACGTGCCGAACGCGGCGCTGCAGGAAATCCACGTCGAGCGTCCGGCGGTGGGCAGCAGCATTCTCGACGCGCGGGTTCGTTTCGAACTCGTCTATCGGAGCGCCCAGCCATGATCTCCGCCGTCATGAAACCCGCTTCGCGCAATCGACTCGTGCTCGTGCTGGGCTGCCTCGTCGTCGCCGGTACCGGATATCGCGTACTGGTGGCGGCGATGCAGCAGCCGGCACCGGCCGCTGCAAGCGGCATCGTCCATCGCGACGGTGCGCGCGTGGCGCCCGCGCCGGCACGCGCACGCGCAGGCCTTGCGGCGGCCTCGCATGCCGCGGCGCCTGCGCCCGCGTCGTTGCCCGCGGCGCATGACGTACCCGCGCCGCATGACGCGGCGGCGACCGCGCGGGAACAGCTCGCCGCATTGCGTGCGCCCGTGTCGGTCGAAGCCGCGCACGATCCCTTCACGGCGTCGTCATGGCTGCCGCCGCCGCCCGTCGAGCCGCCGCCGCCCGAAGCGCGTCCGGCGCCGCCGACCGCGCCGCCGGTGCCATTCATCTATCTCGGCCAGCAGGATGCCAAGTCGGCGAAGCCGCAAGTGTTTCTCGGCAACGGAGACCAGTTGCTGATCGTTTCGCCGGGCGATGTGATCGACAGCCAGTATCGCGTCGAGTCGGTGTCCGAGTCGAACGTGGTGCTCACCTATCTGCCGCTGAACCAGATCCAGATGGTGCCCATTTCAGTGGAAGGAAAGTAAATGGAAACCGCACTGACACGGGATGTGCGCCGCAACGGGGACGGCGGCCCGTCGACACGCCTTTGCTCCGTCACCCCGGCCGATGCGCGACCCGCACCGGCGGCGCGCTGCGCGACGCAACGCGCGCTGGCGATCGCCGTGGCGCTGCTCGCATGCGGCGGCTGCGCGCATGTGCCGAACCTTCAGGACGATCCGACCAACGCGCAGGTGAAGATCGACGCCGTGCACGAGCGCAACGACGCGGTCGGCCAGCTGCTCGACAACGCGGACACGTTTCGCCAGCAGAACGAATTCGACGACGCGGCGCGCTCCGTCTACATGGCGAAGCAGCTCGATCCGACCAGCGAGCGCGCGCGCCGGATCGGCACGATGATCGACCAGGACCGCAAGCATCTCGCGATCCTGCAGGAAGCGGACCGCATGATGAAGCGCGGTTCGTACGCACAGGCCGCCGAACGCGTGCATCGCGTGCTGGTCGAGGATCCGGCCAATGCGATGGCGATGCGGATGCAGGCGGAACTCGACGAAAAGCGCCGCCAGCAGCACGCGGAGCGCGACGACAAGCTCGCGGCGTCGTCGATCATGCGCACGCCGGTGTCGCTGCAGTTCCGCGACGCGAACGTGCGGATGGTGTTCGAGGCCCTGTCGCGGACGTCCGGGCTGAACGTCATTTTCGATCGCGACGTGCGCGCCGACCTGAAGACGACGATCTTCGTGCAGAACGCGTCGCTGCAGGACACGGTCGACATGATCCTGTTGCAGAACCAGCTCGACAAGAAGCAGATGAATGCGAACACGCTGTTCATCTACCCGGCGACGCCGGCCAAGGAGCTCGAGTACCAGGAGCTCAAGGTGCGCACGTTCCAGCTGTCGAACGTCGATGCGAAGCAGATCCAGTCGCTGCTGAAGAGCCTGCTGAAGGTGAAGGAGGCCGTGATCGACGAGCGCGCGAACACGGTGACGATCCGCGGCACGCCGGACACGATCAAGGTCGCCGAGGAAATGATCACCGCCCAGGACTTGCCGGAGCCGGAGGTGATGCTCGAGGTCGAGGTGCTGGAGGTATCGCACGACCGGATGTCGCAACTGGGCATCAACTGGCCCAACTCGTTTACGGTGTCGACGCCGAGCTCGGCCAATACCTGGGGCGTGCTGCACCATCTGCCGGCCAATGCGCTGAGCGTCAGCGGCCTGTCGGCCACCGCGGACTTCAAGCTGACCGATACCGACGCGAACCTGCTCGCGAGCCCGCGCATCCGCGCGCGCAACAAGGAGAAGGCGCGCATCATGATCGGCGACAAGGTGCCGGTGATTTCGAGTTCGAGCACGCCGAGCACCAGCGGGCCGTCATTTACGCAGATGATCCAGTACCTCGACGTGGGCATCAAGCTCGAGGTCGAGCCGCAGGTTTATCGCGACGGCGACGTCGGCATCAAGCTGAATCTCGAAGTCAGCAACATCACCAACACGATCTCGAGCGGCAACTCGCAGGGGCTGAGTTCGCTCGCATATCAGATCGGCACGCGCAGTGCGTCCACCAGCCTGCGGCTTCGGGACGGCGAAACGCAGATCATGGGCGGCCTGATCTCGGACGAGGACCGCCGCAACGCGAACAAGGTGCCGGGCCTTGGCCAGTTGCCGGTGCTCGGCCGCCTGTTCTCGGATCACGGCGGCGATCACAAGAAGACCGAGATCGTGCTGCAGATCACGCCGCATATCGTCCGGCCGCAGGTTGCGGCGGATGCGGACACGCAGGAAGTGTGGTCGGGCACCGACGTCAACGTGCACGCCGACCAGCTGCGACTCGACCCGGTGGCGCTGAATGCGGAGGCGCCCGCGGCGACGGATGCGAAGGCGCCGGCGGCGCCGGACGCGAAGGCACCCGCAGCGCCGGAGGCGAAGGTCGTTCCGGGCAGCGTGGGCGGCGGGACATCGGGTGGCGCGGCGCCGTCGCCGCTGGAGGCCGCGGCGAACCGTGCGCAGCCATCGCCGCAGAGCGGCGCGTTCGGGCAGCTGCCGGCCGCACCGCGCACGACGCCGCCGCCCGACCCGTACGGCGGGCGGTTCGCGCGGCCA
>NZ_JANKOG010000057.1:0-13665 GCF_024656005.1 Burkholderia sp. SCN-KJ
GGGCAACGTCACGCGCTGGCTCGGCCAGCAGGCGGAAGCCTTGGGCGTCGAGATCTTCCCCGGCTTCCCGGCCGCCGAGATTCTGTACAACGACGACGGCTCGGTGAAGGGCGTCGCCACCGGCAACATGGGCGTGGGCAAGGACGGCGAGCCGACCGAGAACTTCCAGCTCGGCATGGAGCTGCACGCGAAGTACACGCTGTTCGCCGAAGGCTGCCGCGGCCACCTCGGCCGCCAGCTGATCTCGACGTTCAAGCTCGACGCGAACGCCGATCCGCAAGCGTACGGGATCGGCATCAAGGAACTGTGGGAAATCGATCCGGCCAAGCACAAGCCGGGCCTCGTGATCCACACGGCCGGCTGGCCGCTGAAGTCGGACACGTACGGTGGCTCGTTCCTGTATCACATGGACAACAACCAGGTCGTGGTCGGCTTCGTGGTCGGCCTCGGCTACACGAACCCGTACCTGTCGCCGTTCGAGGAATTCCAGCGCTACAAGACGCACCCGTCGATCCGCGCGTTCCTCGAAGGCGGCAAGCGCGTGTCGTACGGCGCGCGTGCGATCACGGCGGGCGGCCTGCTGTCGCTGCCGAAGACGGTATTCCCGGGCGGCGCGCTGATCGGTGACGACGCGGGCTTCCTGAACGCGTCGCGGATCAAGGGCAGCCATGCGGCGATCAAGACCGGGATGCTGGCAGCCGATGCCGCGTTCGATGCGGTGCAGGCCGCCCGTCAGTCGGATGAGCTCAACGCTTACCCGGACGCCTTCAAGCAATCGTGGCTGTACACGGAGCTGTACCGCGCACGCAACTTCAAGCAGTGGATGGCGAAGGGCCTGTACCTCGGCACGCTGATGGTCGGGCTCGAGCAGAAAGTGATGGGCGGCAACGTGCCGTGGACGCTGCATCACAAGCATGCGGACCACGAGATGCTGAAGCCGGCATCGCAATGCACGCCGATCGAGTATCCGAAGCCGGACGGCAAGCTGACGTTCGACCGGCTGTCGTCGGTGTTCATCTCGAACACGAACCATGAGGAGAACCAGCCGGCGCACCTGACGCTGAAGGACGCGAGCGTGCCGGTGAACGTGAACCTGCGTACCTACGCGGGCCCCGAGGGTCGCTTCTGCCCGGCGGCCGTGTACGAGTTCGTGAAGAACGACGACGGCAGCGATCGCCTGGTGATCAACGCGCAGAACTGCGTGCACTGCAAGACCTGCGACATCAAGGACCCGACGCAGAACATCGTGTGGGTCACGCCGGAAGGCGGTGGCGGGCCGAACTACCCGAACATGTAATGCCAGCGAGACGCCTCCGTGAGTATTCGATTCACGGAGGCGCCCAAGCATACATGTGCCCGGTACCTTGGAGGACGATCCAGACATGTCTACGACGGCCAACCTGCGGCCGCCAAAACCGCCAGCAGACTCTTACGTTCTCGGAAATACGATGCGTCTGCGGCACCTCGAATGCGAATCCGCCTCGTGATCTCCTCTGAAAGGTGGGCAATGACTCCCGGCATCGTTGATACAAGTTCCGATCCTGTCATCTCAGCGCGAGTAAATTGCATCTCCGCCAGAATTGCCGCCATCATCTTTATCTCGTTGATGACGAGACCGGGCTTGTTTGCCTGCTTGATGAAAGACGCGTGGATGGCCTCATACCAGCCACATATTTCCCCCAAACAGCGGCTCAGAGTCGCGATCGCCTTCAGCTTTTGCGCGCGCGGATCGATGTAGCGGAAGGTCGGGCGGCCAAAGCCTGTGAATCATTGGCCCATTGTTCAGAGGGCAGCCACGATGACATCGGCAGCACCAGCCATGGAGTCGCCTTGCTTCTTATACTCCGCGAAGCTCGACAGAATGAACTCGCCGCCGCAATCAGGCGCAAGCGTGTATTCGCCAGCAGATAGTACTGCCCATGCCCGACCCAGCGACCGTCGAATTATCTGTCACTTGATAGATCCTGCACGCGTTGGGATTTTCGCCGATGGCTGCTGGACCTGCGGGTACTAGTAAAAGGCAAGGTTCTCTTCAAGCCTCACGAGTCGGACGCTGACTCTAACGCTTGCAGGACTCACGGCCCAATGGCTGAAGTCATATGTTCGGTGGTGGGGCCACCGATGTCGGCAGGCTCACACGGCCGGACAACGATGGGCGACGTACCGGACTGGTAAATACGCCCGATACGTCCCCAATGCAGCCGCAATCTTGAATCGCTGGCTATTGCGGACTTGGTGAACGGCCGCTACACGACCATGTCGTATTCGCGTCCGCACCTCAAATTCCGGTGACGAGCTTCCTAGCACGCAATATCGAGTTGGGGCTCATACTGAGTTCGTCGACCCCGAGGTTCACGAATACTGGAATCATGTCCGGCCGAGACGCGGCGTCACCGCATACGCCGATACTGATGTGCGCCCGCTTCGCCGCGTCGCATACCATCTTGATCGCCTGAATGACAGCCGGGTGCTCGGTCCTGTAGAGCGAGGCAAGGCTGGGATTCATGCGATCGACGGCCATTATGTATTGCGTAAGGTCGTTGGCGCCGATCGAGAAGAACTCGACTTCCTGCGCCAGCAGATCGGCAGTGAGAACCGCAGCCGGCGTCTCGATCATGATGCCGAGCTTCGGAACCGCAAACGGCACCCCGCTTCGGTCAGTTCCGCAGCGATGCTGCTCGATGATCGCCTTCGTGCGGCGAACCTCGTCTACATCGTCGACCATGGACAGCATCACGCAGATGTTTCCGTGGGCAGCGGCACGCAATAGCGCAGCGGCACGACGGCTGCAACAAGGCCGGATATAGAGCTGCAGCCATCCTGTCTGTCGAAACACAAGAAAACTGTTGCAAACGGGACGCGTTCATATAGCAACTGATGATATTGGCAAGGTTCGCGCGAGCAAGATTAGGCGCGGACAACTCTTCTGCAAGGATGATGCTCGGTACGTTCAGCTCCCGCAGAGACTTTTGCTGCTTGCCAAGAAGCACGGCCACGATCTCGCGCGTCAGGCCGCGAATGTCATCGGCGAGCGATTGGGTGGCGCAAACAGAATGAGTGAGACATCTGGCCGAAAATCCGATCGCGAAATTTCTCAGCATCTGTATTCCGTTCGCTACCATCCTTGGCTCGGTCGAACTCCGGCAAGCTCGCTTGGCTCAGCCACCGCCTGCTCTTCCGATCGGCGTATCGATTCAGCGTACCGTTGCCAACTCGACGCCGCGAGTTCGCAGTACCGGTTCGTCGCTTCGATCTTCTCACGCAGTTCGGCGTCGGTCAGTACTCAGACGATGCGGGCCGGTACACCCATGACTAGGGTTCCTGCCGGTACCTGCATTCGCAATTTGACGCACACACAAGCTGTCATGATGGCCAACTCACCGATTACCGTGTTGTCCATCACGCCGACGTTCGTCCCGATCAGGACGTTGCACTCCAAACGGGCGCCATGTACCACTGCGCCGAGGCCGACAAGCGATCGTACGCGCAGCAAACATGTCATTCCGTACCGGACATGCAACGTACAGTTGTATCCACACAACCGGGACCTCGACCCATAGAGCATCCGTAAGCTTCGTGTAGCTGTCCTGTGGCATTGCGGACATATCACGATCATGCCAGGCAGGTGCGCGAACCATGATTCCAAGCTCTACTAGTGTTGCGCAGCGTTACTGCTCACTGTTCTATGGGCATTCGAAAAACGAGTGGAACGCCACCCCGGTCACCAAACATGTAGCGGATCTTCACGGTTTGGTCGACAAGCTCGTCCATCGAGGGCGCCAGACGGAAAATCGAGGTCTGGCACAAGTACTATAACGAGGCGCGTCCTCCGTCCGCGCTGCAGTGGATAATACCGGCGGAATTCGCTCGCCAGTGCGCCGATCAGGCCGATTCGGGCAACCCTGAACAGCCCCTAGCATTATTTAAATACGATGACCCACGCAGTATACCAGGATCGGGATGCCCCGATACCTGGATCATTGCAAGAGGCGCAAAGCAATTTACCAAGCCGGATTCATGTTAGCCAATCCGCAAATCGAAAAATTCTGACCACTGATAAAACCCGCCCCGTCCGACGCCAAGAATAGGGCCATAGAAGAAATATCGGTCTTGCTGCCATAGCCAAAGCCCGTCACCGCGCTCATCTGACGAGCCCATTTCGCCGCTTCCGATGAATTACTGGATAGCATCGCCTCGTCGTAGCCGCTTACGATGGGCCCCGGTGAAATGCAATTTACGGTAATCTTATGCGGGGCGACTTCCTTTGCCAACGCACTGCTAAAGCCAATTACTGCCGCTTTCGCTCCGGAATAGTCAGCTCGCCCAGCTGCTCCGATCACCCCGTCCAGCGAAGAAATATTAATTATTCGCCCGGCGCGCTGTGAAATCATTTTACCGATAACCGCGTGAGTGACGTTCAGAACGCCCTTGTAATTCCGGCCGATAATCTCATCCCAGATCTCCTCAGTGGAATCACAAAACAGGGAAGACCGCTCCCGGGCGCTCCCGCCGGCGCAGTTGACCAAGATATCGATCTTCGTAAGCTCAGCGATGACAGACTCATACATGCGGTCGACTTCACTCTTCTTCGACACATCCGCAGCAACACCCAATGCGCGCACACCTAAAGAGCCAATGCTTGCGACCGTTTCCTGAAGCGCGATGTTATTCCGGCTGGTGATCGCAACGTCCGCTCCTGCCTCAGCGAGCTCGAGAGCGATTGTGCGGCCGATGCCCGTACTGCCCCCCGTGACGAGGGCGACTTTGCCCTTTAACATCGTAGTCAAGAAGTCCATAGATCTTTCTCACTCGTCCAAATAGAATTTTTCACTTCTGCGCTTTACATACGATTGGTTCTTCCACCATCGACAGGAATCGTTTGCCCGCTAATATATGCGGACTCTTCAGATACCAAGAAAAGCGCTGCGTTCGCAATATCTTTCGGCAATCCAGTCTTACCCAACACCGTGGGCTTACTGAATTCCTTTATCATTGCTGCATATTCATCCGGTGTCTTACCCTCTCTCACGAGTGGGGTTGCAACAAAACCAGGTGCGATGCTATTGACATTGATATCATACTTACCGAGCTCGGCCGCTGCGTTACAGGTCATCTGAATGACTCCCGCCTTAGAGGCGCTATAGGCCACGCCTTCGCTCACTGCACCCCTTCCACAAATGGAAGAAATATTGACGATCTTACCGTATCGCTGCTGAATCATATATTTCGCGGCAGCCTGAAGGCAAAGAAATGATCCTTTTAAATTGACGCTCATATTAGTCTCCCACTCCTCCACGGAAGTGTCGAGTAAGGAGCTTGAGATGCAGACGCCAGCATTGTTGACCAATATGTCAATTTTTCCAAAATTGGCGTACACCTCTGCCATCATTTTTTCTACTTGATCTTTCTTGCTGATATCGGCCTCGATCGATAGGCACCTACCACCGTTGGATTTTACCTCCTCCTCAATTTCGGTTAAATTTGCCAAGGAAAGATCACACACCGCCACGTCCGCACCAGCTTTTGAAAAGGTCGACGCAATTTCCTTGCCCATTCCACGCCCGCCCCCAGTAATGATTGCGACTTTTCCTTCCAAAATCTTTTTACCATCAATATCGACTACCCGCATAATCCCTAGCTCCGGTTCGGTTTTAGATGGAGATAACGAGTATCTCCGGACACAGCGCTATACCCAAGGAATAGCTGCTGCTTTTCTTGGCCCTCTGTGCTGATCTAGCGTTCTCCAATCCCACTCAGCGGGCAACACCAGATGTTCGTTCGTCAAACGAACAAATACTTGGTTTGAAGCATGCTCATGTCGCTCTCCTCTACATTGATAGAATTGACCCGTGAGACTTAAAATATGACCTACCAGTCAGTATGCACCTGAGGACGCTAAACGTCAAAATTGTTTTGTTTCCTGACTCTGGATGCCTCCGCACCGACGCGGCCGCCGTGAGGTCGACCACGCCGACGACATTGTCCTGATCCGTTCCAGGGAAAACACCAACGCGCTGCCCGCACCCGCCAGTACTCGCCAGTAACAAGCTGCGTCTAAGGTGGCGCAGGCGCTGCCATTGCCGGCGCGGGTCGTACTGGCCTGCGCCAGGGACCGCCAACAAGACGGTCGCGGCAGAACTGCGGATTACTGAGCAAACTGTCTCAGAGTGGGTGCGCGCTACGTGACGCACCGCCTCGACGGCCTGTTCAACGGGCCGTGTCCGGGTGCGCCCAGATCGACGAACACGCACGTGTCGATGCCGTGATCGCGAAGACGATGGAGGTCGTACTGGCGGAAGCTACGCATTGAAGTCGGCGCACGATGGCTCAGGAGATGAGTCTCTCACAGACTGCGGTGTCGCGAATTTGACGGTCTGTCGGCCTGCAACCGCACCGGCAGCAAACCTGCGAACTTTCGAGTGATCCTATGTTCGCGACATCGTTGGCCTGTACTTCGTCCGCCGTTGAAGGCGATGGTGCTGTGAGTTGACGACAAGAGCGAGATCGAGGCACTGGATCGTATGCAACCCATACTGCCGTTGCCGCCCGGCATTCCCGAGCGTCGTACTCACAACTACCTGAGCCACAGCACCACCACTCTGTTTGCCGTGCTGGACATTGCTACTGGCGAAGTCATCGGTGAATTGCACCGTCGCCATCGCAGTAGTGAACTCCTGCAGTCTGTATATGATAGAAGCCATTTGTATGAAACGCTTGGGCATAGCGACCGCGCGAGTCAGGATTGAGAGGCTATTGCCAATGGCTGATGCTGCCAATTCGGCGCAAGAGCGTTGAGCCGCTGGCGGCACATCCTGAACCGAAGCATGTGAGCGCGACACCAGTCGCTGCAACATCCCGTGGCGAAGTGAATGGTCCGACCCGGTGCTGCCCGAGCAGGCGCGGCGCTGAGTGCTGCCGCACACGGCCCCGGCTGGCGGATTGTACCCAATACTGAATGATTGATGACACGGGATTCCCCCAGAAGGGAACGCATTCGGTCGGCGTTGCGCGGCAGTACTGCGGTCAGCTGGGCAAGCTGGACAACTGCAAGGTTGCGGTGAGCCTGTCGATGGCGACGGAAGACGCAAGCCTACCGGTGTCATATCGACTGTATCTGCCGCGTGAATGGAGCGACGATCCCGTGCGACGACAGAAAGCCGGCGTGCCAGAGGAAATCGAGTTCGCAACCATACCGCAGATTGCGGCGGGGTAGTTGCGCGAAGCACGGCAAAGCGGCGCACCCGACGGTATAGTGTTGGCCGATGAGGACTATGGAGACGACACCTCGTTTCGCGCGGCTATTAGCAAGTTCGGGCTGCAGTATGTGGTGGGCATGCTCTCAAACACGCGTGTATAGGTGCCGGGCACGGCTCCTATACCGCCCGAGCCAGTTGGAGGGACGTCGGGCCGGCCACGCAATTTGTTACGGCGCGCACGGGGACATGAGCCAGATCGGAGTCAACGATCTGGCCTCTACGCTCGATGCCTCACGCTATCACAACGTGATATGACGCGAAGATTCGTGCGCCTCACGCAGTTCGCGCTTTGCCGCCGTGCGCGTGCGTACTTCACATCGAGATTACTGGTACTTTCCTGTGAGATGAGGACTGGCTGCTGAACAAATGGCCCGAAGGTGACGCAGAGCCACTCAAATACTGGCTTTCGACTATTCCCCCCAGACACGACGCTCGAACGACTGGTTCACGTCGCCAAGATGCGCTGGGAAATCGAGCGGGACTATCAGGATCTCAAGCTAGCGTTCGGTCTTGGGCACTTCGAAGGACGTGGCTGACATGGACTCCATCACCATGCATCGCTGGGTTTCTTGGTGCTCAACGCCTCATTCAAGATGACAATGAAAAAAATCTGCGATCCGCGCCCCATTTGCCTTACCCTCGGATTACGTCCGACGCGGGTCACCAGCGCGCAGCGCCACGTGGCTGATTCCATCACCACGCGGCGCTGACGTATCGCCGCATACATCGCGCGCCGGCTCAAGCGATGTCCGTTTTGTTCAGCGTCCAATGCTGATTTGGACACAGTAAGACTAGACCGGTGTGTGCCCATTTAAGTTTCACGGCCGCCCCCCCCTTTTCCGGGCGCGTCGATAATGAGAATCCTTTTGAACGCCTCGCAATTCATCAATTTCCCTGGCCAGTCGGAGCGTCATCTAGGCATGGGTAATCGAGATATCCAGCCGGCCCTTGACTAAACCAGGTCTCCATTAGTGGTTCATTCAGACGGCTGCCTAGTTGCAGGCGCTTCGGCAAGTCCGGATTAGCCAGGAACGGGCGACCGAAACTTATTCCGTCTGCCAAGCCAGATGCAACATCCTCGCGGGCTTTCTGAATGTCGTAGTCACTATTGAGGATAAGTGGTCCGGAAAAATGCTTGCGAATCAGTGGAGACTGCCGGGGTACGTCCGTGCTGCCATATGTCCCCATGGGGCCGGGCTCCCGCAGTTCGAGGAAGGCAACACCGATGTCTTGCAAGATCATTGCTACTGCTTGAAACAGTGCGGCTGGATCGCTATCGTCAACACCTTGAGAGTCCCCGTTTGGGGAGAGGCGCACAGAGACTCGATCAGCGCCTACCGCCTCAACGACTGCTTGTGTCACTTCCTCGAGAAGCCGAACTCGGTTCTCGATCGAACCACCGTACTTGTCATCGCGACGGTTGCTGCCATCACGTAGAAATTGGTCTATCAAGTATCCGTTTGCCGCGTGAATTTGCACACCGTCGAAGCCGGCAACAATTGCGTTTCGTGCCGCGCGAACGTAATCTGCAATTACGCCCTGGATCTGTTCGATGTTCAATGGCCGCGCCAACTCATATGTTCTCTTTCCTTGATAGGTGTGTACCATGCCTGGTGCAGCGGTAGCGCTGGCTGACACTGGCTGTTCGCCTGTCACGCTGCTGTGGACAGCACGCCCCATGTGCCAGAGTTGGACCACTATGCGTCCGCCGGCTTCGTGCACTGCCTCCGTGACCGGCTTCCAGGCAGCCACCTGCTCGTCTGACCAAATACCGGGTGCATAAGGCCACCCTAGGCCTTGTTGAGAAATACCCGTCGCCTCTGCAATGATCAGTCCAGCCGATGCGCGCTGGCGATAATAGTCGGACATGATCGCTGTCGGAACATGGTATCGACTCGCGCGACCGCGCGTCATGGGTGCCATAACCACCCTGTTCGGTGCGACGATCGAACCCAGTGGCAACGGCTGAAAAAGGCTAGACATCAAATTTTCTCCTAAGATTCTCTGAAAACACCCAAGGATGCGTCAACCCCGTCGGGTGCGCCGTTGTTAGCACATATCGAACACACGCACGCCGTATTCACGTGCAAAAGAGCGCAGAATTGGCATGACTGACAACGGTGAGGAGCGATTGAATCCGGACGATTCTTCGATCAGTTGCTACATGAAACTCACAGTTGCCTGGAACCCTCACGCGTCGTCGATGCGCCAGCAGCGCCATGACAAGCGGACACGCCCGCAAGCGCTGTCTTCGTGACCTGTCGTTAGTTGTCTTCCCCGAGCGGAGCCTGGGGAGCAAACGTCAGCCTCCCGTCTGCTTCCCACTTATACCATCACCGCCTTTTTTTGAATGATAAGTATGATATCCAAACCGCCCGGTTTGTCAACCACCAACTGGCTGCGGTGTCCGCGCCTCCATCGCGCGATGAGCGCTTGCAGGCACGCCAATTTGAGACGGTTTCTGATTGCTGGCTGTAGCTTTGAGGATCTGCTGATGTGAATACGTCTTTCGGCGGGGCGGTCGCTGCCTTGTCGTGCCTGCCATCAGTGATGATCGACCGTGTCGGGAATCGACCAGCCGGATCCCGGATCAAATCGGCGGCCCGTGGAGTTACAGGATGCGCGTGGCAGGAGTAGGGAAACTACTGTCACGCCTCCCTCGCCCTTCTGCATAGCGTTGGAGGGGAAGCAACTCGCGAAGCCGCAAAACCACTTGAACGAAAATATTCGCCATCGTAGAGTTCTCCTGCGTCAGGTACTCCGTGATCTTTTAGTTTGACCATTGAGTACATTAAGACGGCAGTGAGCGAGTGGACTCCGGTGAACCCGTGCTGCTGTTGCCCGCGACTAGGGAGCGCCACGATCTGAGTCGCGCGCGCCTAGGTTTGACGTCTCTTACACGCACGCGCCGTGATTGTTCGACGCACGAGTACTACTTCGGTGAATTACAGGAGCATGGAAACGAATGGAAACGTTACTCGATGGTGAAGGCGGAACCACGACGCCAGGCGTGCGAAAGACTGAGGCGAATGATTGTCCGGTCACGCTCTCCGGACAGCTTGGGACGTTTGACATTGTCTTCACGGTGTTGGCCTACAACGCACCGCTGACTGTTGTGACCGGCTTTATCGGTTTGTCGATGTCCCTCGGAAACGGGCTGGGCACTCCCGTGGCATTCTTGACTGCCGGCCTGCTCATGCTTGTCTTCGCGGTCGGTTTTACGACGATGTCGAGACACGTCCCGAATGCAGGCGCATTTTATGCCTACATCACGGCAGGCCTTGGCCGTCCGCTTGGATTCGGCAGCGCGTTGATGGCTATACTTGCCTACGGATTCATGTTGGTCGGTATGTACCTATACGCTGGTTTCTCGTACTCGGCCCTCGTTAAGCAGCTTTTCAACGCGGAGCCGCTTGTTTGGTGGG
This sequence comes from Burkholderia sp. SCN-KJ, assembly GCF_024656005.1. Lineage (NCBI taxonomy): Bacteria > Pseudomonadati > Pseudomonadota > Betaproteobacteria > Burkholderiales > Burkholderiaceae > Burkholderia > Burkholderia sp. SCN-KJ. Next base: position 10,682 of record NZ_JANKOG010000057.1, read on the forward strand.
GTTACGCGCTCATTTTGCTCGCCGTGATAGCGGTGTTTGGATATCTGAGAATCACGTTCTCGGCGCGGCTTCTTACTTTCGCATTGGCGTGTGAGGTGTTGCTCGTTTTCATCTGGGAAGTTGTAGTCGGCGTTACTCAAGGGCCATCCGCTCTCTCGCCTGCTTGGCTAACCCCCGCCACCGTAATGTCCGGCTCTCTCGGGATTGCAATGCTTCTTGGCGTGACCTGCTTTGCCGGCTTCGAGGCCACGGCGGTTTTTCGGGAAGAAGCACGCGATCCCGCGATTACAACCACACGAGCAACATATATCGCGATCGTGGTCATGGCGCTATTGTTCACGTCGGCCGCATACGTGCTCATTTGTTCGTATGGTCCGGAAGCAGCGATGGCAAAGGCGACTGCAGACGCATCGACGATCACGCTCGATTCCATCGGGATGTACCTTGGCAAGGCGGGATCAGTCACGGTGAACGTTCTTCTATGCTCGAGCATTTTCGCGGCCGTTCTCGCATTGCATAACATTTTGTCACGATACATCTATTGTCTCGGAATTGACGGTACATTTCCACGTCGCCTTGCTGCGGTCCACGGACGACATGGATCACCGTATCGTGCGTCTGTCTTGGTCACGCTTGTCATGCTGTTTCTCGTGGTTGGTGCGATCGAGACCGGCGTTGCTCCGTACGAAGGATATGGAATTTTGGTTGGTGTCGGCGGATACTGCTTACTATTGCTCCTCGTGCTTACGTCGTTGGCAGTATCGTTATTTTTCGCGCGCAGCACGCATAGAGAGAACTTCTGGAAAACGAGAGTTGCGCCGATCGTGAGCTTCCTGCTTCTCGCCGCGGTAGGTTGGTTTGCAACGACGAACATGGAAGTCCTTGCGGGGAACGTGAAAGTTGCGGCAATCCTGCTGGGCTTCGTTTTTGGAACGATGATAATCGGTTCAATCTATGGCTGGCGACTGAAGAAAACGAAGCCTGATGTTTATGCAGCTATCGGGCGGCAAGTGATCTAAGACGACCGGGGCGAAGCTTCGCTTATTGGCGAGCAGTTGCGGTGTTTCGCGCAGTGGCCCGTGCGTAAGCGACTTACCAGGCCATTGGTACAAGCCCGCGCGCAGTGAAGCTAGCCCAATTTCTGTCGCAGTCTTAGCTGGAAAGCTCCGGCTCTTCGAGGCGAGCCGAACCGGCCCGATCGGTGCACTGGCGGGCGAATTCCGCCGGTGTCATCCACTGCAGCGCAGAGTGAGGGCGCGCCTCGTTATAGTACTCACGCCTGACCTCGATTTTGCGTCTGACGTCTTCAAGCGACAAGAACCAATGTGCGTTGAGGCATTCCTCCCGAAAGCGTCCACTGAATGATTCATTCTTCGCGTTGTCGATCGGCTAGCCAGGGCGCAAGAAGTCAATCTCCACGCCGCTCCCGTACGCCCATTTGTCGAGCGCCTTCGAAATGAACTCGCTGCCATAGTCTGCCTTGATATAGCGTGGAAGCGGACGATGATGCGCAAGCCGAGTCAGCGCGGCGACAACGTGCTCGCAACGCAACGAGCCGTCGACTTCAATCGCCAGACATTCCAGCGTATAGTTGTGCACGATCGTGAGCGTGCGCAAGCGTCGACCATCAAACAGCGCGTCAGCGACTAATGGTATGGTCCACCCGCTTCTTCTATTGTAGTGGCGCTACCACCCGTGGAGGCTGCTATGAACCCGGTCACGTTAGGAATCGATTCCGGCAAGCGCTGGTTCCACGTCGTCGGCTGCGACGCTGCTGGCAAAGCGGTGCTGCGCAAGAAGTTGGGGGCAATCAACTCCTGCAGCTTATGGCACAACATCCACCGTGCGTTGTCGGCATCGAAACATGCTGTGGCTCGCAGATTCTGACCCGCAAATTTCAGGGCTTCGAGCACGACGTCAATCTTCTGCCAGCACAGTACGTCAAGCCGTTCGTCTAATCGCAGAAGAATGACTTTAACGACGCTCTGGCTATTACCGAAGCTGTCCGACTTCCGACGATGCGGTTTGTGCCGCTCAAGTCAGAGGAACAGATGGATGTCCGGGCGCTGCATCGCGCCCGCGAACGCCTGCTCCAGCAATGCCTGGCATTGATCACCCAGATGCGCGGACTGCTGCTAGATCGCGATATCGAGATTGCACATGGGTTCTACGCGCTTCGCACCGTGCTGCCCTCTCTGCTCGAGAAGTAAGACTCCGGCTTAACTCCCATGATGCGCGATCTTGGGCGCATGCTACTCGACATGTGGAACCGCACGGAATCAACCATTGAACAGATGAACGATCGGCTCAAATATCTCTCACGCGAGAGTGACCTTTGCCGACGCCTTCAAACGATTCCAGGTGTCGGTGTCTTGCTGTCGACCGCCATCGTCTCAGCAGTCGGCAATGCATCAACGGTCCGGCGGGCACGCGATCTCGCCGTCCGGGTAGAGCTGGTGCCACGACAGCATACAACCGGCGGCAAGCCTCGCTTGCTAGGTATTACAAAGCAGTTATCTGCGTCGCCTATTCGTGCAGGGCGCCCGCGCGCTGTGAGTACGGAAAGACAAGCATCCCAACGATCCGATCCAGCACCTGCTAATCCAACTTGCCGAACACCGACATGCGCACATTGCGGTCTGCGCGCAGACAAACAAACTCGTACACATTGCATGGGCAGTCATCCGAAGCGGCGCGGAGTTTAACCTGCACTATCACACTTGAGGCATACCAGACTGATAGCTACCCTCGATGCAACGTCTTCCCGCAGCTCGCGCAGCCAATCAGCATGGCGCAAACGATCATCCGTCGCTTCCCCAAACCCGTCGGGACTTCCGGCAGACATCATGCCGCGCCACTAATTGGGACGGAAGCGTGCAACTACATCACGCGGCCAGATCCCGCTTCGATCGGATCGCTATAGGCCGAATAGATAAACGCGAGTCGTAAGCGGCTCGGCAACCCGTCTTGAGTTTGGCCGAGAC
>NZ_JANKOG010000058.1:0-12726 GCF_024656005.1 Burkholderia sp. SCN-KJ
CACGAACCTGGATGGTGAACGCGGTAGACGCTGCTGACCTAAAGTGCGACTTTAGAGGGGAGCGGGATGTAGGTGCAAGCAACCGTTGATATGGCGCTATCGCGCAATGCGAATGGCGACCTGCTCGTTGTGACCACCTATCCGCGACGGGCAACTCTCCACGACGACGAGCGACGCGACCACCATCGACCGGCGGTGACGAGAACTCCGCGGCAATGCGTCCGCGTCTGTGCGACGCCGGCCCCAACGACACGTTCGGCCGCGCGTGGGGGGAGTTTCGCCTCCTCCGATACAAATACGAGCATGAACTCAGCCGCAGTCGACGCCGTACACCTCCGATTCCACGCTTCCGGCCGGCGGTATCGCCGAATGCGCTACGGATGCAGAAGCTCGAAGTGGACTTCACGTATCCGTTCGCGCCGGCGTGCTATGCAGGTGCTCAATTTGTGTTGGGGAACGTCCATCACATCGACGCGCATGGCTCGACCGCCGATGGGCGTTCCACATTCCTCGACCTTATCGCGCTTGGACCTCATACGATTCCGCGCAGGGTTCTGGACAGGGGAGCAATGTAGGCTCACCGAGTTGCGCGCTCATCATTTTATCGTTAAATATTCTGATAAACTAAAAATATTCGCGAGAAATCGCCAAAGAAACCACGCGATTGGAGATTGTATGGCTAGCAAGACGCTTCAGCGCCTGATGGAGGAGGCGCCGCGCGGACAACCGCTAGACACGGAAATGCTGAAGGATATGGGCGTCAGCCCGGCGCTCGCAACCTACATGGTCAAGGCGGGGTGGCTGCAGCGACTCTCCAAGGGGGCCTACCTGCTCACGGGAGATAGCCCGAGCCGGGAAGGAATCGTCGCGTACCTGAGTCGACGCGTGCCGGGCTTGCATGTCGGGGGCAAGACAGCGCTCGACTGGCAAGGCGGACGTCACAACATCGACCTTCGTGCGAAGACCATCTTATGGGCGCAGAAATCCTACGAGATCTCGTCGTGGGTTGAGGAGCACATGCGCTACGCGTTCCAGACCACCCAGATCTTCGACGACGCGCTGCCGTATGACGCGGGCCTCAAGCCACTGCCGAACGGGAATCCGCATGTGCTCGTTTCCGTTCCGGAGCGCGCACTGCTCGAACTCGCCAGTGATATCGGCAAAGGGCAATCGATGAAGGAAGCAGTCAACGTGATGGCTTCGCTGAGAAACTTTCGGCCTTGCGTCCTCGAGCAATTCATGACGCACTGCAAGCGTGTCAAGGTTCTTCGGCTGGTTCGGGATCTGGGGAGAAGTGGCGATTATTCTTGGGGGGCGGACCTGCAACGACACGTTGACCGGGTTGGCGCTGGGAAGCGGTGGTCCAACGTGAACAAAGACGGCGAGCGTCTTACGCTCAATCCGAACTGAACGATCCATACCTCGATACTATCCGGTCGCACCGCTTGATCGCCCCCGACGTCTTGCCGCTCTCGCACGCTGCTCGCAGTGTTCCCCATTGACCTTTGATTGGGCATCGGGACCGCAGTCTGGTCCGCTGGAACCGCTGCGACGACGTGATTGAAGCCACACAACGCTTGCCTCATGGAACTACCTATATGTCGGACACTTTCGAGCTGATTGCCATCTCCTTGCCGCCCGACATCGCGCCGGAGGCATTGCCGGCTGCCGTGAAGTCGATGGTCGCCGACTGCTGGCCCGGGATGAGCCGGGGGCAACTTATTGCTCGCGCGCGTCGCCATGCCCTGCGACTCTCGTTGCGTGCGCGCGAAGCCTGCGCCCCCGGTGAGATCGGGCGGTTCTGTCTGTACCTGACAGCAGACGGTGAATGCGTGCGTCTCATCGCGCACCTGCGACGTGTCCCCCGTCGTCGCAAGCCGATGCGGTCCGGGAAACCCGTGAGAAATTCGAGCACACCCGCACGGGATCCGCGTCAGACCTCGCTGTTTTGATCGCGATGTAGTGGTGAGTGCCGAGGCGGGAATACATCGGCCGAATGCAGTGCGGTGCCCTGCAATCAAAGCTCACCATCTCAGCGAACGTGAGCGCCGCCACGTCAGTCGTTGGACACGAGTGCATCGGTCGAAATGCATCACTCCCTGGCCGAGCTCGATACAATCATCGAATCAGCATGGGGGATTGCGATATGCGACAACGGACATGCGCACCTGCCTGCCAGCGTCATCGGGACGCAGGCGCTGACGGGTAACGCGATGATGGGCGAGGGAAAACCACCGCGTGATGACTGGAACACTCTCACGCGTGATGAACTGCTGGCGGAATTGACGCGTCTTCAGGCAGAAAACGCGAGGCTCGCCGCATTGCTGCCGTCACAGGTCCGATCGCGGGACGAACCCATACGGATCGCTCCGTGCGAGCCATCCGCGGCCGCCCGAAACCCTGACACACCACTGCTGTCGCCGCAGCAGAAGGTACAGCTCTTCCGGCGGTTGTTTCGCGGGCGCACCGATGTCTATCCCCTTCGGTGGGAAAGCCGAACCTCTGGCAAATCGGGCTACGCGCCGGCCTGCGCAAATGAATGGCGGGCCGGAATCTGCGAAAAACCCCGCATCCGATGCGCGGACTGCAGCCATCGCGTGCTGCTGCCGCTCGATGACCAGGTAATCTATGGGCATCTGGCCGGCGATCATACGGTGGGGCTTTATCCGCTGATGCCGGATGGCACTTGCTATCTGCTCGCCGTCGATTTTGATGAGGCGGATTGGCGCAACGATGCGGCAGCCTTCCGCCAATCGTGCCGGGAGCTGGGAGTCCCGGTGTCGATTGAAATCTCCCGCTCAGGCCAGGGTGCGCACGCCTGGATTTTCTTTTCGTCGACGATCGCTGCGCGCGACGCACGACGCATGGGCTCAGCAATCATCAGCCACACCTGTGTCCAAACCCGGCAACTCGAACTGTCGTCTTACGACCGGCTTTTTCCGAATCAGGATCTGCTGCCCAAAGGCGGTTTTGGCAACCTGATTGCGCTGCCGCTGCAGAAGCAGCCGCGCGAACATGGATACAGTGTGTTCGTCGACGACGATTTCCAGCCCTACGCTGACCAGTGGAGCTATCTGGCGTCCGTGCAAGGGATGGACGGACGCGACATCGAGGGCGTGATCTTTCGCGCCACCGGTGGCGCGCACCCACTCGACGTTACGTTTATCACTGAGGAGGACCAGGCCGAACCGTGGACGCCGTCATACAGCCAGCCGAAGCGGTTGGCCGGAACGATGCCGGCGTCACTGACGCTGACACTCGCGAATCAGCTGTATCTCGAGAAGGCCTCGCTCCCGCAGGCGTTACTCAACCGTTTGATCCGGCTGGCGGCTTTCCAGAATCCGGAATACTACCGGGCTCAGGCGCGCGGCTTTAGTGTCTGGGATACGCCGCGCATCATCGGCCGCGCGGAGAATTGCCCGCGCCACATTGCGTTGCCGCGGGGCTGCGTCGACGACGTCATGACGCTGTTGCGCGAGAACGGCATCGCCTACGATATTCGGGACGAGCGTTGCGCTGGCGAGCCGGTTACGGTTTCGTTCGCCGGCACCTTGCGCGATGACCAGCAGGCAGCGGTAGCCGACCTGTTGCAACACGATATTGGCATCCTGCATGCGCCAACGGCTTTCGGCAAAACCGTGACGGCAGCCGCAATGATTGCGCGGCGCGGCGTCAACACGCTCGTGCTTGTGCATCGCCGGGAGCTGCTCGACCAGTGGCGTGAGCGTCTGCAATCATTTCTTGCGCTCGAGCCGCGCGCCGTCGGGACAATTGGCGGCGGCAAGTCAAAAGCAACGGGCCTGATCGACATCGCGATGCTGCAGTCGGTCGCGCCGAACGGTGCCCGCGGTGAGCTGTTGCGGCGCTACGGTCAAGTTGTTGTCGATGAATGTCACCACGTCTCGGCCGACTCATTCGAAGCCGTGCTCAAGGCTGTCAACGCGCGCTATGTGTTGGGCCTCACGGCGACGCCTGTCCGGCGTGATAGCCAGCAACCGGTGATGTTCATGCTATGTGGGCCGGTGCGCCATGTGGCACGACCACCGGTCAACGCGCCGCAGCTGCTTGAGGTTCTCCCGCAAAGGCTCACCGCTCAGGTGGAGGTCGCGGCCGACGCGCCGATCCAGGAGGTGTTTGCGCGTCTGGCGCAGGACGCGTCACGCACGGCCATGATCGCCGATGCAATCTGCGAGCAATACCGACAGGGACGAAATGTGCTGGTGCTGACCGAGCGAACGGACCATCTCGAGAGCCTGCATCAGGCAATGGAGGATGCGGTCCATCCGTTGTTCGTGCTGCACGGGCGCCTGGCCAGGAAGGCGCGTGCGGCGCAACTGACTGCGCTTGGCGCGCTGACAGATGATGTGCCGCGCGTCGTGTTGGCGACCGGGAGGTTGGTGGGCGAGGGTTTCGACCATCCGGCGCTGGACACGCTTGTGCTGGCCATGCCGATCTCGTGGAAGGGAACTCTACAGCAGTATGCCGGGCGGCTGCATCGAGAGCACGTGGCCAAGACCGGCGTACGGGTGCTGGATTTTGTCGATGGGGGACATCCGGCGCTGCTACGCATGTGGGAGAAGCGCCAGCGTGGCTACCGGGCAATGGGATACCGTGTGCACGCATGCGGGGAAGCGCTCCAGCTGGTGCTTGGCTGAAATCCGACGGGTGTTCCCAGGGCGCTTAAAATTGATCTAGGCAACGTGGGATGAAGTAGCTTTTGAAGCTGGCCTTCAATTCGTTTCAGTTCGATGCGCTTGACTTGTTGAAAGCAGTCGTCGAGAAGAGCGATGAGGAGAACGAGCATCTGCTGCACTATGTGATGCCGCTCCAGTCACCATCAGAAGCATCGCGCCTTCTTGTTTCCCAATGAGTATGGATGATAGGAAACCTCGGGGTGGCGTGCCCGCCATTGTTGACGTATAGGAAGCCGCACCGGTCGCGGATTCACTAAACCCGCAGGCCATCATTCGAAGAGTCCGGGGTCGACCCGCGGCACCTCCCGCGCGAGCACAAGCAGTCGATTCGCCTGCGCACTGACGAAATCAGACACCTGGTGCACGACGTCGCGCTCGCCACCCACGTAGACCTCAGAGGCCGCCAGCTCGGGCGCGAGCCGCAGGATGCCGCGAGCCATGACGCCTATCTCGCGAGCGAGCTGCGTGGGACGGGTGCCCGTACGGCGCGCAAAGTCCGCAAGCGCGTAGGGCGTGACCTCTTCAGGCAGGAAGGCATCGCCATAGGCCATCGCCATGTCGCGCTCGACGTGCTCGCCATAAGCGTTGACGGACACGAGGTCGTACATCGGTGCCGGTACGAGTCCGGCGGGCCGCACATGCATCGAGAGGTTCTTACCGTGGGCGTCGCTATTGCCGAGCAGCAGCTGGAGGATGGCCCAGCGCAGCAGATAGGGCCGCGCGCTCGCCGGCGTCACCATCTTGTCGAGCAGCGTAAAGAGGCGCTCAAAGCTCACCCCCTCGCGGATGTTCCGCACATCCGCGCCCGCACCCAGGTTGCGCTCATACTTGAAGGTCGACGGCAGGTCCAAGGCCTGACAGGCGTCGATGACGTGCGTTCTCAGCACGTGCTTCGCACGGCCCGGCGCGTCGGCATCCCATCGCACGATGCGGTCAAACCGCTCAATGAGCAGGATGGGCTCCGGCAGGCGACGAATCGACACAGGCGCAACAGGCAACTGCAGGCGCGCGAGCACATTCAGGCGTGCGGCCAGGGTCATGCAGAAGTGCTCGTTGGCCACCATGTACGGCATGTGCGGATTCCGGCTTTCGGGCTTTAGCAGATGCGTCGAGCTGAGCGAGCCGTCGGCAAGCGCGAGTTGCTCGCCCTCGACGAGGACCTGCAGCTTGTCCTGGTAGCCGGCCAAGGACAGGCGCACTTTGCCGTCCCAGACCGGAAACGGAATCGCATCGCGCTCACGGATACGGTGCCCTAGCTCTTCATTGGTGATGGGCCGACGCATCGGCTCGCCCATCTGCTCGTGGGCGATACGCGCCGCCTCGTCAGGCGTCGCGTCCATTGCGAGGAAACTGAACGCTCCGACCGGCTCTTTACCCAGCAGGCGGACCAGTGCAAAGATGTTGTTCTTCGAGACCTGGTTGACGATCGACACGATGTCGAGCGCGCGGCCTTCGGGCAGCAGGTTTTCCAGAAAGCGCTGGACGGAACCGGGGCTATCCGGCGCGCGGTCGAGCGGGAGGGCGGGCGAAAGATAGTACGCCGCGGGATTGTTCTGCCACGCCGGGGCATACCCGAAGCCGTAGCGGTCCTCACGCGACTCGAAATTGAGAACCCCGACCGCGTCACCGTGCGTCGAAACGTGCAGAACGTGGTTCATACGTCGGTCTCCTTGTCTCCACGCGATGCCTCGGATGTCCGACCACCGTGCACCATCGGCAGCGCGGGTTGCAGACGAATCGCCTCCTCCTTGGTAGTGACCAGCAGGGTGAGCCCGAGTCCGGAAAGCACGCGCAGCAGCCGATCGACTCCGACCGGCCCGCCGTTCTCCAGCCGCGAAAACACGTTCGACGCTACGCCGCACGCGTGCGCGGCGTCGTCGATGCGAAGCGATAGCTCCAGCCGGCGGCTGCGCACCAGTTCGCCCAAGGCCTTGAGGTCCTGAATTTGAGGGCCCGGTCGCGGTCCGGGCGCCGAGAGGGTACGCGCCATAGTTTCTCGATTCGGAAATTATCCGGTCATACTCGATCAATTACATGGTAATTTCCCGTTGGAGAAACAATAACCCAATCTGGGTCAATCGGTCAATAAATTCTCTATCGAGAAATTATCCTGGGTTCAACCGGCTGATTGGGCGGCACGAATCGGGGTCCCATGTATTTCGGTGCACTTTACCGGTATAGCCCACTCTAGCTGCGACAACGGTTAGCGGCCCCCAGAATTATTAATATACAAATCAAGGGATTGCGGATTGCCCGGTTGTCGGCGTGTCACGGAGAGCGGCAAGCGCGTGATTGATTCGCGAATGGCGCAGCCAGCGCCAGCGGGACGGTCTGTCGCCGCCGCTGCCACCGCAGGCGGTCAACAGGACGGCCGCCGAAATACTGAAATCGAGGTCGCGAAACGGATCGAAGATGGTCTGCAGGACATGATTTAAGCGATTGCCGCGTGTCCGTCGATCGTGTCCACGATTCTTGCCGATGTCGACCGCATCGTTGCCGGCGAACTCTGCATCGACGAACTGGTCGATGGCATCAGTGTCGACGCCAAGAAGAAGACTCTCAGTGGCGGCCATTCAGCAGCAATGCAAGTTTTGGCGACCGCTCTTCCATCAGAACGAGGTTCGAACTCCCGCCGTCACCGCCCACGGATCGAAGCCAGGCGTGACCTTTGCGGCGGTGCTGCTGAGCAGCGCGAAACCTTGCGTCGAATGGCGGTTGTTCAGAATCGTTGTCGCGAAGCCGTATAGTTGCGTGCGTTTCGACAGGTAGTACACGTAGCCCACGTCGCACGCAATCGCGCGCGCATCGCCGTTCTCGATCCGTCGCGACACACCGACATTGACGTCGCCGAGCCCGATTCGCATGCGGGCGTTGAGCAGCGCGGCGGACGCGAACCATCCGGTACCGTCGGTGCGCTTCGAATGCACATAGTTTCCGCCGACGACCACGCGGCCGAAGTCGTATGCGGCAGTCAGTACATGCGTGAGCTGCGACGATGCATCGGGCGCGCTCGCACTCGCGTAATACTGGTAGCGGTTGAAGCCGTACCCGACGAGCAATCCGTTCTTCGCATACTGAACATTCGCGCCGATGTTGCGGCCACTCAGGGTCTGCCCCACAGGATCCTGTGCGCCGAACGAATAACCGATTTCGCTCGACCAGGCGCCAAGCGTATCCGGCGTCCGGTAGCGGATTGCATTCCGGTAGAACCCGCCGGTGCCGCTCGAGCCGAGCGTCGTCGTATGCTCGAGCGACATTATCGCGGCCGGATTGGCGAGCCCGTATGTGCCGACGTCGGACGCGAGAAACACCCAGTAGATTGGAAGATAGAGGTACCCGGCGTCGACGCTGCCGAACGGCCCCGACAGTCCGACCGACGCGCCACGGTTGAATTCTGTCGTGCCGCCCCCTACGCCCGTGTAAGTGTTAAAGCCTGTCTCGAGCCGGAAATTCGCACGATAGCCGCCGCCAAGATCTTCCTTGCCGAGCAATCCAAAGCGCGAGGCCTGCAGATTGCCACTCGCAGCGGACGCGGTCGCGCCGATCGTGCTATCGAAGCGCCCGTATTGCAGTGCTGCATCGACGATGCCGTACATCACCAGCGTCGACTGCGCGTGCGCGGCGTGGCCGGCGCAGGCCAGCGCGACCACACCGGCGGTGCGCAGTCCGGTTTTCAGTCGCGGCGTGAAACGGAGGCGCCAGCGCAATGCGGCGGCGCGGCGAACAGGGCGGATGGTGACAGTACGGGAAGCGAGTCGGGTCATGACAGCGGCTCTGCGAGGCGAGTGGAGTATGGAGTCAGCGGGTGAAGGAAACAGGGTGTGCGATGTCGGTGACCTGGATCGCGCGCGGAATCACGTTTGCGCGCCGGAACGTGTCGGCGACGCGTTGCTGGGCGCCGAGCACGCTCGAATTGATTGGCAGCAACCCGAACGCGGCGCGCGCGAGGTAGCGCTCGACGACCGGTTGCGGCACGCCGATCTCGCGTGCGATCAGCTGTGCGGCCTCGGTGCGGTGATTCGTAACCCATGCATCGCTGCGTGCGACCGCGGACAGGACGTCCGACAGCACCTCGGGATGGGTTTTCGCGAAATCCGGCGAGCCGAGGAAAAAGCTGTATGGCTGTACGATGCCCGTCGCATAGTCGGCGATTGTGCGTACACCGAGCGTCTGCTGAACCACCGCCAGATACGGATCCCAGATTGCCCACGCGTCGACCTTGCCGCCCTCGAAGGCCGCGCGCGCATCGGCGGGCGACAGGAACGCGGGCTTGATGTCCGCATAGGTCAGTCCGGCTTTTTCGAGCGCGGCGACGATCAGGTAGTTCGAGCTCGACCCGCGTGCGAACGCAACAGTGCGCCCTTTCAGGTCGGTGACCGTCTTCACCGGCGAGCCGTCGAGCACGATGATCGCTTCGTTGTGCGGGCCGGCAGGTTTCGCGGCGAGGTAGACGATCCTGCTGCCTGCGGCTTGCGCGAAGATCGGCGGCGGCGACCCCGTATAGCCGAGGTCGATCGAACCGGCATTCATCGCCTCGAGCAGCGGCGGGCCAGCCGGAAACTCGGTCCACGCGATGTCGAAGCCGCGCGCGACCAGCGGCTTGTCTAGCGTGCGTTGCGCTTTCAGGAGTGTGAGGGGCGAGCCCTTCTGATAGCCGATGCGTAGCGTGCGGCCACCATCCGCACGCGCGACACCGGAGAGCGGCGCGACGAGGGCGGTCACGACTGTGGCGCCTGCAGTGTGGAGGAACGAACGACGAGTGAAGGTCATGAGCGGGGTTTCCTGGTCAAAATGATCCGACGACGCAAGCGCGTCACATACGCACGGGGCGACGTAGTCCGAGGTGCTCGCGTAGCGTGCGGCCGGTATATGCAGTGCGAAACAACCTGCGACGCTGCAATTCCGGAACGACGAGTTCACAGAACGCATCGAGGCCGCCCGGCAATTCGGCGGGCATCACGTTGAAGCCATCCGCGGCTTCGCTTTCGAACCACGCCTGCATCAGGTCTGCGACGGTCGCTGCGCTACCGACCACGGTGATATGTCCGCGCCCTGCCGCGATGCGCAGGTAAAGCTCGCGAATCGTCAGGCGTTCGTCGCCAGCGATTGCGGTAAGCAGCGCCTGGCGACTGCGCTGGCCGCTGTCAGTGACCGGCAAGTCGGGTAGGGGGCCGTCGACGGGATAGCCGGACAGGTCGAAGTTGCCCAGCATACGCGCGAGCATCGCGACGCCCGCGACGGGATCGACGAGGGCTTGCAGCGCGTCGAAGCGTTCGCGCGCCTCGTCGTCGGTACGCGCGACGACGACCGACAGACCCGGCATGATCTTCAGATCGCCCGGCGCGCGGCCCGCAGCAGCAGCCCGCGCCTTCATGTCGCGGTAGAACGCCCGCGCGGCATCCAGCCGCGCGTGTGCAGTGAACACCACGTCGGCCGTCTGCGCGGCGAGGTCGCGCCCCGCATCCGACGCGCCCGCCTGCACGACGACGGGCCATCCCTGCACCGGACGCGGCACGTTGAGCGGCCCCGCCACGGAGAAATGCGGGCCGTGGTGATTGAGCACGCGCAGCGTCGACGCGTCGTAATACGCGCCGCTCGCCTTGTCGCGCACGAAGCTGTCGTCGGCCCAGCTATCCCATAGGCCCGTCACGACCCGATGGAACTCCCGGGCGCGCGCATAGCGCTCGTCGTGACCGACGTGTTCGGCACGGCCGAAATTGCGGGCTTCGGCCGCGTTGTCGGACGTCACGAGATTCCAGCCGGCCCGACCGCCGCTGATGTGGTCGAGCGACGCGAACTTGCGCGCGATGTGATACGGCTCGTTGTAGGTCGTCGTCGCCGTCGCGATCAGGCCGATACGTTCCGTGACCGCAGCGAGCGCGGGCAGCAGCGTCAGCGGATCGAGGCGGTCCGAGCGGGCCGAGCGCGCTGCGCCGTCGCCCACGTTCGCGGCGACGCTGTCCGCGACGAAGACCGCATCGAAGCAAGCACGTTCGGCCGTGTTCGCCAGCGCGGCATAGGCACGAAAATCCGTGCCGGCGTCGGCCTGCACGTCCGGATGCCGCCACGCAGCTGCATGGTGTCCGGTTTCCATCAGAAAGGCCCCGAGGTGCATGAGGCGGGAAGCTGTCGTCATCCGATATCCTGTCGCGAAAGCGGCGCTGCCCCACCGGGCAGCACATCGATTCGTGCTGGCGGCCCCGTTATGGTTAGCGCTAACATTAGCAGGCAGTTTCCCGTGGCGAATTTGTCGCGTCAAATAACGAAATCAGCGGAACATATGTCCGATTCGACTAAAAGCGATGCCCGGTCACGCCGGACATCGGGGCGCTTGACACTACGTGACGTAGCCGAGCATCTCGGCGTGTCGCAGATCAGCGTGTCGCGCTATTTCCAGGATCCGATGCGGCTGTCCGAGCCGTTGCGCGAGCGTATCGCCGGCGCAGTCGCCGAACTCGGCTACGTGCCGAATCTCGTCGCCGGCGGGCTCGCTTCGGCGCGCAGCCGTGCCATCGGCATGGTCATTCCGAATATTTCGGGGCCGATCTTCGCGAACACGATCCAGAGCTTCAGTGACGAAGTCACCGCGCACGGTTATCAGTTGCTGCTCGCGTCGAGCTATTTCTCGACGGATCTCGAGGAGCATGCGGTGCGCGGGCTGCTCGGCTGGTCGCCTGCGGCACTCGTGCTGACTTCGCATTTCCATTCGCCTGGTACTGAGACGTTGATCGCGCAAACGCAGGTCCCGGTGATCGAGACATGGGATTTCCAGCCGCGGCGCAAGCCGTTGCAGATCGGCTTCGTCCATCAGGAGGCTGGACGCCTCGCGGCGCGCCATTTGGTCGAGCGCGGCTACCGACGCATCGCGTTCGTGCAGAACAGCGTCGCGGGCGATACGAGCGCGCTGGAGCGGGGCGATGGCTACGCCGCGGTAATGCGCGAGCATGGCCGGAAACCGATCGTGTTTTCGCCAAAGGAGGTCTCGCCGACGCACGCTGGGCGCGAAGCGCTGCTCGCGCTCGTGTCGGGACATGCCTCGGTCGATGCGATTGTTTTCGCGAACGACAATCTCGCCTTCGGCGCACTGCTTGCGGCGCCGCGTGCCGGCATCCGCGTGCCGCAGCAATGCGCGATCGTCGGCTTCGGCGACTATCCATTGGCGGATATGCTGATGCCGAGCCTGACGACCGTGCGGCCGCCCGCACGCGAAATGGGCGAACTGGCCGCTGCACGGATTTTCACGCTACTGGGTGACGATCCGCCGTCGATCGCAACGCTGCGTCGCCGGCAGAAACCCCTGGCCTGCGAGGTCGTCGTACGTGAAAGCAGCTAGGCCGTTTTTTTATGCAAGCCGAAGGTTTTCCTCAGGCTCGCATCGACGGGGCCGCCCGGCATGAAGCGCCGCAATTTGCTCAGGAGGGAGGCTTCACCGCTCGGCGTGCGGCGCATGCGCCACGCGCCGAGCGCTGCTTCGACAAGCGTGCTGGCCACGCCATCGGGCTCGGGCGCGCCTTTGATCTTTGATGCTGTTGACGACAGCGCGCGACGCAAGCGCACGCTCGCGATCATAGTCGGCGACTTTCACGCTCGCCTGCGGCGCATTGACGTCCAGGTTCGTCCGCGTATAGGACGGTTCGACCAGCGTGACGCGGATGCCGAACTGGCACCTCGTGGTCCAGCGTTTCGGTCAGCCCCTCCACGGCATGCTTGGATGCCGAATAGAGCCCCATGTAGGGAGCCGGCAAGAAGCCGAGCACCGAACTGTTATTGACGATCCTTCTGCGGCGCCGTGCCCGCATGTGCGGAAGGACCGCCTGTATCGTGCGCAGGATGCTGAATACATTGGTGGCGAACAGTGTCGTCGATCTCCGCGACCGAGCGTACGGCGGGCCAGCGCCTGATCGTTTCAGCCAGTGCGTTATCGTAGCTGTCGCCACGGCTGCCAACGGACGATTCGATACCCGCTTGGGCCAAACGTTCGCTATACCGAACGCCGACGTATTGGGCCTCTCCATCGGAGTGGTGTATCAAA
>NZ_JANKOG010000059.1:0-11763 GCF_024656005.1 Burkholderia sp. SCN-KJ
TTGTGCGGCGAGCTGTTAACCTCAGGCATCGAAACAATCGAGGCCGAGGAGATGGGCAAGCCGATCATCGACGACGAATTGTGGACGCTGATCGAGCCGTTACTGCCGCCAGCCACGCCGCGGCGCGAGAAAAATCCGGGTCGCCTGCCTGTTTCGAATCGCGCTGCGCTGACCGGTATCTTGTTCGTTCTCAAGACCGGACTGCGCTGGCGCGACCTGCCCGCCGAGATGGGATGCGGCTCGGGCGTGACATGTTGGCGACGGCTACGCGATTGGCAGGCTGCAGGCGTGTGGGACCGCTTGCACGAACTGTTGCTGGCGAAGCTGCGAGCAGCAGACCAGATCGACTTCTCGCGAGCCGCTGTCGATTCATCATCGATTCGCGCCGTTGGGGCGGGCCAAAAACTGGGCCAAACCCTACCGATCGTGCGCGACCCGGTTCCAAGCACCACATCGTCACCGACGCCAACGGCACCCCGCTTGCCGCGATCCTGACCGGCGCGAACGTCCACGACGTCACGCAACTACTGCCGCTAATCGACGCGATTCCGCCGATTCGCGGATTGCGCGGCCACCCGCTGCAGAGACCGCGCGTTGTCTACGCCGACCGAGGTTACGACTCCGAGCGACATCGACGAGCGTTGCGCAATCGCGGTATCGAGCCGGTGATCGCCAAGCGCCGTGCCGAACATGGCAGTGGCCCGGGCAAATATCGCTGGGTCGTCGAACGCACACATGCGTGGTTACATCACTTCCGCCGCCTCCGGATTCGTTTCGAGCGTCGCGCCGACATTCACGGGGCATTCCTCGAACTCGGTTGCTGCCTGATTTGCTGGAATACCCTCCGGCGCGCCGAACAGCCTTTTTGAAACCGTCTCTAAGCGTGGAGCCGAAGCCATCTTGACGGCGCGAGCTACCGGTTTCCCCAACGATTGGAAGCCATGCGCATCAGGGTCGTATTGGCCGCACGCAGATCGAACAGTTCGGCGTCGAAGCCGGGGCCAACCCAGTTTCGGTAACGTTCAGCCTCTTCGCTGTTGGGATGGTTGCATAGCGTGTCCAGGAACGCTTCGTAGCCAGGCGGACCGCCCACGTCCTCAGGTGGGCAGGCGCGAGCACCATCAATGACCTGAGCGACGCCCCAGGGTTCGCGCTCAATGGTTTCCATCTTCTCAACGACGATGGCATGCTCCCAGCCATCCCCGAAGTCGTACCGGTAGAGGAAGCGTGAGCCAGATTTCAGGACCTTCTGCAGTCGAACCTTCCGGTCATCGGCAGTCGTGTCCGGATCAGCGAAGTCCAGCACGTCATCCACCTCGAACATGGCGTAGGTCATGCCGTCGATCAGGAAGTCGTGGAGGTGGATGTCTGTCCAGCCGAAGGCTGCCTGCAGGATATGGTGCAGCTTGCGTAGCGACTCGGTTCCTTCGACCTCGATCCGGCGCCAAATGGGCGGCTCGATGTGTTGAAGCTGCGCGTGCAGGGTAAAGCGCTGGAACGATTTTGCCATCTGATCTCCGTGGGAACGAGAAGCCCGCGGCATTATCGCCTTACGATGCCAGGGTGGTCACATTCCAGGGCAGCAGGTCTTCGACCCGGTTGATCGGATGGTCTGCAATGCGCGTGAGTACTGCGCGCAGATACGCTTCGGGATGGAGGTCGTTGAGCTTGGCCGTCCCGATCAGGCCGTAAATTGCCGCGGCGCGTTCTCCGCCCGAGTCAGCACCCGCGAACAGGTAATTCCGCCTCCCGATGGCAACCCCGCGCAACGCACGCTCGACTGGCAGGTTATCGATCTCCAGGCGGCCATCATCGCAATAGCGCGTGAGCGCCTCCCACCGATTCAGCGCATAGAGGATCGCCCGGCTCGTGTCGGATTTGCGCGAGAGCGTCTCCAACATCGCCGTCAGCCAGGTGTGGAGTTGATCCAGCAGTGGTCGGGCGTGGGCTTGCCGATGTGCCCGGCGTTCGTCGGGTGGCTTGCCCCGGATCGTTTCCTCAACCTTGTACAGCACGCCGATACGTTCGAGCGCCTCGGTATTCAACGCATTCGGGCGAGCTGCGTGCAATTCGTAGAACTGCCGTCGGGCATGGGCCCAACACGCTGCTTCGGCGACGCGTCCCGTTTCGTAGATCGCCTGGTAACCGCTGTAGGCATCGGCCTGCAGTGTACCGTTGAACGATTCAAGATGCTGCTGCGGGTGGATGCCCTTGCGATCCGGTGTATAGGCAAACCAGACCGCCGGCGGCGTCAGGTCTCCCGAGTTCCGATCGTCGCGCACGTAGACCCACAGTCGTCCGGTTTTCGTCTTGCCATTGCCCGGCGCAAGCACCGGCACCGGCGTATCGTCGGCATGGAGCTTCGTTGCCGCCATGACGTGCCGACGCAGCGTGTCGACGAGCGGTTGCAGCAGCGCCGCACTGTGACCCACCCACTTCGCCAGCAGCGAGCGATCCAGCTCGACGCCTTCGCGCGCATAGATCACCGACTGCCGATAGAGCGGCAGGTGATCCGCGAACTTCGAGACCAGCACGTGGGCCAGCAGTCCCGGCCCCGCCATGCCTCGCTCGATGGGGCGGCTCGGCGCAGCCGCCTGGGCGATGTGATCGCAGCACGAACATGCCAGCTTCGGTCGCACATGGCGGATGACTCGGAAGCTCGCCGGCACATATTCGAGTTGTTCCGAGACGTCCTCGCCAAGCGGCTTCATCGGCGCACCGCACGCCGTGCAGCTTTCACGGGATTCGGGCCAATGGGTCTGGATCCCGCGCGGCAGGTGTTCCGGCAACGGCTTGCGTTGTACCTGTTCCGGCGCCGTGCGTGGCGTCCTGGGGATCTCGACAGGGACTGCGCCTTCGTCGGCCTCGAGCTCTTCGAGGCGCAGTTCGAGTTGCTCGATCTGGTGGTCCAGCTTCTCCGAGCGACGGCCGAACTGCATGCGGCGCAGCTTTGCGATCAACAGCTTCAGATGCTCGATTTCGGCCTTGGCAGTCGCGTTTGCGGCCTTGTGCGATTCGACCACGTCTTGCAGAAGACCGATACGCGCGTCGCGCTCAAGCAGCAGGGCCTTGAGCGCTTCGATGTCGTCCGGGTACGCGTTCGCCGTCGTCATGCCGGCAGTCTACGCGCCGACCAGCAGGTTTACAACGCCGAGCTTGGCGCCGCCGTGCGCACCGGCTGACGATCGCGGTAGGGACGTTCCTTTCGGAACGCCCCCCGCACAGATCCGGACGTGCCCAATTAAGGCATCCGGCTCCTACCGTCGGTGTTTGACGAGGAAACGTTGTTCCGGCCATGGATGCAGGACTCGCGGCATGGGCAAGTACTTTTCAACGATCACGTTCATGCGCCGCCACGTCAGCCGCCGACGCTGGCTCCGCCTCAGGAGGCTTAGATACCAGCGAATTTTGACCAGGTGGCGAACAGCACGAACAGCTTGGAGATTGGTCGGTACCGCAAAGTAGGCGTAATGCCCTCGCAGTACCTGAGCCAACCACCGGCCTTGCTCGTCAATAGGACTTGACCTCATGTGCCGCAATTCTGTCGCGATTCGCTTGACCGTCTCGGTCTTACGTTTGCGCTTCGTCTTTCTCCAGAGTTGGAATCCTTTACCCCCTCGCTTCTTCCCGCAGATATGCGTGAAGCCGAGGAAGTCGAAGGTCTCGGGCTTCGACAGCCCTTGCGCCGCGCGCCGCTTGGCGACGAAGCGTCCAAACGCGATCAACCGCGTCTTCTCCGGATGCAGGCTCAGCCCAAACTTCGCCAGCCGTTCTCGCAGCTCGTTCAGAAATGCGTTGGCATCTGATACATACTGGAAACCAACGATGGTGTCGTCCGCGTAGCGGACGACGATCATGTCGGCACTCGCATGACGTTTCCGCCACGACTGGACCCACAGATCGTACACGTAATGCAGATAGATATTCGCAAGCAGCGGCGATATTACCGCTCCCTGCGGTGTCCCCTGCAACGTATCGATCCGCTCGCCCTGTTCCAGCACGCCCGCCTTGAGCCATTTCTGGATCAGGCGGATGATCCTTCGGTCGCCGATACGGTGCTCCAGAAACCGGACCAGCCATTCGTGGTTGATCGTGTCAAAGAAGCGGCTAATATCAGCATCGAGGATCCACCAGATATTGCGTCCCTTGATTCCGTACGCCAGAGCATCCAACGCATCATGCTGGCTGCGTCTGGGCCGGAATCCATAGCTAAAACCCAGAAACTCCGCCTCGTATATCGGCGTGAGGATCATGACCGTCGCCGCCTGGACGATTTTGTCTTCCATGGCGGCGATGCCGAGCGGCCGTTGTTTACCATCTGCTTTGGGTATGTACACCCGCCGCGAAGGCAACGCCCGATATGCTCCTGTGTGGAGCCGTCGATGCAGGCACAGGAGATTCTCTTCCAATGCTGCCTCGTACATTCCCCACGTCATCTGGTCAACGCCCGCTGACGCGCTCTTCTTTAACGACAGGAAGCCCGCGCGCAGGATATCAACGTCGATGTGATGCAGGAGCGCTGTCAGTTTCTCCTTCCTGTTTCTGTTGACAGCTTCCCGTATGCGACTCTGCGCCTGTGACACGGCTTCCCGGCTCTGCGTCCGGACCATGCTTTGCATCATCGCATTCCCTTCGGTCCCGCTCCTTCCCTCCACCAGCTCCGCCACGGCTGACGCCGCTTTGTTCGCCGGCTTCCCCGGTACTATGAGCGAGTCTGACTTCTCCGGACCGTGCATCATGGTCTACGGCTCCCAGCCTTCACCATGCGGCCCGTCGCCCGGCTGGCGAGGGCGGTCCGGAGATCTCGCGGTTCCCGCTCAAGAGACGTACACGCATGCCAGGGTCTACAGACGACGCGGAGCCGCCCGCCACTCGCGATATCGCGGCGGGACGTATTGCCTTCTGCTGACTGGAAAGCATCAGCACTCCGATTGGGAAGTCTTTCGTCGCTCAATGGCTGGCCTACGTGCGCCCCTGTCAACGCTTCGGTGACACCCTCGCGGGTGCCCCCGCATGACTCGGGGTCGATGTGATTCGCTAGTTCTTCATCGTAAAGGACTTTCACCTTCTATCTCTTGACGGTCTCCCGTCGCACCCAGTCGATGCCTTCCAGCAGCATGGACAACTGCGCCTGGCTCAGGCAGACGACACCTCCATCCGCCTTTGGCCAGATGAAGCGGCCACGTTCGAGCCGTTTCATCAGCAAACACATGCCGTCACCACTCCACCAGAGCACTTTGACCAGATCGCCGCGTCGGCCGCGGAACACGAACACGTTGCCGCTGTAGGGATATGTGTCACGCCACATATCCATTCTTATGTGCCATAGCAAAATATGTGGCCGCCGACCGCGGGTAGACCTGTTGTCCGAGATGCCGTGCCCCTAGTATCCGCGGTCGACGACACATAACGCTACAGATTCTCAAGGAGACTCAAGACAGCATCCTTCGGCCGAAACCGATGACCTGCAGCTCCTTGAATAGCCGCCTTATCCAGTCCACGTCGCATCATTTCGACATCCGCCGTGGCGTAGCGGTGTGTAGTAGCAACCTGTGCGTGTCCAAGCCACGCTTGGATCGTAAGAAGGTCCACTCCGGATTGAAGCAGCATCATTGCGAGCGAGTGTCGGAACACGTGCGGCGAGATTGCCTTACGCGCGAGCTCTGGCGTTTGTATGGACGCTGCTTCTGCGGCTCGACGTACGATGTGGGTAGCGCCGAAACGAGTCAACCGCTCGCCGCGCACGCCAGCGAATAGCGGCACCGCCTCATGATGGCCGACGCCATTCTCGCGCAGCAAATCGTTGATTGCTGCAACGAGGTCGCCGGCCAAGGGAATCACGCGTTGCTTGCGACCTTTGCCGCGAAGCGTGACATGCGATCGCGCTCCGTCCAGCACCAGGTCGGACGCGTCTACGCCGAGCGCCTCTGAAACCCTGGCGCCAGTGCGGGCAAGGAACAGCAGCAGAACGCGGTCGCGACGGCCACACGCTGAGCACCTGTCCGGCGCATTGATGAGTGCGTCGAGTTCGACTCGGGACAGATATCGGGGGTTGGACAGGTCCGACTTCTTGATTGGGATCGAAAGTACGCGCTGAGCGACACCAAGCGAAGCGGGATCACGAGTCGAAACATGGCGGAAAAATGAACGTATTGCCGTGAGTCGAGAGTTGCGAGTGTGCACGCAGTTGCCGCGCGAGCGTTCCAGATGGTCTAGATACGCCAAGATCATGTCTCGGTCGAGGTCATCAACCGCCAGAGCGCTTGGTTTCTTGCCAGTTCGCTCTGCAGCGAAGAGGACAAGCAGTCGGAGAGCGTCCCGGTATGCAGCAATGGTGGCCGGCGTCGCGTTACGCTGCTGCATCAGTCGTTCGCGAAAGAATGACTCGAAGTGCCGTGCGAGTGAGGGTTGACCGTTCATGCCAAACCTCCCGTGCTGAAAACATTATTTGCCACAAGGCCCAGCAGTTCTGGCGTAGCAGTGATGTAGTAGGCAGTGTCGCTATATCGGTTATGGCCCAAGTAAGTCGCCAGTATCGGCACCATCGACTGAACATCAACCTTCTGCCGGTGCCAGTGCGCAAGGCGCGTGACGGCGAATCGATGGTGCGCGTAGATCGTGAGGCCGCACGGACTTGGTTCCTGCCCTCTTCAGGCCTGCGAGTTCACAGGCTTGATGGAAACCGTAATGCAGGCCGGCCGGGGACAGTCGGGTACCGCGCGTGCTGACAAAAAAGGCCGAACTTGTTTGTACCGGGAAGGCAAGGTCACGATATCGTGCATAGGCTTGCAGGGCCACCAAGGTAGTAGCATGTACGGGAACCAGTCGGTCCTTCCGGAACTTGGTCTTGCGGATTTGCAAGATACCGGTGGATAGGTCGACATCGGTACCATCGAGACGCAGGGCCTCGCCCGACCGTAGTCCAGTGCTCGCTAGCAGACCGATCAATGTCGCTAATGTTTGGCCTCGCAATGGCTGGACGATCGATACCCGCACGCTTGCGTTCATCAGTGAGCGTAGTTCCTCATCGCTCAAGATTCTGGGCGGTGGAATGTGGCGCGATCGAGGCAAGACACGATGATCGAAAAACCCGGTACAAGGGTCGAACGCTGCGTAGTATTCCGCAAAGCGCCGAACTACTCCGTAGCAGATAGCCCTGCCGTTCGACGTAAGATTGCTCGCCATAACGAAGTCCACCGCTAACGCTTGAGATAGCGGACCACCAGCATGGCTAGAGCGAACGTAGCGTAGAAATGCCCGAAGCGTCGCGGCCTGTTTGCGAAACTGATAGCCCAGCGCTCGCTGAAGCGTAATGTAGCTCTCCGTTCCCGCGGTCAACGCACTCAAGAACGTGTCCATGACGCACCTCCGGGAAACGGCAATGGGACATCCGCGAGTTGCGGTACAGCGACCTTGACGTAAAAGGACGTGCTATCGATGTTCCGATGACCTAGTAGATCGGCAATCTCCTTGATTGGCCGTCGCCTCTCAACCAGTCGAGTCGCGAGGCTGTGGCGTAGAAGATGGGCACCACAACGTTGAGCGTGGAGTCCAGCGCGCTCAAGTCGGAAACGCACAATGCGCGAGATGCTGCTGCTGTGAGGAAACGAGCGCACTGGAGGAACGCACGAAAGAAAAACACGACGGTCAGTAGCCGGTGGTCGCGCGTGAAGAACGTATTTAGCGAGGGCTTCACCTGTCTCCGGGAGCAGCGGCGCGACGCGGTCGTGACGCCCCTTGGTGTGACGTAGTAAAACTTCTCCGTTGCGCCACCGTATGTCGTCGAGCTCGAGCTCACGCAGTTCCCTGTTGCGCATGCCTGTCGTGGCCAACAACAGCATTATTGCTCGATCACGTATGCCCGATGGCGTCGTGCTCTCGATGCTATCGATTGCACGCCGAACGTCCTCCCACGGAAGACGCGACGGGAGATGGGCGTGGCGCCAACATGGTGTCCTGGGTACGAAATGCGCGAGGTCTTCCGCGTTGAGACCCGCCCAGTATAAGTAGCGCAGAAAGGAGCGCATGTGAGAGGTGGTCGATGATCTGGCACTGTCGGTTCGGCACCCGGATAGCAGTTCGCCCGTCATGACCAAAACGTGTTTGGCGCCGAGTGTGGCGAGAGGCATACCCCGTAAATGTTGCCTCTGCCAAGCAAGCATCCGCCGGGCTGTCAGAGCGAGACCTTCGTAAGCGCGCAGAAATGGACGTCTGGCACTCAGCGAGCTGACCGTGCAGGCTATGTCCACTGATTTTCAGTGGACACCTTAATGACAGAACAACACTCAGAAGCGTCGTGCCTGAAGGTCGTCACCGTTGGCATAGACGGCAAGCGCCGTTTTGATCGGCGAACCAAACAGCGGCTGGTCGAGGCTTGCCTTGAGCCGGGGGCGTCAGTAGCGGGGCTCGCACTCAGACACGGCGTCAATGCGAACCTTCTGCACAAATGGATCAAGCTGCATCAGCAACGGCTGGCTGATGCTTCAACGCAGTCGTCGACAGCAGAGCCGGCATTCGTGCCGGTCGTCAGAGTCAGCAGCGAACAGGCGCTTGTCGAGATCGAGGGCAAACCTGTGATGTCTTCTTCGCAGGAGACGACAGCTGGTGCGCGAGCGGATCGCCTGGCCTCGTCGACGTTGACGGTCCAGATGCCCAACGGCATCACGCTTAAACTCGAATGCGGCAACAACGACGCGGCGCTGCTGTCAGCAATGATCGAAACGCTCGGGCGGTGCGATGTTCCGGTTAGACGATGAGTTGAAGGTCTACGTGCATCGCGACGCCGTCGATTTCCGTAAGAGCATCAACGGCCTTGCAGCCATCGTCGAGCAATCGATGAAGCTCGATCCGTTCGCGCAGGCAGTGTATGTGTTCAGCAATCAGCGTCGCGATCGCATCAAGATGCTGCTGTGGGACCGTAACGGCTTCTGGCTTCTCATGAAGCGGCTCGAGCAGGATCGTTTCGTCTGGCCGCGCAAAGAAGCGGTCCTCCAACTGCGAACGGAACAACTGCACTGGCTGCTCGACGGCATCGACATCGAAGCGATGCGGGCGCATCCGTCACGCTATTATCAGCGCGTGACCTGAAACACGAACCAGCATTGCTGGTCTAATCCGGCGATGCCGCCACCATCCTCATCTCCCACCGACGAACGGCAGGCGCTGCGCGCAGAACTCGCTGCCATGAAGAGCGAACTGCGTGTGGTGACGGTCGAACGCGATTTGCTGCGCGAGAAGCTCGAGGCCTATCAGCGGCAGTTGTTTGCGGCCAAGAGCGAAGTGCGCGGTGCCGAGCAACGCGACCTCTTCTTGAACGAAGCCGAGGCAGCCGCAACGGGATCTGAGCCTGCGCACGAGAGCGAAGCAGAACAGAGCATCGAGGTCGGTGCCCACGAGCGCAAGAAGCGCGGGCGCAAGCCGCTGGACCCGATGCTCCCGCGAGAGATCGTCCGTCATGAACTGCCGGAATCGGAACGCATTTGCGCACACGACGGGCATGCGCTCGTCGAGATCGGCGCCGAGATCAGTGAGCAGCTCGATATCGTGCCGCAACAGGTTCGTGTCATTCAGCACCAGCGAGTCAAATATGCCTGTCCTTGCTGCGACCTCGGCATCAAAGTGACCCCGGCGCCGGCGCGCATCATCCCCAAGGGTCTACTCTCCGAATCGGCGCTCGCCTGGGTGGTTGTGAGCAAATTCGCAGACGCGCTGCCGCTGTATCGCATCGCCGCGTTGCTGCACCGTTTCGGTGGCGATCTCTCGCGTGGCACGCTGGCAGCCAGCGTGGTGCGTGTCGGTACGGCAGTGCAGCCACTGATCAATTTGATGCGCGACCACCTGCTCGAGTCCGATATCGTCTACGGCGACGAAACGACAGTCCAGGTGCTGAAGGAACCCGGGCGCGCGGCGCAGCGCAAGAGCTACATGTGGGTGCAGATGAGCGGCACCGGTCCGCCGGTTCGATTGTTCAGTTACAGCCCGACGCGCAGCGCGGCACAAGCCGCGACGCTCTATGCTGGCATCAAGCACGGCGCGGCGTTGATGACTGACGGCTATGAGCCGTACAACGATGTCGCCCACAGCAACCAACTCGTGCATCTGGGCTGTTGGGCGCACGCACGTCGTTACGTGATCGAGGCGGAAGAAAATCTGCCAAAGGCGCAGCGTGGTCGCGACCATCCCGTCAGTGAATTCATTCGACTGATTGGGCACCTGTTTGCGATCGAATCGCGCTGTGAGGACATGCCGCCGGAGAATCGGTTGCTCGCCAGGCAACGCGAGAGTCGGTTGATCCTCGGGCAAATCGAGGATCTGCTACTGCGTCAGTTGCATGTGGTGTTGCCGCAAAGTGCCTTCGGCAAAGCGCTGCACTACCTGCAGGGTCAATGGCCGAAGCTGACCCGCTACGTCGAGAACGGTGCCTGGCCGATCTCGAACAACGCATGCGAGAACGCGATCCGGCCGTTTACCGTCGGGCGAAAAAACTGGCTCTTCTACGACACGGTTGCCGGAGCGAATGCTGCAGCTAACCTGTATTCGCTGATCGAAACGTGCAAGGCGAATAACGTCGAACCGTACGGCTACCTCGTCGCGCTGTTCAAGGCACTCCCGCTCGCAAACACTGCCGACGATTACGAGACCCTGCTGCCGTGGCGGGTCGCCGCCTCAACTGACTGAGGCACAGTCGGTCGCCTCGCGCAAGCCACGTCGTCTACTGAGCGCTTACAGACCTTCACAAGTCTTGGGATGCAAACCGCGAACGATGCGCAGATGCTGCATGTAAGCAGTCAGGAACGGGCTGTCCAGATCCTTGGGGGGAGGCTCGACTGCAAATCGGTCCGGAAAGCATCTGGCCGCAAAGCAGAGCGCTCCGTGTGCGGCCCAGCGGGCCTCAGTCGTTGGTCTTGACTGTAGATAGCGATCAACGATCTGAGGAGGAATCGGGACCGATCTGCGGCAACCACATTCGGTTGCATACGTGCTGAACCGTGCGATGCGCGCCAGATACAGCTTCGCAGATGCATGTTTGTACCCTGCATCGAACAGGCTGTCGGCAATACGATCGATCTCATTGCCGAGCGCACCGCTGCGAAATCGCGCGATCACTCGGTTGTACTTGAAATATAGCTCTAGCATGACCACTCCTTCCGTGACAGGCCAGGGTCAATCCCGGGCACGGAGAGAGTGGAATCCAAATCTTATGTGGCGGCAAATTGCAAACCATCCGACGACGCCGGAGGCGCTCTGAAGGTACGTCGCATATCGCAGCCCGCCACATAAGAATGGGTCTCGCTCCAGCACGGTCTGCACCTTCGCGGCAAGGCTGTTGAAGCCGGAGCGCATGTCGGTCACGCCGGCTGCCAACCACACCCGCGTCCCGGCGGGAAGGCCCAGCATCACGAACCCGCTCCCAGCAAGCTCGTGAGTACAAGCCGCAGTACATCGGCCTCCGGCTTGCCTTCGAAACAAACACGTACGCCACGATATTCGACGACCAGACTGGATGATCCGATCGGCTCTGGTATCGGCGGCGATGCCATCTGAACAGGCAGGAATAATTCGGCGGGTGCTGATGTGGGTGTCGCGGCACGGTCCTGATCTCGCCGCCACTTCGACACAAGGTTCGCGTTCAGCCCATGCGAGCGCGCGACTTCCGCCATCGAGCGCGTCGGGTCTCGCGTTTCCGCTACAACCTGCGCGCGGAACTCCTTGGTGTAATTCCTGGAGCCTGGTCGCCGACCCCGCGCCTTGATTTCCATTTTT
>NZ_JANKOG010000006.1:0-363261 GCF_024656005.1 Burkholderia sp. SCN-KJ
ATCGACGTGAAATACCACCTGCTGCTGCCGTCGGTGTCGCACGTCGGCACGATCCTCGACAACTACCAGTGGGAGACGATCCTGCGCTGCGTGGCCGCGCACCGGTCGTATCGCTGGGTGTACGACGTGCAGTACAAGCCGATGAACATCGCGGACTACCTGATCCTGAACGGCCGCATGCCGCGCTCGCTGCGCTATTGCTACGGGCGCGTGGTGTCGAGCCTGAACCTGCTCGCGAAGGATTACGGCGTGACACACCCGTGTCACGACACGGCCACGAAGATTCTGCAGATGCTGTCCGACACCTCGGTCGAGCGGATCTTCAAGAGCGGCCTGCACGAGTTCCTGACCGACTTCATCGGCCGCAACAACAGCCTCGGGATCGATATCGCCCAGGCCTACAACTTCGACTGAGACTTGCCATGCGACTCGCCATCCGACACATCTCGCGTTATCAGTTCGACGATCAAGCCACCCACGCGCTGCAACGGCTGCGGCTGCGCCCGCAATCGGGGCCCGGGCAGACGGTGCGCGCGTGGCAGGTCACGATCGACGGCGTCGAGCCGACGCTTTCCTATGCGGACGGATTCGGCAACCGGATCGACCTCGTGCGCCACGACCGCGGCGCGAAGAACGAGGTCGTCGTGGTCGCGGCCGGCGTCGTCGAGACGCAGGACCGCGCGGGCATTCTCGGCAACCCCGAGGGCTATGCGCCGCCGTGGATCTTCGAGCGCGAGACCGCGCTCACGAAAGCCGGCGACACCGTGCGCGAGCTCACGCAGGCGCTGCCGATCGAGCCGCACAGCCTCGATGCGCTGCACTGGCTGATGACGGAAGTGCACGACCGCATCGCATACGCGCCGAACCTGGCCGACGCGCCGGTCGATGCCGAAACCGCGCTGCAAAGCGGCGAGGGCACCAGCCGCGACCATGCGCACGCGTTCATTGCGGCCGCGCGCGCGCTGAAGGTGCCCGCGCGCTACATCTCGGGCTACGTGCTCGCCGACAGCGCGATGCAGCGCATCGCCGACGCGAAGCAGAGCGCGAGCGACGAGGATGCCGAGGAAGCGCTCGCGCTGCAGACGGGCGACGGCATGCAGCAGGTGCTCGGCGCATCGCATGCCGCACAGTCGCAGGGCTTGCCGCAGGCGGCACTCGGCGCGCAGCCGCAGGCCGTCGCGCTGATGCAGCAGCCGGCCGGCCATGCGTGGGCCGAGGCCTACGTCGAAGGGCTCGGCTGGGTCGGCTTCGATCCGTTCATGAACCGCTGCCCGGACGAGCGCTACGTGCGCATCGCCGTCGGCCTCGACTATCGCGACGCGCAACCGGTGACGGGGATTGGCGCGAGCGCCGTCGGCATCGAGATCAGCGTCGTGCAGTCGCCCGAACTGGTCTGACGCACACCTTCTCCGAACCCGCCGTGCCGTGCCGCCGCAGCGACGGCGACGCGGCGCGCGCGGCCGGTCCAACCCGAACCGAGCGGCTCTCCCATGCCCATTCACGTCGCGCTGCATCACACCACCCGCTACCGCTACGACCGGCCCGTCAACCTCGGGCCGCAGATCGTGCGGCTGCGGCCCGCGCCGCACTGCCGGACGCCGATCGTCGCGTACTCGATGACCGTCGAGCCCGCGCAGCACTTCATCAACTGGCAGCAGGACCCGTTCTCGAACTATCTCGCGCGGCTCGTGTTTCCGGAGCGCACCGAGCACTTCGAGATCACGATCGACCTGGTTGCCGAGATGTCGGTGTACAACCCGTTCGACTTCTTCCTGGAAGCCAGCGCGGAGCAATACCCGTTCAGCTATGACGATGCGCTGAAGACCGAACTCGCGCCGTACCTCGCGTGCGATCCGCAGACGAGCGCGGCGCCGCTGTTCCGCGCGTATCTCGACGGCGTCGACCGCACGCCGGCCGGCACCGTGAACTTCCTCGTCGCGCTGAACCAGCAGCTGCAGCACGACATCGGTTATCTGGTGCGGATGGAGCCGGGCGTGCAGACGCCCGAGCAGACGCTCGAGCTCGCGTCCGGGTCGTGCCGCGACAGCGCGTGGCTGCTCGTGCAGCTGTGCCGGCATCTCGGCATCGCCGCGCGTTTCGTGTCCGGCTACCTGATCCAGCTCACGCCCGACGTGAAGGCGCTCGACGGCCCGAGCGGCACGTCGGTCGACTTCACCGACCTGCACGCGTGGTGCGAGGTCTACCTGCCGGGCGCGGGCTGGATCGGCTTCGATCCGACCTCGGGCCTGCTCGCCGGCGAAGGGCACATCCCGCTCGCATGCACGCCGCAGCCGACCAGCGCCGCGCCGGTGGAGGGGCTGATCGACGAATGCGAAGTGTCGTTCGAGCACGAGATGGTGGTGACGCGCGTATACGAATCGCCGCGCGTGACGAAGCCGTATACCGAGCAGCAATGGGACGCCGTGCGCACGCTCGGCGCGCAGGTCGACGGCGCGCTGACGGCCGGCGACGTGCGGCTGACGCAGGGCGGCGAGCCGACCTTCGTGTCGATCGACGATCGCGACGGCGCCGAATGGAACACCGATGCGCTCGGCCCGACCAAGCGCGGCTATGCGACCGAACTCGTGCAGCGGCTGCGCGCCGAATACGGCGAAGGCGGCTTCCTGCATTTCGGGCAGGGCAAGTGGTATCCGGGCGAGCAGCTGCCGCGCTGGGCGCTGTCGATCTTCTGGCGCGCCGACGGCCAGCCCGTGTGGCACGACCCGTCGCTGTTCGCCGACGAGCGCGAGCCGTCCGCGTGCACGACCGAGGACGCGAAGCGCTTCATCGACGCGCTGGCCGCGCGTCTCGGCCTGACCGACGAATTCGTGCGGCCCGGCTACGAGGATGTCTGGTACTACCTGTGGCGCGAGCGCCGGCTGCCGGTCAACGTCGATCCGTTCGATTCGCGCCTCGACGACGAGCTCGAGCGCGCGCGGTTGCGCAAGGTGTTCGACCAGCATCTCGACAGCGTGGTCGGCTACGTGCTGCCGATCAAGCGCGCGGATGACGTGCCGGGCCGCGATCGGCCAGGCCTCGACGGTCCGCGCTGGCAGACCGGCCCGTGGTTCTTCCGCGACGAACGGATGTACCTCGTGCCCGGCGATTCGCCGATGGGCTATCGGCTGCCGCTCGATTCGCTGCCGTGGGTCGCCGGCGCCGACTATCCGTACCTGGTCGAACGCGATCCGTTCGCGCCGCGCGACGCGCTGCCGGACGCGGCCGCGTTCCGTGCGCGTCATGCGGGTGCGGCCGACGCGCCGCGTTACCTGGCCGGCGTGCATCGCGAAGCGTCCGCGCAAACGGTCATGCAGTTGCGCAGCGACGGCAGCGCTGCCGGCGACCGGCACGCGCATGCCGCGCAGGACCCGCAGCGCCACCCCGAGCGCTTCGAATCGGCCGCGTGGATCACGCGTACCGCGATGTG
This sequence comes from Burkholderia sp. SCN-KJ, assembly GCF_024656005.1. Classification (NCBI taxonomy): domain Bacteria; kingdom Pseudomonadati; phylum Pseudomonadota; class Betaproteobacteria; order Burkholderiales; family Burkholderiaceae; genus Burkholderia; species Burkholderia sp. SCN-KJ. Next base: position 3,428 of record NZ_JANKOG010000006.1, read on the forward strand.
CGCAGAAGTGCGCAACGGCATCCTGTACCTGTTCATGCCGCCGCTCGCCGCGCTCGAGGATTATCTCGACCTGCTCGCGGCGATCGAGCTGACCGCGCACGCGCTCGACGTGAAGCTCGTGCTCGAGGGCTATCCGCCGCCGCGCGACGCGCGGCTCAAGCTGCTGCAGGTCACGCCCGATCCCGGCGTGATCGAGGTGAACATCCATCCGGCGAAGAGCTTCGACGAACTCGTCGGCCAGACCGAATTCCTGTACGACGCCGCGTGGCAGTCGCGGCTGTCCAGCGAGAAGTTCATGGTCGACGGCCGGCACGTCGGCACGGGCGGCGGCAACCACTTCGTGCTCGGCGGCGCGACGCCGGCCGACAGCCCGTTCCTGCGCCGCCCCGACCTGCTCGCGAGCCTGATCGCCTACTGGCACAACCATCCGTCGCTGTCGTACCTGTTCTCGGGGCTGTTCATCGGTCCGACGAGCCAGGCGCCGCGCGTCGACGAGGCGCGCAACGACCAGGTCTACGAGCTCGACATCGCATTCGCGGAAATCCAGCGCAACAAGCTGCTGTACGGGCAGGACATGCCGCCGTGGCTCGTCGACCGCGTGCTGCGCAACCTGCTGATCGACGTGACCGGCAACACGCACCGCAGCGAATTCTGCATCGACAAGCTGTATTCGCCGGATTCGTCGACCGGGCGGCTCGGCCTGCTCGAACTGCGCGCGTTCGAGATGCCGCCGCATGCGCGAATGAGCATCGTGCAGCAACTGCTGCTGCGCGCGCTGGTCGCACGCTTCTGGGCCGCGCCGTATACGACGCCGCTCACCCGCTGGGGCACCGCGCTGCACGATCGCTTCATGCTGCCCGCGTTCCTGAAGATGGATTTCGACGACGTGCTGGCCGAGCTGCGCGACGCCGGTTTCGCGTTCGATTCCGCGTGGTTCGCGCCGCATTTCGAATTCCGCTTCCCGCTGTTCGGCCAGATCGCGGTGAACGGGATGCAGCTGTCGCTGCGCGGCGCGCTCGAGCCGTGGCACGTGATGGGCGAGGAGGGCGCGCCCGGCGGCACGGTGCGCTACGTCGATTCGTCGGTCGAACGGCTCGAAGTGCGCGTGACCGGGCTGAACGACAACCGCCACGTCGTGACCGTCAACGGCCGAGCGTTGCCGCTACAGCCGACCGGTACCGTCGGCGAATACGTCGCGGGCGTGCGCTACAAGGCGTGGGCGCCGCCGTCGGCGCTGCATCCGACCATCGGCGTGCATGCGCCGCTCACGTTCGACATCGTCGATACGTGGCTGCAGCGCTCGCTGGGCGGCTGCCGGTATCACGTCGCGCACCCGGGCGGGCGCAACTATGCGACGTTCCCGGTCAACGCGTACGAGGCCGAGAGCCGCCGGCTCGCGCGTTTCGTCGCGATGGGGCACACGCCGGGGCGGATGGACGTGGCGGCCGCCGCGCCGAGCCGTGAATTCCCGTTCACGCTCGACCTGCGACGGCCCTGATCGTCGGATGAAAGGACGCACGACGATGCGCGGTTTCCGACCTCCCGGCGCGCCGGGAGGAGTGCTAGGATGCGGGCAGACTGCGGCCGCCCGCCGCGTCTGCCGCGCCCGGACGACGGTGCGGCGGCGCGCGGGCACCGCTGCCCCCTGACGACGGAACGATACCGACCGTGCCGCCCATTCACCCCGACGATCTCGCCGACGCCGACGCGATGCCCACGCTTTTCGATACCGGCGCGCAGCCGGACGCCGCGGAACTGGCCGCCGCGCTCGCGGCGCCGGCCGCGGCCGGCCGCTACGACGAACTGCGCGGCAGTTCCGCCGGCCTCACCGCGCCGCTGCTCGCCCCCGCATGGCGCAGCTTCTTCACGTCGATCGGCAGCGACGGCGTGGCCGACCTCGACCGCCGCGCCGACGCGCTGCAGCGCCGCATGCGCGAGAACGGCCTGTTCTACCAGCTCCACGAACAACGCGCGGGCGACGGTGCGGCCGGCCCGTGGTCGCTCGACCTGCTGCCGCTGATCGTCACGCCCGAGGACTGGGTCGCGATCGAGCGCGGCGTGCTGCAGCGCGTGCGGCTGCTGAACGCGACGATGGCCGATTTGTACGGACCGCAGACGATCCTGCAGCGCGGGCTGCTGCCGCCCGCGCTCGTGACCGGCCACCCGGGCTACCTGCGCGCGATGCGCGGCGCACGCGTGCCGGGCGACACGTGGCTGCACGTCGTCGCGTTCGATCTCGCGCGCGGCCCCGACGGCCAATGGCGGATCGTCGCGCAGCACACGCAGGGCCCGTCCGGCCTCGGCTATCTGCTCGAGAACCGGCTGATCGTGTCGCGGCTCTTTCCGCGCGGTTTCCGCGGGCTGCGCGTGCAGCGGCTCGCGTCCGCGTACCGGTCGCTGCTGCAGAGCATGCAGGCGCTCAGTCCCGCCAGAAAGAATTCGCGGATCGTGCTGCTGACGCCCGGGCCGCACAGCGCGACCTACTTCGAGCATGCGTATCTCGCGCGCTACCTCGGCCTCACCCTCGTCGAGGGCGGCGACCTGACCGCGCGCGACAACCGCGTCTTCCTGAAGACGCTGCGCGGGCTCGAACCCGTGCACGGGATCCTGCGGCGCGTCGACGACGCGTGGCTCGATCCGCTCGAACTGCGCCCCGATTCGATGCTCGGCGTGCCGGGCCTGCTGCAGGCCGTGCGGGCCGGCAACGTGCTGCTCGCGAATGCGCCGGGTTCGGGCTTCCTCGAGTCGCCGGGCATGCTCGGCTTCATGCCGCGCCTCGCGGAAGCGCTGCTCGGCGAAACGCTGACGCTGCCGGCCGTGCATTCGTGGTGGTGCGGCGAGGCGGCCGCGTGCGGCGACGCGCTGCCGCAGCTTGCGCGCAGCATCGTGAAGCCGTCGTATCCGCCCGAGGTGCAGGCCGGCGGCGCGTTCGACCCGGTGATCGGCGCGCGGCTCACGCCGGCGCAACTGGCCGAATGGCGTGCGCGGATCCTGGCCCGGCCCGAGCATTACACGGTGCAGGCCGACCTGCCGTTGTCGCAGGCGCCGACCTGGCCGGGGCACGACGCGTCCGACGGCAGCGGCGGCGCGCGCATCGTGCCGAAGCCGCTGCTGCTGCGCGTGTTCGCGCTCGCCGACGGCGCGCAGCGCTGGCGGCTGCTGCCGGGCGGACTGTCGCGGGTCGGCACGCGCGATACGCTGTTCAACGCGCCGATGCCGCGCGGCGGCAGCACGGTCGATACGTGGGTGATGACCGAAGGCATCGTCGATTCGACGACGCTGCTGCAGACCCGTCTCGGCCCCGACGATCTGGTTGAGCGCCCGCGCGCGATCGCGAGCCGCGCGGCGGAGAACCTGTTCTGGCTCGGCCGCTATACCGAGCGCGCGACCAACCTGATGCGTCTCGCGCGCGCCGCGCTCGAACGGCTGCGCGGCGAGGACGACGTCGACAGTCCCGCGCATCTCGAGTTGATCGACACGTTGTGCCGCGACACCGGCCTGATCGCGCCCGACGCGCCGAACGCCGTCGATGCGCCGCGTGCGTTCCAGTACGCGCTCGCGACGTCGCTGACGCGCGGCGCGGACCGCACGTCGGGCATCGCATCCTGCCTGTTCGGGATGCGCGGCGCGGCTGCCGCGATCCGCGAACGGCTGTCGAGCGATCAGTGGCGGCTGATCGACGACGCGACGCAACTGTTCGCCGACAGCGCCGATCATCCGGAAGCCGAGGAGCAGATCGGCAACGAGGCGCTGCAGTTGCTGGAGCGCCTCGGGCTGCTGCTCGGCGCGATCACCGGCGCGCAGACCGACAACATGACGCGCGACGACGGCTGGCGGCTGTTGTCGATCGGGCGGCAGATCGACCGGCTGGACTTCCTGTGCAGCGTGCTGAAGTTCGCGTTCGACGAAGGCGCGGTGCACCGGCAGGATGGCTTCGAACTCGTGCTGGAGCTGTTCGACAGCACGATCACGTTCCGCTCGCGCTTCCAGCGCGGCTTCGACGTCGCGCCGCTGCTGTCGCTCGTCGTGCTCGACACCGACAATCCGCGCTCGCTCGGCTGGGTCGTGCAGGCGTTGCGCGGCCGGCTGACGAAGGTCGAGCGCAGCGAGGGCTATGCGCTGTCCGAACTGGCCGAGACGATTCCGGACGTGCCCGCGTGGTCGCTGCACGAACTGTGTGAAACCGGCGACGATGGTCGGCACGACGCGCTGCTCGATGCGCTCGACACGACCGTGAAGGCCGTGTGGGATCTGTCGAACCGGATCGGTGAGCGGTATTTCAGCCACGTTCGCGAGGCGGGCAGGACGCTATGGTGACGCCGAAACACGCGGCGAAGACGCCGCCCGCGGCCGCCCCCGGCAGTGCGAAGCAGACAGCGGCGGCAGTCGTGCCTGCGGCCTCGAATGCATCGGCCACGTCGGCCGCGTCGACAACGGCGGCCGGTCGTGTCCTGCGCGTCACGCACGATACCGAGTATCGCTACGCGGCGCGCGTCGAATCGGCCCAGCACCAGGCGCGGCTGCAGCCGCTCGCGACGCCGCGCCAGCAGGTGCTGTCGTTCGCGCTCGACATCGAACCCGGACCGGAAACGGTCGGCACCGAGATCGACGCGTTCGGCAACGCGCGCGCATCGTTCGCGCTGAACCAGCCGCACGATGCGCTGCTCGTGCGCAGCCGCAGCACGGTGCGCGTGAGCCCGCCCGTCTGGTCGCAGGGCGCACGCGGCGCGCCGCCGCCCGCGATCGCGCATCCCGACGCCGAGCACGCAACCGCATGGGAAGCCGTGCGCGACCGCCTGCGGTTTCGCGCGGGGCAGCCGTACGACGCGGCGAGCGAGTTCGTGTTCGCGTCGCCGCACGTGGCGTGCGATCCCGAACTGGCTGCGTATGCGGCTGCCAGCTTCACGCCGCAGCGGCCGCTCGTGCAGGCCGCGTGGGACCTGATGCGGCGGATTCACGCCGACTTCGCGTATACGCCGAACAGCACCGACATCACGACGACGGCGCTCGATGCATTGCGATTGCGCAAGGGCGTCTGCCAGGATTTCGCGCACGTGATGATCGGCGCGCTGCGCTCGCTCGGGCTCGCCGCGCGCTACGTGAGCGGGTATCTGCTGACGCAGCCGCCGCCCGGGCAGCCGCGGCTGATCGGTGCGGACGCCTCGCATGCATGGGTCGACGTGTACGACCCGGCGTGGCCCGAAGACGGCGGCTGGCTGCAGCTCGACCCGACCAACGACCGCGCGCCGGGCGACGACTACGTGATGCTGTCGATCGGCCGCGACTACGCGGACGTGACGCCGCTGCGCGGCGTGATTCGCGGCGGTGGCGCGGATCAGGAGCTGAAGGTCGGCGTGACGGTCGAGCCGCTCGATGAGGCGCTCTAAGGCCTGATGCGCCGGTCGCCGGACGTTTAAGTCGTCGTTAATACTGCCCGCCTAGCATGGTGTTGCCGGCGAACGGATCGGACGCGATCCGGCGCCGGCGGCACGCACGGGTGCGTCGACGTCACGGCGGCGCGCCGTCGCGCGGCGCCATTCCCTTGCAACGGCGGCAGACATGATCAAGAACTTCGACTACACGCTCGGCAACGAGACGATCGAGCTTTGCGCGAGCTTCGGCGCGGGCCCGGCGTTCCGCCGCGTGCTCGTGAGCCGTGCGGATTCGATGGAAACGCTCGTGGTGCTCGACGCGCGCGGCCTGTCGGGCCTGCTGAAGGTCGCGACCGAGGAGCCGGAAGGGTTGCTCGACGATGCGATCCGCAAGGTTGGCGATGAACGACTCGTCGAGCGGGCGATCAGCGGCCGCTCGATCGTCGAAGCGGCGCTCTGAGCGGGGCGGCGCGTGCCGGCCGGCATGGCCGGCATGGCCGGCTGCCGCGCGCCGCGTGGTGTTGCGCGGTATGTGCTGCGTTGCTTGCGCTTACACCGCGAACCGGTCCGTCGCCGCGAGCAGCGCCTTCAGGATGCCCGGTTCGTTGTATGCGTGTCCGGCATCCGGTACGATCTCGAATCTCGCGTCGGGCCATGCCTTCGCGAGATCCCACGCGGTGCGTGCGGGCGTCGCGATATCGTAGCGGCCTTGCACGATCACGCCCGGAATCCCGGCGAGGCGATGCGCGTCGCGCAGCAACTGGCCTTCCTCGACGAACCCGCGATTCACGAAGTAGTGGTTTTCGATCCGCGCAAACGCGAGCGCGTAGTGGCCATCCGCGAAGTGCGCGGCCAGCGCCGGGTCGGGCAGCAGCGTGATCGTGCGGCCTTCCCAGAGGCTCCATGCGCGCGCGGCTTCGAGCTTCGCGGCTTCGTCGTCGCCCGTCAGCCGGCGATGGTATGCGGCCATCAGGTCATCGCGCTCGGCTTGCGGAATCGGCGCGAGGAATTCTTCCCACAGGTCCGGGAACAGCCACGACGCGCCTTCCTGGTAGTACCACAGCAACTCCGCGCGGCGCATCGTGAAGATGCCGCGCACGACGAGTGCGCTGACGCGTTGCGGATGCGTCTGCGCGTAGGCGAGGGCGAGCGCGCTGCCCCATGAGCCGCCGAACACGAGCCACTGTTGCGCGCCGACCATCTCGCGCAACCGCTCGATATCGGCCACCAGGTCCCAGGTCGTGTTGTTGTCGAGGCTCGCATGCGGTGTGGAGCGCCCGCAGCCGCGCTGGTCGAACAGCAGGATGTCGTAGCGCTCGGGATCGAACAGGCGGCGATGGTCGGGGCTGCAGCCCGCGCCCGGGCCGCCGTGCAGGAACACCGCGGGCTTGCCGGACGGGTTGCCGCAGCGTTCCCAGTAGATGCGGTGGCCGTCGCCGGTGTCGAGGTGGCCGTGGGCGTAGGGTTCGATCGGTGGGTACACAGGCAGGCTCCGGGGTGAGGGTCGGCAGGGCGGCGGACGACGCACGGGCCGGTGGGTGATCGGAATACGGCAGCGCCGGTCTCGCGGATATTGCGGCGCCGCAGATTCGTTGTGTCGGCATCGGCCCGGCTGCCGCCGGGCAAGGCTTGTCATTATGCCCATTGATTCCGGCCGCTGCGTGCGATAGCGATGCCGGTTGCACGGCGCGGCATGGCGGCCGGCATGCTCGGCGGAATTTTTTGAGCAATTTCATTCGGATATTTTTCATACAAAATCCCGGCGGCATATCGACGTGCCGCGCGCGGGCGCCGGCCGTCGCATCGCCCCTCCACGTGCCAACGGGAACCAGCCGATGAACCATCGCGTCACGCAGTTGACCGGGTTGCGCGCCGTCGCGGTGACAATGGTCGTTATCGGCCATGCGGAACACGTGCTGCCGGGCGGCTATACCGGCTGGCTCGCGCCGCTGCGGCTGATCGCCGACGGCCGGCTCGGCGTGCTGATCTTCTTCGTCCTCAGCGGCTTCCTGATCACCAACGTGCTGCGCGCGGAGTTCGCGCGCACCGGCGGGATCGCGCTGACGTCGTTCTACGTGCGCCGCGCGCTGCGGATCTGGCCGGCGTGCTACGTGTATCTCGCGACCGTCGGCGTGCTCGCCGCCGTCGGCTGGCTCGACGTCGAGCGCCGCCAGTGGCTGTATGCGGCGCTGCATCTGTGGAATTACTCGGCATGGTTCGGGCTGAGCGGCGACAACGCGCTGCATCCGGACGGCGCGTGGTATCTCGGCCATTTCTGGTCGCTCGCGCTCGAGGAACAGTTCTACTGGTTCTGGCCGCTGCTGTTCGTGTTTGGCGCCCGCCGTCGCGGCACGCGCTGGCTGGCCGCGCTGATCCTGGCCGTGCCGCTCGCGCGCGCGCTCACGTATTTCGTCGCGCCGGCGCTGCGCGGGCAGCTCGGGATGATGCTGCATACGGGCGTCGATCCGATCCTGATCGGCTGCTACGCGGCGCTCGAGCGCGAACGGCTCGAAGCATGGATCGGCTCGTGGCGCGGCGAGACGCGCATCGTGACGGCGCTCGTCTTCGTCGTGCTGTTCGGGATGCCGCTTGCCGAACATCGGCTCGGCGGCTTCTGGAATGCGACCTACGGCGTGACGCTCGAGGCCGCGCTGATCGCGATCGTGATCGTCGTGCTGAATTTCCGCAGCGAGTTCTGGTGCGCGCGCTGGCTGCGGGCCGCGCCGGTCGTGTTCGTCGGCACGATCTCGTTCAGCCTGTATCTGTGGCAGCAGCCGTTCGCGAATCCGGGCCTGCCGGTTGCGCATGCGTTTCCGCTCGGCATCGTGTGGGCGCTGCTGGCCGCGACAAGCAGCTACTTCCTCGTCGAGAAGCCGTTCCTGCGGCTGAAGGATCGTTTCACCGCGCGCGAAGCACGACGCCTGCGCGACGATGCGCGGCGGATGCCGGCGCCGGCCGATCCGATCGGGCCGAAGGTGGCGGAGTAGGCTGGCGAGTCGCGGCCTGCACGACCTGCCGCGCAGGCCGCGACTCAAGCCGACCGCAATTGACTCAGATCAACGGAGCCGGCACTTGCCTGACATAGGTTGTCGTGACTGGCTCGATAGTCGACAACGCGCGCCGCAAACGGCCCGGTGCGGAGATACAGATGTTGAGAATTCAAGCGACGAAGGGATTTGCCTTTGCGTCTTGATGCGTGCCGAGTCGCGTGTCACCGTGGCGGTTTTCAGCAAATCTCGCTGTGCAGGATATGGGACGCGCCGGGGGCTCGGAATCGCAGTCCAAAGGGGCGTTGGGAATTTTCCGTTGCCCGCTGCACGTGAGCAATATTGCGCGTCACTGCATGCGCGCCGCACTCTGGCACGGCAGCCGCGACAACTTGCGGGAATTTGGCATGGACAGGCGAACTTTTTTCGTCGGCGCCGGCGGCGCCTTGATGCTGGCATGCGGCACGACTGCCTGGATGTCGTCCGTGGGATCGATGGCCGACTATCAGGCCTATGCAAAGCGCCTGCGTGCAGCTCTGCCAACGCCGCCGAGCCTTGGCGGCCTCATCCGCTATGCGACGCTTGCCGCCAACAGCCACAATACGCAGCCTTGGCGGTTTCATGTCGGCGACGGGTTCATCGACATTCTGCCGGACCTCTCGCGCCGCACACCCGCTGTCGACCCGGACGACCATCATCTGTTCGTGAGCCTTGGATGCGCGGCGGAAAACCTCGCCATCTCGGCTGCAGCAACGGGCTGGCCAGGCGAGGTTCAGATGGCTTCCGGCGGAGACGGCGCACGTTATGCATTCGTACGCGGATCGATGAGGGCGAGTCCGCTTTTTGCTGCGATTGCCAAACGACAATCGACGCGCGCGGAATATGACAGACGTGCCGTTCCTGCCGCCGATCTCGCGTTCCTCGAGCGCGCGGCTGCCACGCCCGGCGTTCACTTGACCCTCATCACCGACCGAATGGGGATCGACAAGGTCAGAGATCTGGTTGTAGCCGGCAACGACATTCAAATGGCGGATTCGGCTTTCATGAGCGAACTGAAGCGATGGATCCGCTTCAACCCACGCAGCGCCATGTCGTCGGGCGATGGCCTGTTCTCCGCTGCAAGCGGGAATCCGGTGCTGCCGAGCTCCGTTGGACGCTTCGCGTTCGAACAGTTCTTTGACGCCCGAACCGAGAACGACAAATATGCCCGCCAAATCGATTCGTCAGCAGGCATTGCCGTGTTTGTTGGCGATCGGGAAGACAAGATGCATTGGATCAGGGTCGGCCACGCCTGTCAGCGCTTCGCGCTGACAGCGACAAACCTCGGGATCAAGGTCGCCTTCGTCAATCAGCCCGTCGAGGTCGCTCGCCTTCGTCCGCATCTGGCAGGCATCGTCGGCGATACCGGCCGGCGACGGCCTGATATCGTCATGCGCTTCGGCTATGGACCGACCCTGCCATTCTCGCCCCGCCGTCCCGTGGAGACTGCGCTGGCTTGATGCCGCCGGTATTGACCCGCTGTTGACGTCAGGCGAGCGTCGGCCAACGCCGCTATCCAATCCCGATCATGGGGCCTTTGCATTGCTTGCAGTCGCATGTGCCCGCTGCCGGAAAGGCTCACTCCACCAGCAATTTCGCGCTGTGGCGCGACAAGATCCCGACGAACTGGTCGGCGGGCTGCGGCCGCGCGAACAGGAAACCTTGCCCCTGATGGCAACCGATCTCCTGCAGGAAGGCCAGTTGTTTTTCCGTCTCTACGCCCTCCATCACGACATCGAGCCCGAGCGCGCGGCCCATTGCAACGATCGCGCGCACGATCGCATCGTCCGTGCTGCCAGAACCGCAGTCCGTGAGAAACGACTGATCGATCTTCAGCGTATCGACGGGCAGATCCTTCAGATACACCAGCGACGAGTATCCCGTACCGAAATCGTCGATCGCCAGGCTGATTCCCCGGATCGCCAGTTCGCGCAGCAGGATGCCGATTTCCTCGCGGGTGTTCATCGCCATGCTTTCGAGCAACTCGAGCTGCAAGCGTTCGGTCGGCAACGCGGTTTCGCTGAGGATGGTCGTCAGGTCGCCGAGGAAATGGTCGGTAAGGCATTGCCGTGCCGACACGTTCACCGCCACACGCCCGAACTCGAAGCCCTCGTCGAGCCAGCGGCACGCCTGGCGGCAGGCTTCATGGAGCACCCACCGGCCGATCGGGACGATCAGCGCGGACCGCTCCGCGAGCCCGATGAAGTCGCCCGGCGGCACCAGCCCCCTGCGTGGATGCAACCAGCGCAGCAACGCCTCCACGCCGACGATCCGGCCGCTGGTCAGATCGTATTGCGGCTGGTAGAACAGGCGGAATTCATTCTGCTCGAGCGCGCGGTGCAACTCGCCGAGCATATCCAGCTGCTCGATCGCCGACGACGTCATCTTGCTCTCGAAGAACTGGAACACGTTCCTGCCGCGACTCTTCGCGCCGTACATCGCCTGGTCCGCAAGCAGGATCAAGTGCTCCGCCTCGATCCCGTCGTCCGGATAGATGCTGATGCCGATGCTCGGTGTCACGAAGATCTCACGGCCACCGATATCGATGGGCCTCGCCACTTCGTCGAGCAGCGTGCGTGCAATGCGCCCGACGTCGCGGACGTCGTCGAACTCCTCCAGCACGAGCGCGAATTCATCGCCGCCCATGCGTGCCACGGTGTCGTTCGCGAGCACTTCCGCGACGATGCGTCCCGCGACGATCTTCAACACCTCGTCGCCGGCGTTGTGACCGAGCGTATCGTTGACCAGCTTGAAGCGGTCGAGATCGAGGTACATCACCGCGACCTTGCGGCCGAGCCGCTTCGCCTGGACGATCGCGTGCGCGAGCCGCTCCTCGAACAGTGCCCGGTTCGCGAGATTGGTGAGCACGTCGTGCGTGGCGAGATAGCCCAGCCGCTCTTCCGCCTGGCGCCGCTGCGTGATGTCGGAAAAGATCGCCGCATAGTGGGAGATCTCGCCTGCGTTGTCGCGAATGCTGGTGATCGTCAGATATTCGAGAAACAGCTCGCCGGTCTTGCGGCGATTCCAGATTTCGCCTTGCCAGTGGCCATCGGTCGTCAGCGAATGCCACAGCTGCTTGTAGAATTCGGGCGTCTGGCGCCCTGAACTCAGCATGCCCGGGTTGCGCCCGATCACTTCGTCCTCGGTGTACCCGGTCAGGCGCGTGAAGGCCTGGTTGACGCGCTCGATCTTCGCGTGCCGGTCGGTCACCATGATGCCTTCGAGCGCCGATTCGAACACCCGATCCGCCATGCGCAGGTTGAAGCGGGCGAGACCCAGTGCTTCGTCGCGCTCGCGCAAGGCGCTGCGCAGCTCGTTCGCGTATTCGTGCTCGATGCTCTGCAGCACGTCCGCGAAACAGAGCAGCCCGGTGAGCCTGCCGCCCTCGTCCTGGATGCCGACGTGCCGCATATTGTGCTCGGTCATGAAGCGCTGCGCGGCATACAGACTCTGCCGGGCGGACAGCATCTGCAGCGGCTTGCTGGCGAAGGCCCCGACCGCGCCTTGGGCTCCCCCGTCCGCCAGGAGCCGGACGACATCCCGTTCGGTCAGGATGCCGCGCTCGCCGTCGTCGTAGCCGACGAGGATCGCATCGAGCCGTTGCGTGCGCATCTGCGCGATGACTGCGTGCAGCGCGGCATGCTCGGGCACCACGACGGGCGGATGGACGGAGATCGATTCGATCGGCTTCAGGTGGAGGAAAAATTCCGGCCCCTGATTCACGACGACGTCGGTCTGCGTCAGCACACCGATCGCGACACCATCCCGGACCACGACGAAGTGCCGCACGCCCGACTGCGTGAACTTCATCGCAGCTTCACCCAGCGGCGTATTGGCCTCGAGCGTCAGCACCGGATGGCTCATCACCTCGCTGACCGGCCGATCGAGCCCGCGCGGATCGTCGCTGGCCGACAGTGCATCATGCTCGGTCCAGATCCCGACGACCTGGTCATCCTGCATCACGACGATCGAGCTGCAGTGCTCGGCGAACATGCGTCGCGCGACCTCCCGCACCGGCGTGGCGGGTGCGCAAGATAGAAGCTGACGCGCGATCAGGCGCGCGATTGGCACATCGTAACTGTTCGGATACATTTTCTAACCAACACGAAAAAACCTTGCCGGCGCATTGCGATCCGGCAATCTGCGGGCTCGTCTGCGGCGAGCCGGCAAGATCTGATTCCGCTCGCCTCGAATGGTTGCGTACTCGTCGGATTCGCAAGCGGGGTATTGCCCCGTCGCTCGAGGCATCGTGGCGGCGAGCGCGGTACCGTGACCCCCGGCACCACATTCGACGATCCCATGTCCAGCGCACCCAAACGCCGGAACATCGCCCTCTCGAGAGCGGCCATCCTGCGTTAACGACAGGTTCGGACAAGAGTTGAGTGCCATGACGACATCCGGGCTGCGTGGCCGCAAGTCGAACGGCTGCGGGCAGTGGTGACACGTCGATACTCACGCGACTTCCCGAACAACAAAAAAGGCCCTTGCGGGCCTCTGACGGATGAAGGTGTGAGCAACGTTCATTGCGTCAACGCGGCAAACCCCTCCAGCAACCGCTCGACATCGGCCGCTTGAATCGCGCCCATCGTCGAGATCCGGAACAGTTCCTTCGACAACCCGCCTTGCCCCGCATAAATCACGAAGCCACGGGCCTTCAGCCCGTCGTGCAGCGTCTCGTACGTGACGCCTTGCGGCAGCCGGTACGCACGCAGCACGACCGACGACGCGCCTTCCGGCAGCACGAGCGACATCCCGCGCGCCGCGAGCCCGGCCTGCGCCTGATCGGCGAGCGCCTTGTAGTGCGCATGCCGCGCACGCCAGCCGCCGGCCTCATCGAACTCGCGCAGCGCCTCGACGAGCGCGTAGTACGCGTGCACGGACGGCGTGAACGGCGTATTGCGCTGATCCTGCAGCTTCGCGAGCCGGCCGAGATCAAGGTAATACGTGCGGCTCGCGGCCTTCGCGAGCGCGCTGCGGCGCACGATCACGAACGCGGCACCCGGCACGCCGTGCAGGCACTTGTTCGCGGTCGCGGCGACCGCGTCGATCACGCCGCCGGCGAAGTCGATCGCTTCGGCGCCGAAGCTGCTGACGCCGTCGACGAGCATCTTCACGCCGCGTGCGCGGCACACGTCCGCGATCGCGCCGAGGTCGTTCAGCCGGCCGGTCGTCGTTTCGTGATGAATCACCGCGACGTGCGAATAACCGCCCGCGTCGAGACGCGCGGCGATCTGCGCGAGATCGGGCGCCTGCATCCATTCGTGCTTCAGCACGTCGTGCGCGATCCCGTACTGCGTCGCGATCTGCGTGATGCGCTCGCCGTACACGCCGTTCTCGACCACGAGCAGCTTGCCGTCCTGCGGCACGAGCGCCGCGATCATGCTTTCGACGGCGGCGGTGCCCGAGCCGGTCATCAGCACGGCGGCCCATTCGGCCGGATCGAGCTCGTATGCGGCGACGAGGCGCGCACGCGCTTCATCCTGCAAATCGAAGAATTCGCTTTCGCGGTGGCACAGGTCGGGTTGCAGCAGGCTGCGGCGCACGCGTTCGGTGAGCGTGACCGGGCCGGGATTCAGCAGCAGCATCAATGAGCTCCTTCGGCGTGGGCTTCAGCCTGTGCGGCGCCGATATGCCGCATCAGGCGGGTCTTGACCTCGACCGGCGTGACGGTCGGGCGGGGCAGGCCGTCGGGCACGCCCGTGCGGATCGCCACGCGCACGAACTGCGCACCGTCGGCCCGCGCGGCGAGCGTCGCATCGAGCACGTCGAGCGTGTCGCCTTCGACGGCCGACGCATAGCCGCATGCGGCCGCGACACCCGCGAACGACACATGCTGCGACACGGTCGCCTGGCCGCCCGTCGATTCGTGCGCGCCGTTATCGAGCAGCACGTGCGTGAGGTTGGCCGGGCCGTAGGTGCCGAGCGTCGCGAACACGCCCATGCGCATCAGCGCGGCGCCGTCGCCGTCGACGGCCACCACGCGCAGGTCGGGGCGCGCGAGCGCGAGACCGAGCGCGAGCGGCGTCACGCAGCCCATCGAGCCGACCATGTACAGCTGGTTCGGGCGGTCGTCGATCGCATAGAGCTCGCGGCCGCAGAAGCCGGTCGACGCGAGCACGACGGTCGAATCGACCGGCGTGTGCGCGATCACGCGCTGCAGCGCGTCGTGGCGGCTCGGCCACGCGTCGGTCGACGCGGCACGCGACGACGCTTGCGCGGCGACATGCGCGCGCGGCGCTGCTGCCGGATTCGCCTTCAGCTCATACGGCGCGACGCTGCCTTTCTGCATCACGAGCGCGTACGGGCGGCCCGTCGCGTCCATGTGCGCGATCGCGCGGTCGAGCGCCGGGCCGACCTGTTCGGGGTCGGTCGGGAACGTCTCCCACGGGATCTCCATCGTGTCGAGCATCGCCGGCGTGATCGGGCCCATCAGCGCGTGCTGCGGCTCGTCGGCGACGCCCGGCTGGCCGCGCCACGTGACGATCAGCAGCTGCGGCAGCCGGAACGTCCAGGTCAGCGACGTGAGCGGGCTCACCGCGTTGCCGAGCCCCGAGTTCTGCATCATCGCGATCCCGCGCTTGCCGCCGAGCGTGGCGCCGGCGATCAGCGCGACCGCGTCGCCTTCGTTCGCGGCCGACACGTAGTTCAGCGTCGGGTCCTGCAGCACGTAGTTGATGAACGGCGTCAGGTACGAGCAGGGCACGCCCGCGTACCAGTCGAAACCGCGTTCGCGCGCGGCCTCGACGAACTGGGCCGCTTCGATCATTGCGCGCCCCCGTTGCCGGCGCCCGGCGCGGACAGCGGCGTCTGGCCGTGCGCGAAGTCGCCCGCGCGGCGGAAGTCTTCCAGATCGTTGACGCCGCGCCAGTGGCCGTGCACGTACTGGACCTCGATCTTCTCGCCGGCGGCGATCAGCTCGTTGAGCAGCGACGGGATGTCGAGCGTGTCGAAATCGTCGCGCGCCTGCAGCGTCGCGAGCATCGCCTTCAGGCGGTCGACGCCCGCGCCGCGCACGTTCAGGAGACCGATCCAGCGGCCGTGCGGCGTGCCGGCGGCGACGTCGCTCGACACACGCTGCAGATACGTCTTCTGGCCGAACAGGCCGCGGTCGTCCGCCGCCGAGCACAGCGCGAAGTCGCGCACGCTCTGGTTGGTTTCCGTGAGCGACGAATCGACCACCACGCTGAACTCGGCCTCGCTCTCCGCGAGGTCGCGCACGATGTAGCTGCGGAACAGCAGGTCGCCGTACGAGATCACGGTGTCGCCGGTCAGGCGTTCGGCCGCACATGCGAGCGACGCGAGTTCGCCCGTCTGTGCATGGCGTTCGTTGACCACGAGCTTGATGCCCGACGTGTCGATCGCGTCGGCGCGATAGCCGCCGACCACGGTGATGTCGTTCACGCCGTGCGTCTTGAAGCCGTCGACGAGCCAGCGCAGCAGCGGCTTGCCGGCGACCGGCAGCATGACCTTCGGCTTGTCTTCGGTGACGGCTTCGAGGCCCTTGCCGCGGCTCGCGGCGAGCACGATCGCGGCGTTCGACGCGCGCGACGACGACGACAGGTAGATACGCTCGGCGGCGGAGTACTCGTCGGCGTCCTGCAGGCGGAAGATCTCGTTGACCGATGCAACGCGGTCCTCGACGTTGATCAGCGTTTCGCTCTCGTGGATCTCGCGCGCGGTCGCCTGCATCGCGGATGCCGACGCGCGGATCAGGTGGTTCGCCCAGATCACGGTGCTGATGCCGGCCTGGCGGAACACGTCGGTCGGCGTGCTGTAGTACTTGGTCGGCACGATCACGAGCGGCGCCTTGCCGCTCCATTCGCGCGCGAACTGCAGGATCTCGTCCGGGCGCGACAGCTTGCTGTGGATCAGGATTGCATCGGCGCCGGCTTCCGCGTACGCGTTCGCTCGACGCAGCGCCTCGTCCATCCCCCAGCCTGCGATCAGCGCTTCGACACGCGCGACGATCGAGAAGTCGGGATCGGTCTGCGAATCCTTGCCGGCCTTGATCTTGCCGCAGAACTCGTCGATTTCCGCGAGCGGCTGGCGCTCGCCGCCGATGAAGCTGTTGGTCTTCGGGAACTGCTTGTCCTCGATACAGACGCCGGCGATGCCGCGCTGCTCGAGCTTCTTCACGAGGCGGCGCACGTTGTTGAAGTTGCCGTAGCCGGTGTCGCCGTCGAGCAGGATCGGCAGGTCGCTCGCGTCGGCCATGAACTCGAGCACGTCGACGACCTGCGTCCAGCTTGCCTCGTTGTTGTCGCGCACGCCGAACTGCGCGGAGATCGCGAGGCCCGATGCCCAGATCCCCTTGAAGCCCGCTTCGCGGACGATGCGCGCGGACAGGCCGTTGTGCGCTTCCATCAGGAATTCGAGTTCGCTGCTGACGAGCATGCGGCGCAGGCGTGCGCTGCGCGATTCGGAGAAGTTGGGTTCGCGTGCGTTCATCGTGCGGCTCCGGCGGTCGTGCGTTGAATCAGGGGGAGAATTTCTTGCGTCGCACGTGCGACGTCGTTCGGGAAGTCGATCTCGATCCACGGCGAACCCGTGACGTCGGCGACGTCGAACGCGTGGCCGCCTTCGAGCAGCAGGTCGCGCACGGCTTCCTCGTGCGGCATGTTCGCGCGGCCGCTGTCGACGTAGCCCGCGACGATTTTCGCGAGGCGGCGCGCGGTGCCTTCGGTGAAGCGGAAGAAGCCGACCGACTCGCCGATCGTGTCGTAGTCGAGGTCGACCGCGAGCTGCTTGCGCAGCTCGACCGGCACGCCGTTCTTCAGGCACAGCTTGACGGGTTCGTCGCCGGCCTCGAAGTCGCGATCGATCAGCAGGCGGTCGACCGACTTGTCGGCGTCGGCGACCAGCGCGTGCAGGATGTTCTCGTCGTACAGCACGTCGGCGTCCATCAGCAGCACGTCGCCGCCGCGCGTCATCGCATCGGCGACGGTATGCACGGTCAGCACGCTGCCGAGGTCGTAGCGCTCGTTGATCACGATCTCGGCGGTGCGGCCGAGGCGCTTCAGTTCCTGCTCGACCTTCTCGTGCTGAAAGCCGAGCCCGAGCACGATTTCATCGACGCCCGCGGCGTCGAGCACACGCAGATGGCGCTCGAGCAGCGACACGTCGTCGAAGCGCAGCAGGCACTTCGGGTATTGCGCCTCGGGCGGTTGTTGCAGGCGCAAGCCGAGGCCTGCCGCAAGAATGATGGCTCGCATGGGTTCTCCAACCAAAAAGCCGGCGGATCTGAACGATCAGTCGGCGATGGGCTGCGGCGCACGGCGCCGCTGCCAGTTTCTTTCACTGAAATGCAGATAGAGCAGGCCGGGCAGGCCGAGCGCGAGTTCGCGCGCGCGCTTCGCGAGCGACAGCGCGAGCGCCGCGTCGGGCGGCAGGCCGACCAGCGGGGCGAGCAGCAGGTAACCGCCTTCCTGTGCGCCGAGCGAGCCGGGGATCGCGAACGCCGCACCGCGAATCGCCTGGCCGACGCTCTCGAGCAGCAGCGCGTCGAGCCAGCTGACCGGGTGCCCGAGGAAGTGCAGCGCGAGCCACACTTCGGCGGTGCCGACGATCCAGCCGACGAGGCTCAATCCGAAGGTCTTCGCGACCTTCGCGCGATCGCGGTACAGCGCGCCGACCGCGTCGTCGATCGCGTCCGCGCGGGTCGCGAGCGACGACCAGTCGCGCGGGCCGAGCAGCTTCGACGCGAGACGCAGCCCGCGGCCGAACAGCCCGCGCCGCTGCGCCGCGTAGAACGCGACGGCCAGCGCGCCGAGCACGCCGGTGGCGATCAGCGCCGGCGTGCGCAGGTGCGCGACCGACTCGTGCGTCGCATACACGCTGAACGTGGCGATGCCGATCAGCGCGAACGCCATCTGCGCGAGCGCCTGCATCGTCGTGCTGACGGTGACCGCGGCGGCCGCGTCGGCCATCCGCGTGCCGCGCTGCGCGAGGTGGCGCACCATCAGCACCGGGCCGCCGATCTGCCCGGCGGGCAGCAGGCTGTTCACCGATTCGCCGACCCAGCGCGCGCGCAGCGCGTTGCCGAGTTCGGCGCCCGGCTGGCCGCGGCGGAACATCACCGAGATCGCCAGCGCGTCGATCACGAGCGGGACGACGTGGAATGCCGCGACGAGCGCGAGGCCCCAGCCGGCCGCGAGGAACGTCGACGCGACCGCGCCGACGCCCTGCCACGCGAGCAGGGCGACGAACAGTGCCGTTCCGAGGGACAGCAGGATCAGGCCGGCGCGTGTCATGACCCGCTCGACCGTCGCGTAGCCAGCTGCTTGAACACCTGGCGGAAACCGAAATACGCGATCGCGTCCTTCATGTTCGAGATGAAGCGCTTCCACGGCCGCATGCCGGGGTTGGTCACGTATTCGAAAGTGAGCGACACGCGCGTCTCGTTCTGGCCGAGCGGCGTGATGCGATGGCGCAGCTTGTCGCCGTCGAACAGCACGATGCCGCCGTCGGCGATCTGCACGGAACCCGGTTCGTCGGGCACGTCGGGATTGCGCGTGTGCAGTTCGTAGTCGAGCCGGCACGACGACTCGTCGATCACGCCGATCAGCAGCGTGTAGCGGCGGCCGTCGTAGTACGACGTGTCGTAGTGCCAGCCGATGTGGTCGCCCGGCTTCGTGTAGTAGTACAGCGCGTACGCATGCGGATCGTCGTCCGGCGACAGCATCAGCTTGTCGCCGGTGACCTTCTCGAGGAAGCCGATCAGCGCCTTCGAGCGGTACAGCTCCGCGATGTACGGCGCCTGCTCGTCGATCGTGTGCCGGCTCACGCTGCCGCCCTGCTTGTGGCCGGGCAGGTAATTGCGGTTCAGGCTAGCCTGCATCGCGCGGGCGGCGGCCGCGAGCTTCGCGTGCGCGTCGGCCGGCAGGAATGCGTCGAGGTACAGGAACGAGCCCTGGCGCGTGTAGTCGCCGCGCAGGCGGTCGAGGTCGAGACGGCCGACGCAGTCGGCCACGGTGCGATCGGGATCGGCCGCTGCCGCGCGCGCAGGCGCGGGGCGTGCCGGGCTCAGCACGGAGTCGTCGCGCGTGCTAGGAGTCATTTGGAAACCTGGATTTCGGTAGGGTTCTGCGGGAGATTGCCGCGGCGGACGATGCGCCACCAGTCGATCACGACCCACGCGGCGAACAGCGGGGCGCCGATCGATGCCGCGAGCAGGAACGGCTGGACGCCGTCGACGAGCGTCACGAGCGGCAGCAGGTAGAGCACGTCTTCCGTCTCGAAGCCGCCGGCGAACGCCTGCTTGGTGCCGGCCTTGCCGGCGATCGATTCGATCCGCATGCGCAGGAAGAAGATCAGCGCGACGGCCGCGCCGGCCACCGCGCCGAGCAGCACCGGCGACGCGGCCATCTGGCCGCCCTGGGCGACGATGCCGAGGCCCATGCTGACGAACAGCGCGACCGTCACGAGCGCGTCGGCCGCGAGGTCGTAAAAGTGACCGATCTTGCTGGACTTGCCGCTGATGCGCGCGAGTTCGCCGTCGGTGTGGTCGACGAAGTTCGACAGCACGATCAGGAATGCCCCCGCGTTGATCCAGCCGAAGCCGCCTTGCGCGAGGCACCAGGCACCGGCGAGGCCGATCAGCAGACGAAGGGTAGTGAGGTGATTCGGGGTGACGGGCGTATCGATCAGCGGGCGTACGAGCGAGCGCGCGAGCCGCGCATCCCAGGTGCGTGGCAGGGGCGGTTCGGAACGTGTGGCGGTTTTTCTTTGGTCCATCGGCGAAATATATACGGAATTGTAATTTGTTGCTTTTTATTCGATCAATGTCCTGACATGCGGGAGTGTTACCGCGTATTCCGGACATCGCCCGGTTGCGAACCGGATGCGCGAAACGGCGTTCGCACAGGCGGGACTTACCAGCTTCAGTGTGGTTCGCATCGCGCGGCTGTCAAGGGCGGACGGGCCTTGCGCGCGGGCCCGGCAGCGCTCCGCGCGCGTCGCTGCGTTGATGTGCATCAGGCCCGCAAAAGCCGCGTCGGGCGACAATCGGCCGCGGCGATCGCCGATCGGCCGTCGCATGCGGATTCCCCGCGTTTACGCGGTCAATCCGGAAAGATATCGATCGATTGGCGTTCAGCAGCTTGCAATCCGTGCGCGGCAAACTGGCGGTCTGCTTTCGCGCACCTTTCGATTGCATTCGATGCGCGGCCGCGCGCTGTCACAGAACGGCCGTTCGATACCCGACGCATTCGGCAAGTATCTTTTGCATTCAACGGACATTTCGCGGCGATGGCCTCTGCGATACTCCGACCGTGCCCGTGGTGCCGGGCCGCCCCTCGCGGCCCCAAGGGCTTCGCGTCGCCCAGGAGACACCCCCCGCGACGTCAACGACAGACCAAAAGCGTCAGATATACAGCCATGTCTTCTTCACGCATCCTCGCTCCCGCCCTGCGTTCGCTCGTCCGCACCGCCGACGAAGCCGCCGCGCTGATCCGTCCCGGCATGACCGTCGCCATGAGCGGCTTCACCGGTTCCGGCTATCCGAAGGCCGTGCCCGCCGCGCTCGCCGCCCACATCGACGCGGCCCATGCGCGCGGCGAGGACTTCCGGATCAACGTGCTGACCGGCGCATCGACCGCGCCGGAACTCGACGGCGCGCTCGCCCGCACCAACGGCATCTCGATGCGCCTGCCGTACCAGTCCGACCCGACGCTGCGCGACAAGATCAACAACGGCGAAGTCGACTACCAGGACGTCCACCTGAGCCACGTCGCGCAATACGCATGGTTCGGGCTGTACGGCGACCTCGACGTCGCGATCGTCGAAGTCGCGGGTATCCGCGAGGACGGGCTGCTGATTCCGTCCGCGTCGATCGGCAACAACAAGACGTGGCTCGAGCAGGCGAAGCACGTGATCCTCGAAGTCAACGCGCGCCAGCCGCTCGGCCTCGACGGGATGCACGACGTCTATTACGGCACCGCGCTGCCGCCGCACCGCAAGCCGATTCCGCTGACGAAAAGCGACGACCGGATCGGCGAGCCGTACCTGCGCTGCCCGGCCGAGAAGATCGTCGCGATCGTCGAGACCGACGCGCCGGACCGCAGCAACGCATTCTCCGCGCCGGACGCCACGTCGAAACAGATCGCGCTGCAACTGATCGACTTCCTGCGCCACGAGGTGAAGCGCGGCCGCCTGCCTGAAAACCTGCTGCCGCTGCAGTCGGGCGTCGGCAACATCACGAACGCGGTGCTCGCGGAACTCAGCTCGGCCGGCTTCTCGAACCTGACCGCGTACACGGAAGTGATCCAGGACGGCATGCTCGACCTGCTCGACGACGGCACGCTGAGCTTCGCGTCGGCCACGGCGTTGTCGCTGAGCCCGGCCGCGGTGCAGCGCTTCGCGGACGAGATCGCGACGTTCCGCGAAAAGATCCTGCTGCGCCCGCAGGAGATCAGCAACCATCCGGAACTCGTGCGCCGCCTCGGCTGCATCGCGATGAACGGGATGATCGAGGCCGACATCTACGGCAACGTGAACTCGACGCACGTGATGGGCACGAAGATCCAGAACGGCATCGGCGGCTCGGGCGACTTCGCGCGCAACGGCTACCTGTCGTGCTTCATGTCGGCGAGTACCGCGAAGGGCGGCGCGATCTCGCGGATCGTGCCGATGGCGAGCCACGTCGACCATACCGAGCACGACGTCGCGGTGGTCGTCACCGAGCAGGGGCTCGCCGACCTGCGCGGCCTGTCGCCGAAGCAGCGCGCGCGCAAGATCATCGCGACCTGCGCGCATCCCGACTACCGGCCGATGCTCGAGGACTACTTCGAGCGCGCGTCGCGCGAGAGCTTCGGCAAGCACACGCCGCACCTGCTCGCCGAGGCGCTGTCGTGGCACGAGCGCTACGTGCGCACCGGGACGATGAAGGCCTGACGTCGCGACCCGCGGCGGGCAAGTAGGTGCCCGCCGCACTGAGTCAATCCATCGCCGCGTGCGCGACGTCGACGCTCGCCGTTTTCTGCGGCGGGCGGATCAGCAGCAACAGCGGGATCATCAGCAGCGTCGCGACGAACATCAGCTTGAAGTCGTTCAGGTAGGCGATCATCGCGGCCTGCTGGTTGATCGTGCGGTCGAGCAGCGCGATGTCGACGTGGCTGCCGGCCATCGCCTGCACGGCCGGGTCGAACGGCGTGATGTGGGTCGCGAGGTCGGCATGCGCGACCTGCGTGTTGCGCGTCATCAGCGTCTGGACGATCGAGATGCCGATACTGCTGCCGATGTTGCGCATCAGGCTGTAGGTGGCCGTGCCGTCCGCGCGCAGCTCGGGCTGCAGCGTCGAGAACGACAGCGCGCTCAGCGGAACGAACACGAGCCCCAGGCCGAAGCCCTGGACCACCCCGGGCCACACGATGTCCGCTTCGGACAGCACGATCGTGTACTGCATCATCTGCCACAGCGCGAGCGCGGAAATCGCCAGCCCGGCGAGCAGCAGCACCCGCGCGTCCACGTATTTCAGCAATCGTCCGACGAACAGCATCGCGATCATCGTGCCCGCGCCGCTCGGCGCGGTGACGAGGCCGGTCGTCGCGACCGGATAGCCCATCAGGTTCTGCAGCATCGGCGGCAGCAGCGCGCGCGTTGCGTACAGCACCGCGCCGACGACGAAGATGAACAGCGTGCCGGTCGCGAAGTTCGGGTCGCGCAGCAGCTCGGACTTGAAGAACGACGCGTGACCGGCGGTTGCCGTATGCACGAGGAAGAACGCGAAGCTCAGCGCCGCGACGAGCGCCTCGATGCGGATTTCGTATGAACCGAACCAGTCGAGCTGTTCGCCGCGGTCGAGCATCGCCTGGAACGCGCCGATCGCGAGCGCGAGCGTCGCGAAGCCGAACGCGTCGAACTTTACGTGCGGGCGCGGTGCGCGCGCGGGCAGGAAGGTCAGCACGCCGGCCAGTGCGAACGCGCCGATCGGCACGTTGATGAAGAACACCCAGCGCCAGTTGTAGCTGTCGGTGAGCCAGCCGCCGAGCGTCGGGCCGAGGATCGGGCCGACCATCACGCCCATCCCCCAGATCGCCATCGCCTGGCCCTGTTTCTCGCGCGGGTTGATGTCGAGCAGGATCGACTGCGACAGCGGCACCAGCGCGGCGCCGAACACGCCCTGCAGCAGCCGCGCGCCGACGATCTGCACGAGCGACTCGGACAGCCCGCACAGCGCGGACGCGATCGTGAAGCCCGCGATCGAGATCGTCAGCAGCCGTTTCATGCTGAGCCGGTCGGACAGCCAGCCGGTCAGCGGCGTCGCGATCGCGGCGGCGACGATGTAGGAAGTCAGCACCCAGGTGATCTCGTCCTGCGACGCGGACAGCGTGCCCTGCATGTGCGGCAGCGCGACGTTCGCGATCGTGCTGTCGAGCGTCTGGATCAGCGTCGCGAGCATGATCGACAGGGTCAGCATCGGCCGATTGAGGGCGGGCGGCGAGGCGGGGGCGTCGGCGGCGGGATTCAAGCGGGTGTCTCCGTGTGGCGGTCGCCGTGGGCGGCGATCCGGTACGGCTCGAATTATAAGCATGCTTATTATGTTTGTGCTCATCGCTTGATCCGAGCCGCGGGTCATTCGCGGCCTGCCCCTATAATCGCCGCATGGACAAGACTTACGAGAACCGGATCGGCTACCTGATCACCGACGTGGCCCGCCTGCAAGGACGCCTGTTCGACCGGCGCGCGAAGCGCCTCGGACTGACGCGCGCGCAAAGCCGCGTGCTCGCGTACCTGACGTGGAAGGGCGAGATGAATCAGGCGCGGCTCGCGGAGTGGCTCGAGATCACGCCGATCTCGCTGACGCGGCTGCTCGACCGGATGGAAGGCTGCGGGTGGATCGAACGCATCGCGAACGACGACGATCGCCGCGCGTTCGTGATCCGGCTGACCGACAAGTCGCGCGAGATCTTTCCGCAGATGCTGGAAGTGGGCGACACCGTCACCGACGACGGGCTGCGCGGCTTCACGCGCGACGAGCGCGACACGCTCGTGCGCCTGCTCGGGCGCGTGCGCCACAACCTGATCGACAGCGGCGGCGAATGACGCGGGCGCGGCGCCGCTCAATCGGCCGGCAGCAGCGGGGCGGCTGCGGCAACGGCGGGGCGGTCCGGGCTTGTGTCGGAGGAGTCGGGCCGCTATCTTGCAACCTCAAGTTCACTTGAGATCAAGCATGAGCCGTCTGGACATCGCCGATGTCGCGCGCCGCTCGGGATTGCCCGCGTCGACGCTGCGCTACTACGAGGAAAAGGGATTGATCGTGCCGACCGGCCGTCACGGGCTGCGGCGCCAGTACGACGAATCGGTGCTCGAGCGCCTGGCGCTGATCGCGCTCGGCCGCGAGGCCGGCTTTTCGCTCGACGACATTCTTGCGATGTTCGGCGCGGACGGCCGTCCCGCGATCGACCGCGCGAAACTCGACGACAAGGCCGACGAACTCGACCGTACGATCCGCCGTCTCGGCGCGGTGCGCGATGCGTTGCGCCATGCGGCCGTGTGCTCGGCGCCGAGTCATCTCGAGTGTCCGTCGTTCCGCAAGCTGCTGCGCATCGCCGCGCATCGTCATCCGGTGCGCCGCACGAAGACGGACGGCACGTAAGCGGTCAGGCGGTCCGGTTTGCCGGAACGGACGGGGCGCGCGGGCGGGCGGCGGGGCGTCCGTACCGCGGCGGCCAGCGCCCCCGAGCGGATCATCCCGCGTAATACACACGACACTCCATCTCGCGTCCGCGCACGATGCGCTTGCCGACGAGCGAGCCGAGCGTTTCGGTGACGACCGTCCTCTGGTATTCGCATTGCAATGCATCGTAGAAGTAGAGCGCGACCCAGTCGGCGGTGCGGGTGGACTCCTGCGGGCGAACGGGATACGGGCACAGCGCGGTGAAATGCCAGCCGCCTTTGGTCATGTGCATCACGGGCGGCTGAACGCTCAGGTCCGCGTTCAGCCGGCGTGACACGAGCGTGGGCAGGATGCCGGCGGCGGCCTTGTTGCGGTACAGGCGGTCGATATACAGCAGCAGCTCGACCGGCGGTTCCGTGCCGAGATCGGCGTTGCGCGTGTGGCCTTGCCAGCGCCGGCGCCGGGTCAGCACGTCGTCGAGCGCCGCGCGGATGCCGGCCGCGCGACGCGGGCCGACGCCCGCGATCGCTTCGAGCTGGCCGCTGCGGGCCGCGCGTTCGAGATCCTCGAGCGTATCGATGTGCAGCTGGTCGTGAATCCGCAGCGCGAGCGCATGGCCGATGCCCGGCACGGCTTCGAATGCGGACGCGCGCTCCGCGTCGCCGCGCAGCCGGTCGAGCAGGCGCCAGCGTCCGGTCACCAGCAGTTCGGCGATCGCCTGGGCGACGCCCGTGCCGATCTCCGGCAGTGCACCGAGCGAATCGACGCCGCCCGCGTCGAACCGGGTGCGGATGCCGTCTTCGAGCGACGCGATCGTGTCGGCCGACGCGCGGTAGGCGGCCACCCGATAAGGATTCGCTCCCTGTTCTGCAAGCAACTGCGCGGCTTCGCGCAGGCAGGCCGCGATTTGCCGGTTTTCCTCGTGTGTCTGGCCGATGGTCGTTTGCATGTGCGGAGCCCGGGGATGTGCAAACGGAATGGACACGGCGGGTAACGCGCCGGTCCACCTTTTATTTCAACATATTGTCGGGAGGGGCGACGAACAAAACTTGATGCGCGTCAATAGCAAACGTTTCACAGGCGGAAGCGGGCCGCGCGCGTTCGTGCCGGGCCGCGGCACGAACGTGCGATGCGTCACGCTTCGAGGAACGTCTGCGCGCCTTCCGCCTCCGCGGCCGTGCGCAGCGCGGCGAGCGCGCGCTTCTCGATCTGCCGCACGCGTTCGCGCGACATGCCCGCGTCCTGCGCGATCGCGTCGTAGGTGTCGGGCTCGGCGCCGCCGAGGCCGAACCGGCGGCGCAGCACGTCGGCCTCGGCCGGCGTGACCGAGCGCAGCAGCGACGTCACGCATTCGCGCATCCGCGTGTCGGCCAGCTGCTCGAACGGGCTCGCCGATGCCTGGTCCTCGATCAGGTCGACGAGGCCGGCGTCCGCGTCGGGCAGCGGCGTGTCGAGCGACACCGGCTCGGCAGGGAGCGCGAGCACCGCGCGCAGCTTGTCCTCGGCGAGCCCGGTTTCGGCCGCGAGTTCGGCCGGCGTCGCGCGCCGGCCGGTGCGCTGGCGAAAGCGCAGTGCGTGCCGATGCACGCGCTGGTACTGGTCGCCGACGTGCACCGGCACGCGGATCGTGCGCGCGCGATCGGCCACCGCGCGCGCGACCGCCTGCCGGATCCACCAGGTCGCGTAGGTCGAGAACTTGAAGCCGCGCCGGTATTCGAACTTCTCGATCGCGCGCATCAGGCCGAGGCAGCCGTCCTGCACGAGGTCGGGCAGGTCGACGCCGCGGTTCATGTACTTGCGCGCGATCGACAGCACGAGCCGCAGGTTCGCCTCGAGCATCGCGCGCGTACCGTCGCGCACTTTTTGCTGGCCGTCGCTGAGCGCTGCGCCGAGTGCGCGCCGCGCGACCGTGTCGAAGCACGCGGCGTCGGTGCCCGCGGTGGCGTCCGTCGCGGCGTCGACCGGCGCGGCGGCCAGTGCGCGCACGACGCGGCTAGCGTCGTCGACGGCCGGTGCAACCCACGCGAGCGAACCGAGCAGCGCGGCCAGACGGTTGCGCGCGTCGCGGTATTCGGCCGAGCGGCAGCCCTGCGCGTGCAATGCGCGGCGCACGGCCGTCACCGCGTCCTGCAGCGTGTCGTAGCGTGCAGGCACCGGTGCGTTGCCTTCGCCGTCGCCGATGTCATCGCCTTCGTTGGCGGCCGCGCCGGTTGCGCTCGTCGCGCCGTGGCGCGCGAGCAGCGCCTCGACGGCCGCCGGACAGCCGGCGAGCGCGTGCAGTATCTGATGGCGGCCCGTTTCGATCTCGCGGGCCAGCACGATTTCGTCCTCGCGCTTGAGCAGGGGCACCGCATGGATGCGCCGCATGTAGAGCGCGAGCGGATCGGTCGATGCGCTCGTGCCGCGGGCCAGATCGCCGAGCAGCGCGCGGCCCTCGTCGAGCGCGTCGCGATCGACGTCGACCGGCGCCGCGCCCGCGAACGGCACCGGCGCGACCGGCTCGTCGAGCACGGCGATGCCGATGTCCGCGAGCGCGGCGCGCACGACGTCCAGCGCGTCGGGGCTGTCGCTTTCCGGCGGCAGCGCGTCGACGAGGTCGGCGTGCGTCAGATAACCCTGTTCGCCGGCAAGCGCCAGCAGCTGGATGATCGGATCGAGGGGCGTGTCCGCCCGAAGCGTGGGGCGTGGCGTAGTCATGTCGATGGCGGCGTGAGCCGCGTTCCTGTCTGGGCGGGCCGAAGTCCGCGGGTTTCAGGCTCCCGGAGGCCGCGAACGCCCGTCCGCGCCGGCCAGCCTGACTCGATGTTCAAGTTGAGGGCATTTGCGTCAACTTCAACGTCGGCGCGGC
This sequence comes from Burkholderia sp. SCN-KJ, assembly GCF_024656005.1. Lineage (NCBI taxonomy): Bacteria > Pseudomonadati > Pseudomonadota > Betaproteobacteria > Burkholderiales > Burkholderiaceae > Burkholderia > Burkholderia sp. SCN-KJ. Next base: position 31,289 of record NZ_JANKOG010000006.1, read on the forward strand.
TGACGCGCGAGCATGCGGCATGCCCGCCCGGTTGCGACCCGCATTCGATCCGTGGAAACAAAAAGTAACGGATCAAACCCGCAGAAATATGCGGGGGACGTAAGCTAGAGTCAGGCGCGCGCCACGCGGCGACGCGCGGATTCCTGCGGAGCATGAAATGAACCCGATTTCCGCCGCGAGGCCTGCCGTCATGGCGCTGGCCATGCTCGCGCTGAGCGGTTGTTATTACACGAGCCCGTACGGCTATGCGCCGTATTACGCACCCGTGCCTGCCACGGTGTCGCAGCGCGAACTCCCGGCAGCGCCGGCAAATGCCGGGCCGGTCGTCCCGTCGCCCCCCGCGGTGCCGGCCGTGCCGCCGCCGGCGGACGACTACGCCGACGCGCCGGCTCCGGTATATGCCGCGCCGGTCTATGTGCCTTACCCAGCCTACTATCCCGCGTATTACCCGGGCTGGTACGGGCCGCCCGTCACGATCGGCCTCGGCTTCTGGGGGCATTGGGGCGGCGGTTACCGCGGCGGGTACTGGCGCCGTCCCTGGGGCGGCGGCCACTGGGGAGGCGGGCATTGGGGCGGGGGCCATCGACACTGACCGACGCGCGGCGGCACCGCGCGGGAGAGCAACATGAGCAACACGATCATCCGAAGTCTGTGCGTCGTCCTGTTCGGTGTCGCCGCGATACCGGGCCTCGCCGACGCGCAAAGCAGCGCCTACACGAACTCCGGGGCCGAAATCTATGCGGGGCCGGCACCCGATTATCCGGTCGTCGCGCAGGTCCCCCCCGGCACCGCGCTGGACGTGTTCGGCTGCCTCAGCGACTACTCATGGTGCGACGTCGCGCTGCCGGGCGTGCGCGGCTGGATCGACGCGGAGCAGCTCGACTATCCGTACCAGGGCAATTACGTGCCGTTGCTCGAATACGGCGCGATCGTCGGCGTGCCGGTGACCGGGTTCGCGATCGGCGCGTACTGGGACCGCTACTACCGCCACCGGCCGTGGTTTCACGATCGCGATCGCTGGGAGCGTCGTGCCGAGCCGCGCATCGGCCCCGGCGGGATGCCGCCGGCCTACGGGCGCCCGCAGCCGGGCGGGCCGGTTCAGCGCGCGCCGGGCGGCGAGCCGCCCGAGCGGCATGATGCACGGCCGTCGGCCACGCGCGGCGGCTGGAACGGCCCGAACCGCGCGCCGGCGCCGGCGCAACAGGCCGCACCCGCGCCTGCGCCGATGCCGGGCGCGGCCGGCGCCCGTCAGCCGGCGCCGCCGCCACCCGCACCCAGCGGTGGCGCGGTCAGGATGATGGTGCCGCAGACGCATCAGGGTGGCGGCGGTTACGGCGCACGGCCGCAAGGCGGCGGAAACGGCGGCGGAGATCACGGCGGCGGCGGGCGCGGCACCGACGAGTTCCGGCATTGATCGCCTGACGGCACCGGTGTCGCGGCCCATGGCCGGGGCCGGATGAAAAGCAATTCGGTCGGCTCGCTCATCGCGCCCCTGCAAGCCTGTTCCTGAAAAAAACGAAACCCCACGCTCCGAAAAACGTGGGGTTCGTCAGCAGTCCGATGCCGCTCCGGCGAGCGGCTCGCGATCGACGCGGGCGGCCCCGTCGTACGGCCCGCCGCCGCGCGTCAGTCGTCGAGCAGCGACAGGTCGCGCACGGCGCCCTTGTCGGCCGACATCACCAGCTTCGCATAGGCCTTCAGCGCGGCGGACACCTTGCGCGGGCGCGGTTGCGCCGGTTTCCAGCCCTTCGCGTTCTGCTCCTCGCGGCGCCGTGCGAGTTCCTCGTCCGAAACGAGCACGTCGATCGTGCGGTTCGGGATGTCGATGCGGATCTTGTCGCCGTCGCGCACGAGGCCGATCGCGCCGCCCGCCGCCGCTTCCGGCGAGCAGTGACCGATCGACAGACCCGACGTGCCGCCCGAGAAGCGGCCGTCGGTCAGCAGCGCGCATGCCTTGCCGAGGCCCTTCGATTTGATGTAGCTCGTCGGGTACAGCATTTCCTGCATGCCGGGGCCGCCCTTCGGGCCTTCGTAGCGGACGATCACGACGTCGCCGGCCTTGACCTTGTCGTTCAGGATGTTCTCGACCGCTTCGTCCTGCGATTCGGTCACGTGGGCCGAGCCCTCGAACACGAGGATGCTTTCATCGACGCCGGCCGTCTTCACCACGCAGCCGTCGAGCGCGATGTTGCCGGTCAGCACGGCGAGGCCGCCTTCCTTCGAGAACGCATGCTCGTACGAGCGGATGCAGCCTTCGGCGCGGTCGAGATCGAGGCTCGGCCAGCGCGAGTCCTGGCTGAACGCGACCTGCGTCGGGATCCCGGCCGGGCCGGCCAGATAGAACGTGCGGACCGCTTCGTCTTCGGTGCGGACGATGTCCCACTGGTCGAGCGCGTCCTTCAGCGTCGGCGCGTGCACGGTCGGCACGTCGGTGTGCAGCTTGCCGGCGCGGTCGAGCTCGCCGAGGATCGCCATGATGCCGCCGGCGCGGTGCACGTCCTCGATGTGGTATTTGTTCGTGTTCGGCGCGACCTTGCACAGCTGCGGCACGCTGCGCGACAGGCGATCGATGTCCTTCATCGTGAAGTCGATGCCGGCTTCCTGCGCGATCGCCAGCAGGTGCAGGATCGTGTTGGTCGAACCGCCCATCGCGATGTCGAGCGTCATCGCGTTCTCGAACGCCTTGAAGCCGACCGAGCGCGGCAGCGCGCTCAGGTCGTCCTGCTCGTAGTGCTGGCGCGTGAGTTCGACGATGCGGCGGCCGGCGCGCTTGAACAGCTGCTCGCGATCGGCGTGCGTCGCGACGACCGTGCCGTTGCCGGGCAGCGACAGGCCGAGCGCTTCGGTCAGGCAGTTCATCGAGTTCGCGGTGAACATGCCCGAGCACGAACCGCAGGTCGGGCACGCCGAGCGTTCGACTTCGGCGACGTCGGCATCCGAATACGACTGGTCGGCCGCGATCACCATCGCGTCGACGAGGTCGAGCTTCTTCAGCTCGACGGTCTTGGTGACCGGGTTCGCGAGGCGCGTCTTGCCGGCTTCCATCGGGCCGCCCGACACGAAGATCACCGGGATGTTCAGGCGCATCGCGGCCATCAGCATCCCCGGCGTGATCTTGTCGCAGTTCGAGATGCACACCATCGCGTCCGCGCAGTGCGCGTTCACCATGTACTCGACCGAGTCGGCGATGATGTCGCGGCTCGGCAGCGAGTAGAGCATGCCGTCATGGCCCATCGCGATGCCGTCGTCGACCGCGATCGTGTTGAATTCCTTCGCGACGCCGCCGGCGGCCTCGATCTCGCGCGCGACGAGCTGGCCGAGATCCTTCAGGTGCACGTGCCCGGGCACGAACTGCGTGAACGAGTTGACGACCGCGATGATCGGCTTCGAGAAATCGTCGTCTTTCATGCCGGTGGCGCGCCACAGCGAGCGCGCACCTGCCATGTTGCGGCCGGCGGTGGAGGTTTTGGAACGGTATGTGGGCATGGTGATGGCTGAAGAAATATCGCGGAAAAGGGTGGAGGCACGGGAATAAAGGCCTCTCGCGCGCCCGTGCGAACAACCTCTTGAGCTGCGCCCTGGGCAAACCGGACGATTATCCCACAGCCGCCGGACGTGCGGCGCCCGCGGGCGCGGGCGCGGGCGAGGGCGAGGGCGAGGGCGCGGGCGCGGGCGCGGGTGGCGTGGTGCGCCGGACTGCGCCTCGGTGCGCCGAGCGTGAAGGCGAACCGGGCGCACCGGGCACGAAGGCGGACGCCGGCCATCGCCGGCGGAGCCGGGCGGCGGCTTCATCGCCCGTTCTGCCGACGATGAAGCCGTGCGCCGTACCCGTCGATCGCGCGTCAGTCGAGCAGCGCCAGGATTTCGTCGTACAGCGCCTTCGGAATCCGCACGCCGTGCGCGATGCTGCGCGCGCGGGCATCGAAGCGCCGTTGCGACGGCAGCCGCGCGCCTTGCCCGGTGATCGACGCGAACATCCGCTCGCCGCGCGCGAGGCCCGCGTCGAGCTCGTCGCCGAGGAACACCTTCGGGTCGAACGCGATCACGAGTTCGCCGTGGCACGGCGTCGCGCCGACGCCTTCGTCGAATTCCATCGACTCCTGGCTCGTCATGTCGCCGATCAGCGCGCCGCCGAGCAGTTCGACCATCGCCGCGAGCGCCGAACCCTTGTGCCCGCCGAAGGTGCGCATCGCACCCTGCAGCGCGGCCTTCGGGTCGGTGGTCGGCTGGCCATCGGCGTCGATCGCCCAGTGCGGCGGGATCGCCTTGCCCTGTTTCGCATGCAGCTCGATGTCGCCGCGCGCGATCGCGCTGGTCGCGAAATCGAACACGAACGGCACGCCGTCCGGGCGCGGCCACGCGAATGCGATCGGGTTCGTGCCGAACACCGGTTCGCGGCCGCCTTCCGGCGCGACCCAGCTGTGGCTCGGGTTCATCGCGATGCCGGCCAGCCCCTCGGCGGCGATCGCCTCGACCTCGGGCCACAGCGCCGAGAAGTGGTAGCAGCGGTTGATCGTCATCGCGGCGATTCCGTGCTGCTTCGCCATCTCGACGAGCACCGGCAGGCCGGTCTCGAAGCTCAGCAGCGAGAAGCCGCGATGCGCGTCGACCGAGACGATCGACGACGACAGCCGGCGCAGCGTCGGCACGGCCTGTGGATCGACCTTGCCCTTCTTCAGCGAGCGCACGCACACGAGCAGCCGGTACACGCCGTGCGAGTGGCACTCGTCGCGCTGGCCCTGCGTGATCACGCTGGCGATCGCCTGCGCGTGCGCATCGGACATCCCGTGGTGCGTCAGCACCCGCAGCGCGAGTGCGTGCACCTCGTCGAGCGACAGGACGACGTCGGCGAGCGGCTCAGACATCGCGCGCTTCCCGCGGCGCGGGCACGCCGTCGATGCGTTGCGGCACGTTCAACGGGTTGCCGTTGCGGATGGCGTCGGGCAGCAGCGCGTCCGGCACGTCCTGGTACGACACAGGGCGCAGGAAGCGCTCGATCGCGCGTGCGCCGACCGACGTCGTGCGCGTGTCGGACGTGGCCGGGAACGGGCCGCCGTGCACCATCGCATGACCGACCTCGACGCCCGTGCCGAAGCCGTTGACGAGAATGCGGCCGGCCTTGCGCTCGAGCGTCGGGCGCAGCGCGGCGAACAGCGCGGCGTCGCCGTCGGCGAGATGCGCGGCGATGGTCAGCTGGCCTTCGAGCGACTTCAGCACGCGGTGCAGCGTGTCGGCATCCGGGCAGCGCACGATCAGCGACGCGGGGCCGAACACTTCGTCGCGCAGTTCGGGGTGGGCGATGAACGCGTCCGCCGACGTCGCGAACAGCGCCGCGCGCGCCTGGTAGCGGCCGCCTTCCACGCCTTCCGCGAGCAACTCGACCGCGTCGTGCGCGCGCAGGGTGGCCACGCCTTGTGCATAGCTCGCGTGGATGTGCGGCGTCAGCATCGTCTGCGCGGCGGTTGCCTGCACGGCGGTGGCCGCCGCGGCTTCGAACGCGCGCAGCGCGGGGCCGTCGACCGCGAGCACGAGGCCCGGGTTCGTGCAGAACTGGCCGGCGCCGAGGGCGAGCGACGCGACGAACTGCGGCGCGATCGTGTCGTGGCGCGCGTCGAGCGCGGCCGGGAACAGCAGCACCGGGTTGATCGAGCTCATTTCCGCATAGACCGGAATCGGCTCGTGGCGCGCGGCCGCGATGTTCATCAGCGCGACGCCGCCGCGGCGCGAGCCGGTGAAGCCGACGGCCTTGATGCGCGGATCGGCGACGAGCGCCTGGCCGATTTCACGCGACGCGTCGAACAGCAGCGAGAACACGCCGGCCGGCAGCCCGCATTCGCGCACGGCCTGCTGGATCGCACGGCCGACGAGCTCGGACGTGCCAGGGTGCGCGGAGTGCGCCTTGACGATCACCGGGCAGCCGGCCGCGAGTGCCGATGCCGTATCGCCGCCCGCGACCGAGAACGCGAGCGGGAAGTTCGACGCGCCGAACACGGCGACCGGCCCGATCGCGACGTTGCGCAGCCGCAGGTCGACGCGCGGCAGCGGCTTGCGGTCGGGGCGGGCCGGGTCGATGCGCGCATCGACGTAGCCGCCGTCGCGCACGAGCGACGCGAACAGCGCGAGCTGGCCGACCGTGCGGCCGCGTTCGCCTTCGATGCGTGCACGCGGCAGCCCCGTTTCGGTGACGCAGCGCTCGATCAGGTCGTCGCCGAGCGCCATGATGTTGCGGCCGATCGCGTCGAGAAACGCGGCGCGTTGCTCGGGTCCCGTTTCGCGATACGTGTCGAAGGCTTCGTCGGCGAGCGCGCAGGCCGTCTCCAGGTCGTGCAGGCTCGTGCCGCCGAACGCAGGTTCGAGCGGTTCGCCGGTCGCGGCGGCGATCGCGTGAAGGGTGCCGTTCTGTCCGGCGACGGCCGACTGGCCGATCAGGAGCTGACCTGTGAGTTGCATGGTTCTTCCTCGGAAAATGCGGGGCCGGACGTGATGCGCCCGGCCGGAGTGGAAAGGGGAAAGCGGGTGCGTCAGTCTTCGTCGTCTTCGAGCTGCAGCTTGTCGGAACGGATGCCGGTGTTGGCGCCCCAGTAGAAGATCACGAGCGCGACGGCCGCGACGACGACCGTGTCGTACGGATGAGCGAGCTGGCCCGTGCCGCCGAAGCCGCCGAAGTACGACAGCACGATCATCGCCGCGTAGAACGCGATCAGCCACGCGGACGAGCGCACCTGTTCGGCGAGGCTCAGATGCGCGGTCGGCACCCAGCGGCGGCACGCGAGATAGATCACGAACATCACGATCTGCAGGCCGAGCAGCCAGGACACCGTGCTCCAGCCCGACCAGTAGACGATCAGCGCGGCGATCACGAACGACGCGGGGCCGGTGATGCCGAACGCCACCGCGCGGAACGGCCGCGGCAGGCCGGGCGCGGTGCGGCGCAGCGCGGCGACCGACACGGGCGCGACCGCATAGCTCAGCACGAGCGCGGCCGACACGATATTGATCAGCGCTTCCCACGACGGGAACGGCATGGTCCAGAAGATCGCGAGGCCGAACGTGAGCCACAGGCCTGCGCGCGGGATGCCCGATGCCTCGTCGACACGCGTGAACACCTTGAAGAACGTGCCCGTCTTCGCCCAGCCGTAGACGACGCGCGGCGTCGCGTTCATGTAGATGTTGCCGCAGCCGCTCGGCGAGATCATCGCGTCGGCCACCACCATCACCGCGAGCCAGCCTACGCCGAGTGCGAGCGCGATGTCGCGGTACGGCAGCGAGAACGCCTTGCTCACGTCGTGCCAGCCGGCGGCGAGCATGTCGGTTGGGATGCTGCCGATGAAGGCGAGCTGCAGCAGCACGTAGATCAGCGTGGACAGCAGGATCGACAGGATCAGCGCGATCGGGATCGTGCGCTGCGGATTGCGCACTTCGCTCGCGACCGACACGATCGGCGTGAGGCCGAGGTACGCGAAGATGATGCCGCCGGCCGATACGGCCATCTCGATGCCCGGCATGCCGAACGGCGCGAAGCCGTGCATGGTCAGGTTGGCGGGCTTGAAGAACGTGAACAGCACCGCGATCACCGACAGCGGCACGATGAACTTGAAGATGCTGATGATGTTGTTCGCCTTCGCGAACGTCTTCACGCTCGAATAGTTCAGGTAAAAGAACAAGCACAGCAGCGCGGCCTGCACGAGCCAGCCGAGCGTCGTCGGGTCGCTCGATCCGGCCTTGGTGAGACCGGGAAACCACGCGGCCGCATATTGGCGCGCGGCGACCACTTCGATCGCGATCAGGCTCGAGAACGCGATCAGCGTGATGAAGCCCATCAGGTAGCCGAGCAGCGGGCCGTGCGAGAACACCGGGTAGCGGACCACGCCGCCCGCGCGCGGCAGCGCGGCGCCGAGCTCGCAGTAGACGATGCCGAGCAGCAGCACCGCGAAGCCGCCGAGCAGCCACGAGAAGATGCCGGCCGGGCCGGCGATCGTCGACACGTGACTCGCGGCGAACAGCCACCCCGAACCGAAAATCGCACCGAGGCCGATGAACGTCAGGTCGGTCAGCGACAGCTGCTTCTTGAATTTGCCGTGACCGCCGTCGGCGGGCACGGAACGGGAAAGCGGGACGGACGGGTGTGTGTTGCCTTGGCCTGGCATGGGTTTGTCTCCTGGGAAATATCGGTGCAGGTGTGGCTTGCGCCGCGCTCCGACGGAGCAGCGGCGCAACACCTGCCGGCCGGCGTGCGACCGGTTCGAGCGACCGGCGCGGGCCGGGGACCGTTCCTGCGCGGCGCGGGTTGGCGCTGCAGCGAACGGCCCGCGCGAGCCAAGCCGGACCGGAAGCGGCGATGCGACGGGGGATGTCGTCGCACCGCCGGGGGGGAAATCGGTAGCGCGGTCAGCGGTTCGCCCGGTTCCGTTCGGCGCGGTGCGCGGCGTCGAAAGCGGTGGAAGCGCCCGGTGCGAACCGGTTGCTGAGGGCGGGGAAAACTCCGGTCCGCTGGATGGCGTTTCGGCTCACTGCAATCTCCTGCTTCGTATCGGTCGACGACAGGCGTGTCGACGTGCAACCAGTATCGCCGTGCAAACACCCATCACGCTTGAGCCGGATCGCGGAGCAAAATGACGAAATCGGCACAGTGGCCGGAAGGGCCGCGAAGGGCGCTTCGCACTGTGCCGATTTCGTCGCCGTCCTTATCGAAAAGCCACAAGCGGACGGACGCGCGACGGAGGAAGCTATGCTCTTTTCCCCACATCGGACGGCTCATGATGAAGCGCATCCAGATCATCGATTCGCACACGGGCGGCGAACCCACGCGGCTCGTCGTGTCCGGTTTCCCCTCGCTCGGCAACGGCACGATGGCCGAGCGCCGCGACGTGCTCGCGCGCGAGCATGATCGCTATCGCACCGCGTGCATTCTCGAGCCGCGCGGCAGCGACGTGCTGGTCGGCGCGCTGCTGTGCGAGCCCGTGTCGCCGGAAGCGGCGGCCGGCGTGATCTTCTTCAACAACAGCGGCTATCTCGGGATGTGCGGGCACGGCACGATCGGCGTCGTGCGCACGCTGCATCACATGGGCCGCATCGAGCCGGGCGTGCACCGGATCGAAACGCCGGTCGGCACCGTGGAGGCGACGCTGCACGACGACCTGTCGGTCAGCGTGCGCAACGTGCTCGCGTATCGCCACGCGAAGGCCGTCGATGTCGACGTGCCGGGCTACGGCCCCGTGAAGGGCGACATCGCGTGGGGCGGCAACTGGTTCTTCCTGATCAGCGATCACGGCCAGCGCGTGGCCGGCGACAACGTTGCGGCGCTTACCGCCTATTCGTCCGCGGTGCGCGCGGGGCTCGAGCGCGCGGGCATCACCGGCGCGAACGGCGGCGAGATCGACCATATCGAACTGTTCGCTGACGATCCCGAGCACGACAGCCGCAGCTTCGTGCTGTGCCCGGGCCACGCGTACGACCGTTCGCCGTGCGGCACCGGCACGAGCGCGAAGCTCGCGTGCCTCGCGGCCGACGGCAAGCTCGAGCCGGGTGTCGTGTGGCGGCAGGCGAGCGTGATCGGCAGCGTGTTCCAGGCGAGCTATGCGCAGGCCGACGGCGGCATCGTGCCGACGATCCGCGGCAGCGCGCACCTGAGCGCGGAAGCGACGCTGCTGATCGAGGAAGACGATCCGTTCGGCTGGGGCATCGTGTCGTGAGCGAAATCAGGACCGACGTCGTCGTGATCGGCGCCGGCATCGTCGGCGCGGCGTGCGCGCACGAACTCGCGCAGCGCGGGCTGCGCGTGCTCGTCGTCGATGACGCGAGCGGCGGCGCAACCGGCGCCGGCATGGGGCACCTCGTCGCGATGGACGACAACGCGGCGGAGCTCGCGCTGAGCCATTACTCGATCGAGCTGTGGCGCGCGCTCGCCGGCGAGATGCCGGAAGGCTGCGCGTACCGCAACTGCGGCACGCTGTGGCTCGCGGCCGATTCCAGCGAGATGGACCTCGCGCGCACCAAGCAGGCGACGCTCGCCGCACATGGCGTCGCGGGCGAACTGATCGACGCAGCGACGCTCGCGCAACTCGAGCCGATGCTGCGCGCGGGCCTCGGCGGCGCGCTGAAGATCCCCGGCGACGCGATTCTCTATGCGCCCGTCGCCGCGAGCTGGCTGCTGCAGCGCGCGCCGGGCATCACGTTGCGGCGCGAGCGCGCGGTGGCGGTCGATGGTCCGAGCGTGACGCTCGCGAGCGGCGACACGCTGCGCGCGGAACGCGTGGTCGTCGCGAACGGCGTCGCCGCGCGCACGCTGTTGCCCGAGCTGCCGCTGCGCCCGAAGAAGGGGCATCTGCTGATCACCGATCGTTACCCGGGCCAGGTGTCGCACCAGCTCGTCGAACTCGGCTATGCGGCGAGCGCGCATGCGAGCGACGGCACGTCGGTCGCGTTCAACGTGCAGCCGCGGCCGACCGGCCAGCTGCTGATCGGCTCGTCGCGCCAGTTCGATACCGAGGACGCGCGCATCGAGCCGCCGGTGCTCGCGCGGATGCTGCGCCGCGCGGCCGGCTATTTGCCCGATCTGGCCGATCTGAACGGGATTCGCGCATGGACGGGTTTCCGTTCCGCGAGCCCCGACGGCCTGCCGCTGCTCGGCGAACATCCGGCGCGGCCGGGCGTATGGCTCGCGGTCGGGCACGAAGGGCTGGGCGTGACGACCGCGCCAGGCAGTGCGCGGCTCGTCGCCGCATTGATGACCGGCGAGCGGCCGCCCATCGACATCGAACCGTATTTGCCGGGACGTTTCCTGACGACGTCCCCCGTAGCTGGAGCGCTGACATGAAACGACCCCCACGCACACTTCGTTCGCCGTCGACCGGAGTTGGCGCTTCAGCGCTTACCCCGGTCCCATGCAAGGCGCCCCCCGCGGGGGCGGCCGGCCGGAGGCTCACATGATCATTCATCTGGACGGCCGCGCGCTGACGGTGGCCGACGGTGCGACCGTCGCGGCCGCCGTCGCGGCGAGCGGCGACGACACGACGCGCGTGTCGTGCACGGGTGCGGCGCGCGCGCCGTTTTGCGGTATGGGCATCTGCCAGGAGTGCAGGATGACGATCGACGGCCGCCGCCGTCTGGCTTGCCAGACGCTGTGCCGCGACGGGATGCGGGTGGAGCGCACGCGATGAGCACGGCGAAACAGGAACGACTGAGCGTCGACGTCGCGATCGTCGGCGCGGGCCCGGCCGGGCTGTCGGCGGCGCGGGCCGCCGCACGAAGCGGCGCGACGGTCGCGATCGTCGACGACAATCCGCGCGCGGGCGGGCAGATCTGGCGCCAGGCGGCTGCCGCGACGCCGGTGCCGGCCGCGGCGGAACGTCTGGCCGTGCTGCGTCAGCCGAACATCACGCATCTCGCGGCCACGCGCATCGTGGCCGAAACGCAGCCGGGCACGCTGCTGCTCGAGGACGACGAGCGCGGCTTCCTGCTCGAATTCCACACGCTGATCGTGTGTTGCGGTGCGCGCGAGCTGCTGCTGCCGTTCCCGGGCTGGACGCTGCCGGGCGTGACCGGCGCGGGCGGCCTGCAGGCCCTGATCAAGTATGGCCTCGACGTGCGCGGGCAGCGCACGGTGATCGCCGGCAGCGGCCCGCTGCTGCTCGCGAGCGCGGCGACGGCCCGTCAGGCCGGCGCGCAGGTGTCGCACGTGCTCGAACAGGCGGCGTGGAGCGACGTGGCCGGTTTCGGCGCGGGGCTGTGGCGCTGGCCGTCGAAACTCGCGCAGGCCGCGAAGCTCGTCACGGCCGCCTACCGGCCCAATGCCTGCGTCGTCGAGGCGTTCGGCGACAAGCGGCTCGAACGCGTGCGGATCCGGCAGGGCGAGCGAGAGTTCGAGGTCGACTGCGACAGGCTCGCGTGCGGCTTCGGCCTCGTGCCGAACACCGTGCTGCCGAGCCACCTCGGCTGCCGGATAGAAAACGGCGCGGTCGTGGTTGACGCGCATCAGCGCACGAGCCGCGACGGCTGTTTCGCGGCGGGCGAATGCACGGGTGTCGGCGGCAGCGAACTGGCGATGGTCGAAGGCGAAATCGCCGGCTACGCGGCCACCGGGCAGACGGCGCCGCTGGCCGAGCGGATTGCGCAACGCGCGCACTGGCAGGCGTTCGCGGATGCGGTGCGCGAGCGCTTCGCGATTCGCGAGCCGATCCGCAAGCTCGCGCGGCCCGACACGCTGCTGTGCCGTTGCGAGGACGTGCGCTTCGACGCGGTCGCAGACGTGGTCGCGCCTGCGCCGGGCTGGACGGCCGCGAAGCTGCAGACGCGCTGCGGGATGGGCGCATGCCAGGGCCGCGTGTGCGGCGCGGCCGCGCAGGCGCTGTTCGGCTGGACGCCACCGGTGCCGCGCACGCCGCTCGTGCCCGCGCGGGTCGGCACGCTGATGCTGGACGCCATCGCGTCCTGCGACGGCGCCTGATGCGCCACGGCGCAGCGCCCGGTTCGCGCCGGGTCGCTGCGTCGCTCACTCCGCTTTCACTTTCTCCCATCCGCCCACCTGCGGCGCCGCACAGGCACGCAGGCACTCGATCGCGGCGGCCACGGCCGCGCGCTTCGCGCTGTCCGGATGCCAGTAGATCGACACCGCGCCCTGGCCCTCGAGCCGCATCGGCAGGATGCGGATCGCGTTCAATTGCTCGAAGCGCCGCGCGGCACGATGCGATGCGACGCCGAGCAGGTCGGTGTTGTTCAGCAGCGTGAGGTTCAGGATCGACGAATTCGATTCGACGCAATGCGGCGGCTGCACGCGCCCGGCGGCCGTCAGCGCGACCTGTAGCGCGTTGTGCACGGGGGTGCCGGGCGGCCAGACGATCCACGCGCAGGCCAGCACCTCGTCCCAGCCGACGGATGGCGCGCCGACGAGCGGGTGATCGGGCCGCGCGACGAACACCACGGGATCGACATACAGCGCTTCGGCGTGCAGATGCGGATCGACGGACGCGGACCCGGAACGGCCGACGACGATGTCCAGCTCGCCGCGCGCGAGCTGCGGCATCAGCTGGTTCATCGTGCTCTCCGCGAGCCGCACCTGCGCGCGCGGCATCCGCTTCAGCAACTGCGATACCGCGAGCGGCACCGTATCGGCGGCCGCGACGCCCGACGTGCCGATCGTGACCAGGCCGCTGCCGCCTTCGCGCAGCGCGGCCATGTCGTCGCGCGCGACGTCGAGCTGCGCCTCCACGCGGCGCGCATGCTCGATCAGCGCGTCGCCGTAGGCCGTCGGCCGCAAGCCGCGCGCATGCCGCTCGAACAGCGGCAGGCCGACATCCTCCTCGAGTTCCTTCAGCCATTTCGACAGCGCCGGCTGGGTGGTCGCGAGCGCAGCCGCCGACTGGCTCAGGTTGCCCGTGCTGGCCAGGCTCAGCAGGACCTGCAGGTGCCGTAATCGCAGCCGGTGGGTCCAGTCCATCGCACGCTCCGTATCGGAAGGTATATCCGAATCAATATGGATTAGATGATTTCACCATTTTACCGGGTATGTCTGCGTCGAATATAAATGCGCTAACGGACTGCGGCACGCGGTCCCCGACCCAACACAGCGCCGACCGCGATCGGCCGCCCCAAGGAGACATCATGACCAGCCGACACCCGGACACGTCGCACGCCGATTACTACGCCCGGATCGCCGAGCAGCGCCTCGCGCCGTTGTGGGAATCGCTGCACAACCTCGTGCCGAAGACGCCGCAGCCGGCCGCGCAGGCCGCGATCTGGAAGTACGCGCGGGTGCGCGACCTGGTGATGCAGGCCGGCAGCGTGATCAGCGCGGAAGAAGCCGTGCGCCGCGTGCTGGTGCTGGAGAACCCGGGCCTGCCCGGCAAGTCGAGCATGACGCCGACCCTGTACGCGGGCCTGCAGCTGATCCTGCCCGGCGAGATCGCGCCGAGTCACCGGCATACGCAGTCGGCGCTGCGCTTCATCGTCGAAGGCAAGGGCGCATGGACCGCGGTGAACGGCGAGCGCACGACGATGCATCCGGGCGACTTCATCATCACGCCGTCGTGGGCGTGGCACGACCACGGCAACCCGGCGGTGGAAGACGGCGGCGAGCCGGTCGTGTGGCTCGACGGGCTCGACATTCCGCTCGTCGCGAACCTCGACGCGGGTTTCGCCGAAAACCATCCGACGGCCCAGCAGCCGGTGAGCCGCGCGGAAGGCGACAGCTTCGCGCGCTTCGGCCACAACATGGCGCCGGTGCGGCATCGCGCGAGCGATCCGACATCGCCGGTGTTCAGCTATCCGTATGCGCGTACCCGCGACGCGCTCGACGCGCTGTACCGCAACGGCGAGCTCGACGCGTGGGACGGCGTGAAGCTGCGCTACGTGAACCCCGCGACGGGCGGCTGGCCGATGCCGACGATCGCGACCTTCATGCAGTTCCTGCCGGCCGGCTTCGACGGCCGCACGTATCGCAGCACCGACGCGACGATCTACTGCGTCGTCGAAGGCAGCGGCACCGCGCACATCGGCGGCGACGCGTTCGCGTTCGAGCCGCACGACATCTTCGTCGCGCCGTCGTGGGCGCCGGTGCGGCTGTCGGCGTCGTCCGACAGCGTGCTGTTCAGCTATTCCGACCGGCCGGTGCTGTCCGCGCTGAACCTGCTGCGCGAAGCGCGCGACTGACGCCGGTTTTCCCCGCTTCGTTGCGTGCGTCGCCGACGCGGCGCGCGTTCCTTCCTTCATGCCTACGCTGGAGCCGTTCATGACTTACGTTTTCCCGCCCGAAGCGCCGGTGGCGCTTCCCGTCGCCGGCAGCGACGCCCGCTTCGCGGTGCGCCGCGTGTACTGCGTCGGCCGCAACTACGCGGCGCATGCGCGCGAAATGGGCTTCGATCCCGATCGCGAACCGCCGTTCTTCTTCTGCAAGCCGGCCGATTCGATCGTGCCGGTCGCCTACGGCGAAACGCTCGATCTCGCGTATCCGTCGCAGACGCAGAACTATCACTACGAAGCCGAGCTCGTCGCGGTGATCGGCAAGGGCGGCGCCGACATTCCGCTCGAGCGTGCGCTCGAGCACGTGTGGGGTTATGCGGTCGGTCTCGACATGACGCGCCGCGACCTGCAGATGAAGATGCGCGAGATGGGCCGGCCGTGGGAAATCGGCAAGGCGTTCGACCGTTCCGCGCCGATCGGCCCCGTGCATCCGGCGAGCGAAGTCGGGCATGTCGAGCAGGCCGGCCTGTGGCTGACGGTCAACGGCGCGACGAAGCAGAAGAGCGACGTGTCGCACCTGATCTGGTCGGTCGCGGAAACGGTCGCCGACTTGTCGAAGTTCTTCCGCCTCGAACCGGGCGACGTGATCTTCACCGGCACGCCGGAAGGCGTCGGGGCGGTGGTGCCGGGCGACGTGATGAAGGTCGGCGTCGAGCGGCTCGGCGAACTGGCCGTGCGCGTCGTCTGACGCGCGTTCATCGCTTTCCTCGAAAGGTCACATCGTGCAACTGCATAGCTTCTTCAACAGTTCGACGTCCTATCGGGTGCGCATCGCGCTCGCGCTGAAAGGACTGCCGTACGACACGCTGCCCGTGAACATCCGCACGGGCGAGCACCGCGACGCCGGCTACGTCGCGCAGGTGAATCCGTCGGCGTCGGTGCCGGCGCTGGTCGACGGCGATTTTCGTCTCGGCCAGTCGCTCGCGATCATCGACTACCTCGACCGGATTCATCCGGCGCCGCGGCTGATTCCGCTTGAACCGCGGCAGCGCGCACGCGTGCTGGAACTCGCGACGCTGATCGCATGCGATATCCACCCGGTCAACAACCTGCGGGTGCTGCGCTACCTCGACAGCGAACTGCAGGTCACGCCGCAGCAGAAGAGTGCGTGGTACCGGCACTGGGTCGCGGAAGGGATGGCCGGCGTCGAGCGTCTGCTCGCGCGCGCGGACACGGGCCCGTGGTGTTTCGGCGAGGCGCCGACGCTCGCCGACGTATGCCTCGTGCCGCAGGTCGCGAACGCGCTGCGGATGGATTGCGACCTGAGCGCGTATCCACGCAGCCTGGCGATTCACGAACACGCGCGGCGCGAGCCGGCATTCGACGCAGCGCAGCCGCAGCGGCAACCGGACTACATCGCGTAACACGAAGCAGGAGACAGACATGGGCGAGACACACAACACAGGCCGACGCGTACTCGTGATCGGCGGCGGCATCGGCGGGCTCGCGACGGCGCTGGCGCTCGCGCGCCAGGGCATTCGCGTGAAGCTGCTCGAGCAGGCCGCGCAAATCGGCGAGATCGGCGCGGGCATCCAGCTCGCCGCGAACGCGTTCAACGCGCTCGACGCGCTGGGCGTCGGCGAGGCCGCGCGCGGCCGGGCGGTGTTTACCGACCGGCTGCAACTGATGGATGCGGTCGATGCGCGGGAAGTCGCGTGCATCGATACGGGCGCCGCGTATCGCGAGCGCTTCGGTAACCCGTACGCGGTGATCCATCGCGCGGACATCCACCTGTCGATCTACGAGGCGGTCAAGGATCATCCGCTGATCGAGTTCCGCACCAGCACGCAGGTGTGCGGGTTCGAGCAGGACGGCCACGGCGTGACCGTGACCGATCAGCACGGCGAGCGCTATCGCGCCGATGCGGTGATCGGCTGCGACGGCGTGAAGTCCGCGATCCGTCACGCGCTGATCGGCGACGCGCATCGCGTGACGGGGCACGTCGTGTATCGCGCAGTCGTCGACGTCGACAACATGCCGAAGGATCTGCAGATCAATGCGCCGGTCGTCTGGGCCGGCCCGCATTGCCATCTCGTCCACTATCCGCTGCGCGGCGGCCGGCAGTACAACCTCGTCGTCACGTTCCACAGCCGCGAGCAGGAAACCTGGGGCGTGCGCGACGGCAGCAAGGAGGAAGTGCTGTCGTACTTCGACGGCATCCATCCGCTGCCGAAGCAGATGCTCGACCGGCCGACGTCGTGGAAGCGCTGGGCGACCGCCGACCGCGACCCGGTCGAGCGCTGGAGCGCGGGCCGCGCGACGGTGCTCGGCGACGCTGCCCATCCGATGACGCAATACCTCGCGCAGGGCGCGTGCCAGGCGCTCGAGGATGCGGTGACGCTCGGCGCGGCCGTCGCGCAGACCGATGGCGACTTCGCGGCCGCGTTCGCGCTGTACGAGCGCGTGCGGATTCCGCGAACCGCGCGCGTGCTGTATTCGGCGCGCGAGATGGGGCGGATCTATCACGCGAAGGGCGTCGAGCGGCAGGTGCGCAACGCGCTGTGGGTCGGACGCACGCAGGCGCAGTTCTACGATTCGCTCGACTGGCTGCACGGCTGGCGCGCGCAGGATTGCCTGAAATCCGTTGCCTGACGCATTTCGGTTTGCATCCGGCGGCGCGCATTTCAACGACATCGCGCGCGACCGCCTTCATGGAGGAGACATCATCATGGCCGATACGCTGTCCATCGACGTCAGCGAATGGATCGACCGGCATCGCGTTGCGCCGTTTCAGGCCGCGATCGTCGTGTTGTGCTTCCTGATCGTCGCGATCGACGGTTTCGACACGGCATCGATCGGGTTCATCGCCCCCGTCATTCGCGCGGAATGGGGCCTGTCGCCCGCGCAGCTCGCGCCGGTGTTCGGCGCCGGGCTCGCCGGGCTGATGGCCGGTGCGCTCGTGTTCGGGCCGTTCGGCGACCGGTTCGGCCGCAAGCGCCTGCTGCTTGCCTGTGTCGCGTGTTTCGGCATCGCGAGTGCGGCGTCGGCGAGCGCGGCCGGTCTGACCGAACTGATCGCGTGGCGCTTCGTGACGGGCCTCGGGCTCGGCGGCGCGATGCCGAACGCGATCACGCTGACGTCCGAGTATTGCCCCGCGCGGCGGCGCTCGCTGCTCGTGACGACGATGTTCTGCGGCTTCACGATCGGCTCCGCGCTCGGCGGACTCGCGGCCGCGTCGCTGATCGAACGCGACGGCTGGCGCGCCGTGCTCGTCGTCGGCGGTGCCGCGCCGCTGCTGCTTCTGCCGGTGCTCGCATGGCGCTTGCCCGAATCGGTGCGCTACCTCGTCAACACCGGCGCGGCGCGCGAACGGATCGCGGCGATGCTCGCACGCATCGCACCGGACCCGCATCTCGCGCACGCGTCGTTCATCGCACCACGCGGCAAGCCGGCCGGTTCGCCGCTCGGCCGCCTGTTCGGCGCCGACCTGCTGCGCGGCACGCTGCTGCTGTGGCTCACGTTCTTCATGAGCCTGCTCGTCATCTACCTGTTGTCGAGCTGGCTGCCGACGCTGTTGCGCACGACCGGCGCGACGTTGCAGACGGCCGCGCGCGTGACCGCGATGTTCCAGGTCGGCGGCACGCTCGGCGCGATCGTGCTCGGCGGGCTGATGGACCGCTTCGATCCGCATCGCGTGCTCGCATGCAGCTATGCGGCGGCCGGCGTGTTCGTCGCGGCGATCGGCGTGCTGGCCGCGTCGCCGGCGGGCGCCGCGCTGGTCGTGTTCGCCGCGGGCTTCTGCGTGTCGGGCTCGCAGGTCGGCGCGAACGCGCTGTCGGCCGCGTTCTACCCGACCGAGTGCCGGACCACGGGCGTGAGCTGGGCGAACGGGATCGGCCGCGGCGGGTCGGTCGTCGGCTCGATGGCGGGCGGGGCGATGCTCGCGACGGGGCTGCCGTTGCCGATCGCCTTCGCATTCGTCGCGGTGCCGTGCGTGATCGCCGGGATCGCGGTGCTGGTGCTGGGCGCGGTACGGGCCGGCGAGAAGCGCGCGGCGGCAGCCGATGCGCTTGCCGGCGAGCAGGCGTAGCGGAGGCAGGGGCTGGCGTCGCAGACGGCGCCTTCCCTTTTTATGATGTTGCCGACCGAAAGTACGAACCAACGATATATAAATGTATATAATATCGATTCGTTAATCGAATGCGATCGCCCTCATGAACGCCGACCCTTCCACTGGGCTGCCCGAGCCCGATCAGATGCGCGCCGCCGCTGAATCGGCGTGCGCGCTGCTCAAGGTGCTGTCCAATCCCGACCGGTTGCTGCTGCTGTGCGAACTGTCGCAGGGCGAACGGTGCGTGAGCGATCTCGAGGCGCGGCTCGATATTCGCCAGCCGACACTGTCGCAGCAGCTCGGCGTGTTGCGGGACAACGCGCTCGTCCGCACGCGCCGCGAAGGCAAGAACATCCACTACTCGCTCGACAGCCCGGCTGCGATCGCGGTGATGGGCGTGCTGTACGAACAGTTCTGCGGCCCGGCCGCGAAGGGGGCGCGCGATGCAGCTTGATGCGCTTCATTTCACGCCGTGGCTGTCGCTTGCCGGCGGCGTGCTGATCGGGCTTGCAGCCGCGTGGCTCATGGCGTTCAACGGGCGGATCGCCGGAATCAGCGGCATCGTCGGCAGCCTGTTCACGGCCGGTGCGGCGGAGCGCGGCTGGCGTGCCGCGTTCGTCGCCGGGCTGATCGCCGCGCCGCTGCTGATGCGTGTCGCCGGTGCCGCCGTGACGCCGCAGGTCGATGCAGGCTGGGGCGAGTTGCTGGCGGCCGGCCTGCTGGTCGGCATCGGCACGCGCTATGCGGGCGGATGCACGAGCGGTCACGGCGTCTGTGGGCTGTCGCGCGGCGCGACGCGCTCGATCGTCGCGACGGCGGTGTTCATGGTCGCGGGCTTCGCGACCGTATTCGTGCAACGGCACGTGCTCGGGGGCTGACATGCAGGCAGGATTCGCGTTTCTGGCGGGGCTGGTGTTCGGCGTCGGCCTCATCGTGTCGGGGCTGGCCAACCCGCAGAAGGTGCTCGGCTTTCTCGACCTGGCTGGCCGCTGGGATCCGTCGCTCGCATTCGTGATGGCCGGCGCGATCGGCGTCACCGTGTTCGCGTTCGCATGGGCGAAGCACCGGACGCGGTCGTTGCTCGGCCTGCCGATCCAGTGGCCGGCCGTGCGGACGATTACCGTGCGCCTCGTCGCCGGCAGCGCCGTGTTCGGCATCGGCTGGGGGCTTGCCGGGTTCTGCCCGGGGCCGGCGATCGTGTCGATCGGGCTCGGGTCGGTGAAGGGCATCGCGTTCGTCGGCGCGATGCTGGCCGGGATGGCATTGTTCGAATGGATCGAGCGCGCGCGGAAGGTGCGGTAGCAACGCGCGGCTGCTGCGGCCGAGGTTGTCGGCGTGGCCGAATCGGCCCGGCTCAGCGAGGGCGCCGGCCGGGTTCGAACGCGTCGCCGGGGGAGCGACACGGTGATCGTGCGGCGACAACGGCGACGGTGTGTAGCCGTCGCGCGGCCGGGCACGAGTTCGTCGCCGGGTGGAGCGACACGGTGATCGCGTGGCGACACCGGCGACGGCGTGTAGCCGCTGCGTCAGGACTGCTCGCGCACATGCCGCTCGCCGAGCAGCCGCGCGGATGCCCGATGCAGCCACGCACGCCACACCGCGAACACGTCGGGCCTGGCCACGGGCGCCGCGACGGTCGCGGCAACCGGCCCGGCATCGCCGGCGGACAATGCCACGTGACCGGCCGTCTCGATCGTCAGGCATTCGCCCTCGTCGAGCACGCGGCGAACGTATTGCGGCGCATCGGGCAGCCAGTCGAGCCCGCCGTGACGTAACGTCACCGCGAGCGCGCCGTCGAGCACGATGACGCGGCTGCCCTTGTCGAACCACGCAAAGTGGCTTTGCCCGGCGTCGAGCCGGATGTCGTGCGTCCGCATGGCGTGTCCTTTTCCCGGTTGCGCGGCCCGGCGATGGCAGGGCGACAGCGTGCAATCAGGTTAAGGAAACGCGTGCGGGCAGGACAGATTCAGGGGACGGGTATCTGTTACGGTGCAGACGGCGATTTCATGCTGCTGTATCGGTGGGTTTCCCCGGAATCTGTATCTGGCGTGCGCCCGGGCGCGCGGGCAGGATGGCCCGCATGACGCCCATCACCGATCCATCCCGCATGACTTTGCCGATGGCCGGCGAGCCGCTTTACGAACGGCTCGCCGAGCATTACCGCCGCATCATTGCGGCCGGCACGCTGTCGCCCGGCGACCGGATGCCGTCCGTGCGTGCGTTCATGGCGCAGCACGGCGTGAGCCTGTCGACCGCGACCCAGGCCTTCCGGCGGCTCGAGGATACGGGCTGGTGCGAAGCCAGGCCGCGCTCGGGCTACTTCGTGCGCCGGCGCGCGGCGGCCGCACTCGACACGCTGCCGGAAGGCGACGGGCAGCCGCTGAGCGTCGAGCCGCCGTTCGCGGGGCTGCACGAACGCGTGTCGCGCGTGATCGATCGTGCGAACGCGATGCCCGACGCGCTGAATCTCGGTGGCGCATCCGCGCTGGCGACGGTGTACCCGGCCGAGCGCTTGCAGGCGCTGGCGATCCGGCTGCTGCGGCGCAAGCCTACGCTGCTGACCGACGCGGGGCCGGTTGGCGGCTCGGCCGAATTCCGGCAGACGATGGCCAAACGCGCGCTGTCGTACGGCGTGACCGTGTCGCCGGACGACGTGATGTCGACGAGCGGCGGCGTCGATGCCGTGAATCTCGCGTTGCGCGCGGTGGCGCGCCCCGGCGACACGATCGCGATCGAATCGCCGGCCTTTTTCGGCTTGATCCAGCTGCTCGAAAGCCTCGGCCTGCGCGCGCTCGAGATTCCGGCCAGCCCGACGACCGGGTTGTCGATCGAAGCGCTCGACGTGGCGCTGTCCGCGTACCCGGATATTCGGGCCGTGGTCGTCGTGCCGAATCTGCAGAACCCGCTCGGCAGCGTGATGCCCGACGAACGCAAGGCCGCGCTGGTCGCGCTGTGCTCGCGTCACGGCGTGGCCGTGATCGAGGACGAGCCGTATCGCGAACTCGTGGAAGCGCCGCACGCGGTGAAACCCGTGAAGGCATGGGACCGTGACGGCACGGTGATCTATTGCCCGTCGCTCAACAAGGTGCTGGCGCCCGGAATGCGGCTCGGCTGGATGAGCGCGGGCCGCTGGCACGCGCGCGTGAAGATGCTCAAGTTCGCGCAAAGCCGGCACAACGCCGCGTTGCTGCAGGCCGTCGCGGCCGAATTCGTCGGCTCGGGTGCGTTCGACCGCCACCTGCACCGGTTTCGCGAACAGCTTCGCGTGCAGCGCGATGTGACGATCGATGCGATCGCGCGCCATTTTCCCGCCGGCACGCGGATGAACCGGCCGCCCGGCGGCATGCTGCTGTGGATCGCGCTGCCGGACGGCGTGCGTTCCGAAGCCTTGTTCGATGCAGCGCTCGCACGCGGGGTAAGGATCGCGCCAGGCGCGATCTTCTCGAATTCCGACCGCTTCGACGCGTATATCCGGCTTGCCTGCACGCGGGTGTTCGACACGGCACATGAAGCGGCAATCGAAACGCTCGGCCAGTTGATACGCGACGCGGCGGCCGCTGCGTGAGCAGGGCGGGTGTCGATCGGGCCGGCGCGTTGGCTACCGGGCTCGGCGGTCGTGACGAGGGCACGGGCCGGCCGATCCGGCTCGCCGTGTTCTCCCCAGCCGGCCGCCGTGCGGCGACGCGCCGACGATACGATTTCGGCGATTTCATCGGCTGACCGCATGCGCGGCGAGGTGCTGACGGATCAGCGACAGATAGCGATCCCCGACCGAGAAGTCGCGTGCGGCACGCGGCCGCTCCGTCTGGCGCAGCGTGGCCGGCGCGCTCATGCCCAGGTACCGGCATACCGCCGACGGAAAGGGCTTTCGCGTATGCCCGAGCTGGCGCGCCGCACGCTCGACGCGGGCGTCGCCCACCTGCGCACGCAGCCATGCCAGCACTTGGCGATCGGTGTCGTTGACGATACGGACCAGATGTTCCATCGCGCACCTCACTGTTCATAAATACAGTACTGTAAATATAACCAGTGTTTGCGGCGGCCGCAAGCGGATGCGCACGCGTCTGGCCGTTCGGCCAGGGTCAACGCGCCGGCGCGGCGGTGCGGGCGATCCGGGCGATCCGGGCGGCGGGCGGGACGGGATTCGCGTAGCGTGCGTCGGTCAGCGTGCCGAGGAACGCGACGATGTCGTCGATTTCCGCATCGGTCAGCGCGGGCGGCGTGCCGGGCCGGCGGTTCATCGGCGTCGAATTGACGTTGATGTTGCCGCGATAGGCGGCCGGGACGTCGTCGAACGTCCGGGCGCCGTGATACCAGCGGCCTGGGTCGGTCGAGCGCGTGTTGTAGAACGCGACCGCGTCGCGCAGCGTCGTGAACACGCCGTTGTGCATGAACGTCTGCTTGACCGCGACGTTGCGCAGTCCCGGCGTGCGCAGGTAGCCGCACCATTGCGTCGGCTCGGGCCAGCGCAGCCGCGCAGCCGTATCGCACAGACCGTTGTCGAAATGGCGCGGATCGCGGTTCGCGGGCAGCGCGGGGTTGCGCGGCACCGCGATCGCGTCGTAGCCGAAATCGGTGAAGAGCGAGCGCTCCGGCCGGCTCGACGTTTCCGACAGCGTATGGCAGCTCATGCAATTGCCCTTGTCGGGATTGCGGAACAGCGCCAGGCCGTGCATCTCGGCCGGCGCGAGCGGCTTGCGCGTGCGCAGGAACGCGTCGAAGCGCGACGTGAACGGCGCCATCTCGTCGCTCTGCAGATAGGCCTCGACGGCCGAGCCAAGCGCCCGCACCAGTCGCTCGGGATCGCGCCGCACCGACGTGCCGAAGCGCGCGGCGAGATCGTCCGCCAGTTCGGTGCCGTCGACCTTGCGCAGCAGCGCGGCCGGCGACCGGTTGTTCATCTCGTTCGGGTTGAACAACGGCCCGCGGATCTGTTCGGCGAGCGTGTCCGCGCGGCCGTCGCTGAACAGGCCGCCGAACGGCGACGGCGCAGGCGCGTCGTCGTCCTGGTAGAAGTGGCGGCGCGGCACGTAGCGCACGTAGAGCAGCGATGGCGCGTTGCGCTGGCTGAAGCGCCCGCGGCGGCTGCCTTCCGGCACGCCCGGCCCCGCGAGCGAAGCGGCCGACAAGGTCGGCGCGAACGCGCGCCCCGGATCGTGGCAGCCCGCGCACGACATGCCGCGCGGCTCGGACAGCCGCGGATCGAAGAAGATCCGGCGGCCCAGCGCAACGAGCGTCGGGTCGGGTGCGAAACGGGCGGTGGCCGCGTCGACCTTGCCGGTCACCTGCGGCGTGCCGGTGCCGATCGTGCCGACGACACGCGCCGGCGGCGCGCCGGGGAGCAGGGTCGTTTCGGCAGGTGCGCCGTGGGCCGCGAGCGCCGCTCCGGCGAGCGCGGCGGCGGCAAGGGCGCGTACCGCCCGTCCGCCGGCGGCCGGAACCGCGGCGAACGCCGAACGCCCGGCGAGGGCGACCGAAGGAATCGGCTGCCTTCGCGATCCAGCCAGTCCTTCCCGGCAGCCGGCCGCATCCGCCGAACACGCCGAACACGCCGAACACGTCGAACACGTCGAACACGTCGAACACGTCGAACACGTCGAACACGTCGAACACGTCGAACACGTCGAACACGTCGAACACGTCGAACACGTCGAACACGTCGAACACGCCGAATACGCAGAATCCACCGAATCCGCCGAACACGCCGAATCCATCAAACCGCCGTGCAATCGAACTTCGTCACTCACGGCGCGATGAACCCCGTCTTGTCGCATGCGAGCGTGTTACCCGCCTGGTCGCACGACGCGAGCAGCTTGCCCGCCGCCGAATACGCATGGAACACCCAGCCCGTCGCCGGCGCCGCGCGTCGCTCCATGATCAGGAAACCGAAGCTGTTGTTGTGCGACAGCCGTTCGATCACGGCGCCCGGCGCCGGCGTCAGGCCGGCGGGGAACGGGTCGGGCAGCGCGACGTCGAGGTTGTCGCCGCCGTTGCCGGACACGATCGTCGCCGGATGCCCGGACGAGAAGTTGATCGCCTGGAAGTCGTGCACGTGCCCGTGCAGCGCGACGTGGATGCCGGGCGGGTAGTACGCCTGCGCGTTCAGGCTCGCCATCACCGACTGCAGCGCGAGGTTGCCCGGCGCGGGCGTGCTGCCGGCGATCGGCGCGAACGCGAGGATCGGATGATGGTTCGTGAAGATCGTCGTCGACATGCCGGCCTTCGACGCGAGCGACGCGACCGTCTGGAACTGCTTCTGGTAGATGCGGAATTGCGCGTCGGTCGTCTTCAGCGGATTGCGGCCGACCTTCGCGGTGTCGAACACGATCACCTGCGTGCCGCCGCCGAGCGACACCGCATAGGGATCCGAGTAGTTCGCGTCGTCGTCGTTGGCCGGATCGTCGCACGAACGGGCCGCCGAATACGGGCGCGGATCGAGGAAGCGGTACCAGCCCTGGCCGGCCCGTGCGCATTCCTCGTGGTTGCCGCGCACGACGACCCACGGCGCCTTCGCGAACAGCGGTGCGGCCGGGCGGAACAGGTCGGCCTGCCACGCATCCCAGCCATAGCCCCACGGGCTGTCCTTGCAGCCGGCGATGTCGGGCGGGCACGCGTTTTCGCGGTAGTGATAGTCACCGACGTGCAGCACGAGGTCCGGCGACAGCTTCGCGACGCTCGACGCGATCGTGTCGAACGGCCAGACCGTTGCGTCGTTGCACGCCTGCCATGCGTTGTCGGCCTTCTTCATCCGGCAGCCGGTGTCGGCGATGATCGCGATGCGCTGCGGCTGC
Organism: Burkholderia sp. SCN-KJ; assembly: GCF_024656005.1. Lineage (NCBI taxonomy): Bacteria > Pseudomonadati > Pseudomonadota > Betaproteobacteria > Burkholderiales > Burkholderiaceae > Burkholderia > Burkholderia sp. SCN-KJ. The sequence continues at coordinate 56,867 of NZ_JANKOG010000006.1, forward strand.
GCTTTCGGCAGCGGCAGTGCGCGGCCTGCGACGCTCGCCGTTTGCGCATCGGCCGGCAGCGCCGCTTCGCAGACCGACACCGGGAAGCTCGACGGTTTCGAGTCGGCCGCGGCGCTCGCCGTCGGACGCTGCGCGACGGTCGCGGCGCCGGCGCGCAACGTCATGCGCGACAGCTTGCCGTCGACGGACAGTTGCGGGCACAGCGGATCGCTCGCGGATGCGGGGCTGTAGCTCGTGATCACACGTGCGATCGCCTGGTTCGCGTCGCCGATCTCGACCCACGCGGCCTGGAGGTTGATCGCGGCGCTGGCCGGGTCGGCGGGCGTATCGATGTGATTCGAGCACGCGGACAGCGCCGCGAGGGCAACAAGCGGAGCGCAGCGCGCGAGCAGTGCGCGCGGGAAGAGTCGTCGCATGAGAGGCACCGTAGGAAAGTCGTCAACGATACGCAGCGCGAGTGTAAGAAATGTGAAGGGCGGAGTCCGACGGCCGGCCGGCGCGCGAGTCGTGCCGCGGTCGCGGCCTTGACCTCAAGCCGGCTTGAAGCAGCATAGTCCGGATCACGGTCAACGATACGGACAAAACAGGAGAATCGACGATGAAAGACAGCCGGGCAAACGAAGCGCAGTCTGCGCTGTGGAATGGTCCGTCGGGGCTGGCATGGGTCGACGCGCAGTGCTCGCTCGACCGGATGTTCGAGCCGTTCGAGACGCTGCTCGCGGACGCGGCGGCCGCGGCATCCGCGCGCAGCGTGCTCGACGTCGGCTGCGGCACCGGCGCGGTGACGCTCGCGATCGCACGGCGGCTTGGCACGCACGCGCACTGTACCGGTGTCGATATTTCGGCGCGGATGATTGCCGCCGCACGGGTGCGTGCCGAACGCGCCGGCCTCGGCGCCGGCTTCGTGCATGCCGATGCGCAGACGCATGCATTCGCGCCGGGTCGGTTCGACCTGATCGTGTCGCGCTTCGGCGTGATGTTCTTCGACGATCCGGTGCGCGCCTTCGCGAACCTGCGGCACGCGGCGCGCGCGAACGCGCAACTGCGATTCGTCGCATGGCGCGGCGCCGCCGACAATCCGTTCATGACGACGGCCGAGCGGGTCGCGGCAACGTTGCTGCCGGACCTCCCGGCGCGGCAGCCGGGGGCGCCGGGGCAATTCGCGTTTGGCGACCGGCAGCGGATCGCGTCGGTGCTGTCGGACAGCGGCTGGGCCGACGTCGCGATCGAGCCGATCGATCAGGCGTGCGCGTTGCCCGAGGCGGCGTTGAACGACTACATCGCGCGGCTGGGCCCGGTCGGGCTCGCGCTTCAGGACGCGGACGACGCGACGCGGCGGCGCGTGGTCGAAACGGTGCGCGCTGCGTTCGAGCCTTACGTGCAGGGCGCTGACGTGCGGTTCGACGCGGCGTGCTGGCTCGTCACGGCGCGGGCGCCGTCTGCATGACGCGTCCGGCTACGAGGACGACCGACGTTCGGCATGCACGCTGCGGTTCGCACATGACAAGGCAAGGCCGCGCCGCCGCGCAAACAACAGATATCAGCCGCGCCTCGCACGCAACATCAGCCACGCGCAGCCCGCCGCGACGAGCGCGAGCCCGAGCAGCACCGCCTCGACGCCGAGCGCGAAACCGGGCGGCATCTCGCCGCTGTTCGGCACGGGCGACAGGTTGGCGGTGATCGCGATCGCACCGCCGGCCAGCAACGCGATGCAGACGATCCAGTAGACCTTGCCGCGCGGCGCGGCGGTGCGGATTCGCCACAGCGCGAGGCCGACGCCGCCGAGGTAAAGCACCGCGAGCGTCGCGAGCGCGATGAAGTCGCCGGTGCGATCGTGCAGCAGGCCGCTCATCGTGCGACTCCGTCGGAGGCGGCGTGTCCGCACGATGCGATGAACGCGTCGACCGCGTGGCCGATCCGGCCGTTCACGCGCTCCCGCAGCATCGGATACAGCCCGGACCGCAGCGTCAGCGGCAGGTCGTAGCGGAAACCGAAGTACGCGAGCACGAGCCCCGTCAGCCCGTAGATCGCCCACGCATGGAAGCCCCAGTGGAAGAAGGGCATCAGCATGGCCTCGCGCGCGGTGGCGGGCGTGCTGGGGGCGACGGCCTGCGGCTCGAACGCCGTGCGGGTGGAGGGACGGGAACCTGGCATGGCTGGCATCCAGTTGTGGGCGCAACGAGGCGCGACGCCGCCCGGCGCGCGCGTCGCACGTCGGACCCTGATACGGCGTGCGTCGAGTGTAGCGCGGTGTCGGGACTGCAAGAAGGGGGCAAGCAGCAGGGATGAGCCCGACGAATTGTAAGGTATCGGGCCGATGGCGAAAACCCTCGCACTGCGCGGCGCGTGCGACAGAGCGCAGACGAGGCGCGGAATCCGGCGCCCCGGGCGATGCGGACCGTCCGGGGCGGCGGCGGGCGATGCGCTGCCGCGGTTTCAGAACGTCACCGCGATCCCGGCCATGCCGACGAACTGGCCGTGCGTCGTCGACGGCGTGAGCTGCTGCGAGTCGCCGACGATCGGCGCCGCGTCGACGATATGGCCGGCACCTTGCGCGCCGAGCGTGCGCCCGCTCGAATGCGTGTACGCCTGCAGCGCATAGAGCGTCGTGCGCTTCGACAGGCTGTACGACTCCTTCAGCGAATACTGCTGGTAGCGGGCCGCGTTCGACACGCCGTTCGCCTTCGACGCGCGCGTGTACGCGAACGCGCCGGCCACCGAGAAGGTCGGCGTGAAGCGGTACGCGGCGAGCGCGCCGTAGGTGTTGAACACGGCCGTATTCGCGAACGCGGAGCCGTTGCCGGGCAGGTACTTCACGTTCGAGTAGTTGAGGCCCATCGTCAGGTTGCCGAGCGTGTAGTTGCCGGCTGTCGCGACCTGCTCGACGGCCTTCGCGGTCAGGTAGCCCTGGTTCAGCACGGACACGGCGAAGCTGCCCGACGCCGCGGTCGCCGGATTCAGGAACCCCGCCGACGAACCCGAGCTGTTGATGCGCAGGTAGCCGGCCGCGATCCCGACCGGCCCGTTCGCATAGCGCAGCGCGGCGCTGAACGTATTGCCCTTGCCGGTCGCGCCGGCGATGCCGCCGAACGCGTACATCGCGCTCGCGGTCAGCCCGGACAAGGTCGGCGACGTATAGGTGACCGAGTTGTTCACGCGGATGGTCGTGTCGAGGCCGTCGATGTCGCCCGGATGCGCGCCGGTCGCACCGGTCAGCCAGCTGCTCGACGCGTAGGGGCCGACCAGCAGGAAGTACGGCGTGTACTGGCGGCCGGCCGTCACCGTGCCGTAATGGTCGTTGCGCAGCCCGACGAAGGCCTGGCGGTTGAAGATCGTGCCGGCGGCGGCTTGCGCGCCGGTGTTCAGGTTGAAGCCGGATTGCAGATCGAAGATCGCGTGCGTGCCGCCGCCGAGATCCTCGTCGCCGCGCAGCCCGAACTTCGACGCATACAGGTTGCCGTCGCGCATGTACACGTTCGAGTGGCCTTGCTGGTTGTTCACGTACGCGAGCGAATCGTCGACCACGCCGTACAGCGTCACGCTGCTCTGCGCATGGGCGGCGGAAGCGCCGAGCGACGCGGTGGATAAAATCAGGATTGCATAATGATGATGCGGTGCCTTCATTGTCGATCTCCAGGTCTCTTCAGGGGGCGGGAGGCTGGACGGCCTCCTCTTGGATGGCGGGGCGGGCCGCGTGCGCGGTCCGCCCGAACATGGCTCGGCGCTTGCCCGAGCGTGCGCGGTCAGTCGTCGAGCGCCACGACGAGGCGACGCCACGCGCCGTCCCGCGCATCGTGCTCGACGCGCGCGCCGCGCACCGCAAGCGCGCCTTGCAGCGACGCCGGCAGCAGGATCTCGAGGCGCTCGGCGGGGCGATGCATGCGGCCGTCCCAGCGGACCGACACGCCGAGTTCGCCCGACGCCTGGCGGCCGGTCTCGATGCGCCACAGCCCGTATTCGCCGTCGCGCCACGCTTCCGTTTCGCCGTCGTCCTCGACGCATTCGCCGTATGCGACACCGTCCTCGATGCGCGGCGCGACGAGGAAGCCGCGCGTGTCCGCGCGCGCGCCGAAGCGTTGCTCGGCGACGTTCAGCGGCAGCACGCGGCCTTCGCGCAACAGCATCACCGGCGTGTCGAGCGGCGCGGGCAGCGTCACGCTCGCGCCGCCGTCGAACGATCGCGCGCTCGCGCAGCACAGCCAGCGCGCGCCCGACGGCAGGTAGACCGTGCGCTCGGTGCGGCCCGGGTCGACCACCGGCGCGACGAGCAGCGCGTCGCCGAGCATCATGTCGTCGCATTCGTCGTAGCAGCGCGGGTCGCGGGGGAAGTCGCCGAAGGTCGGCCGCAGCACGGGCTCGTAGCGCGTGGTCGACAGCCACAGCAGGTGATAGAGATAAGGCAGCAACCGGTAGCGCTGCTTGATCAGCGAAGCGATCCGCGCGGTGATCTCCGGATACATCCACGGTTCGTTGACGGTGCCGTCGTCATTCCACGAATGGATGCTGAAGCGCGGCATGAAGATGCCGAACTGGACCCAGCGCAGCAGCAGCTCGGGCGACGGTGCGGGACCGGAGAAGCCGCCGATGTCGTGACCGATGTTCGACACGCCCGACAGCGCGAGCCCGAGGCCCATCTTCAGGTTGTAGCGCAGCGTTTCCCATGACGTGTAGTTGTCGCCGGACCAGGTCTGCACATAACGCTGCATGCCGGCGCCGCCGGAGCGTGACACGAGGAACGGCCGCTGCGCCGGCGCATGCGCGCGCTGCGCGTCGCGCGACGCACGCATCATCAGCATCGTCTGCAGCACTTTCGCCTCGCGCGCGGGGAAAGGCTGGCCGAAGCCGTGCGCGATCGCGTCGGGCGACCAGATCTCGTATTCGTTGTTGTCGTTCCAGGTCGACTCGATCCCGTAGTCGAGCAGCGCCGACGTGACCTGCTCGCGCCACCAGCGGCAGGCGTCGGGTTGCGTGAAGTCGATATATGCGCCGACCTCGTCCCAGAACTGCACCCATGCCGGCTCGCCGGACGCCGAGCGGATCAGCAGCCCGCGCCGTGCAGCGTCGTCGAACGCGGGATGGTCGCGCAGCAGGCACGGCTTGATGTTCGCGCACAGGCGGATGCCGTGGTCGCGGTAGTGCTTCACGAAACCCTTCGCGTCGGGAAACTTCTCGCGGTTCCAGTTGAACACGTAGCGCTTCGCGCCGATCGACGTATAGCCCGACGACAGGTGGAACGAATCGCACAGGATGTCGTGCGATTCACACTGCTCGACGAACTGGTTCATCTGGCGCTGCGCGTCCGGGGCGTCGGTGTAGCTCATCGTCGAGCCCGAATAGCCGAGCCCCCATTTCGGCGTGCGCGCCGGGCGCCCGGTGAGCCACGTGAAGCGCCGTGCGGCCGTGAGCGGCGTGTCGGGCGATGCGATGAAGTAGTAGTCGAGATCGCCGTGCTCGGCGACGAAGTAGCGGTACAGACCGTGGTAGTTGTCGAGCTCGCGGCCCATGTCGAACGCGCAATCCGACAGCGTGTCGTAGAACAGCCCGAAGCCCTGGCACGCGTCGGGCGACCAGGTGACGTAGAACGGGATGTGCTTGTAGAGCGGGTCCGTGTGCTTCGCGCTGTAGCCCATCGCGTCGATGTTGCGCATCTCGAAGCGCGCGCCGGTACGGTCGAGGTCGCCCGTGCGTTCGCCGAGGCCGAACACCTTGTCGCCGCGCTCGCGGGCGACGTAGTGATAGGCGCGCTCGTCCCACCAGCCGAAGTTGTACGCCTGCGTCGCGCGGTCGGCGAGCACGACGCGCCACGCGCCGTCGGCGCCACGCATCGACCACGTGCAATGGCCGCCTTGCCGGCGTACCGTGAGACGGATCTGCGCGGTTTCGATGCGCACGCCGCCGTCGTCCTCGCCGAAGTCGTAGACGGGCAGCGCGAACCCGCCGAGGTCGAGACGGTCGCGGCCCTCGAGCGGCACGTCGTCGAGGCCCGGTGCGACCGTCCAGGTGCGCGGGTTGCGCGCCGTCGCGTCGGGCAGCACGCGCACGCGCACGATGTCGTCCTCGAGCACGAAGATCTCGAGGGTCGCGCCCGCGTCGGACGCGAGCAGCACACGGTTCGCCTGGCGGGCGGCGACGCGGAACACGGGCGGATGAAGAAGCGAAGTCATGAAGGCGATTCCTGGTGAAAACGGAGGTCAGGCGTGTTGCGCGAGCAGGCGTTCCTGCTTCGACTGCCCGCGGATCAGCACCGCGAGCAGCGTGACGCCGATGATGTCGAACAGGCCGAGGCACGCGAACAGCGGCGCGTAGCCGATCTTGTCGGCGAGCGCGCCGACCAGCAGCGAGAAGCCGAGCCCGCCGATCCACGCGGCCATGCCCGCGAAGCCGCTGGCGGTGCCGACTTCCTCGGGATCGAACACGTCGGCCGACAGCGTGTTGACGAGCGCGGAGATCATCTGGTGCGCGAAGCCGCCGACGCAGAACAGGGCAATGGCCGTGTATGGCGACGACACGAGCCCGATCATCGCCGGCCCGAGCATCAGCACCGAACCGAGCGCGACGCCGGCGACGCGGGACCACACGAGCGGCAGTTTGAACCGGTTCGCGAGGTAGGGCGACAGGTAGCCGCCCGCGATGCCGCCGAGGTCGGCCGCGAGAAACGGCATCCACGCGAACACGGCGATCTGCGTGAGCGCCATGTGGCGCTCGGTGGCGAGGTACAGCGGAATCCAGAAGCTGAAGGTCTGCCATGCGGGTTCCGCGAAGAAGCGCGGCAGCGCGATCGCCCAGAAGCGGCGCGCGGTGACGACGTCGCGAATCCGGCGCTTCGACACGGCCGGCATCGTGGCCTGGCCGTCGCGGATCAGCGTGCGCTCCTGCGACGTGAGGCGCGGATGATAGGCCGGCGAGCGGTACTGCGTGTACCAGAGCGCGGCCCACAGGAAGCCGAGGGCGCCGGTGACCATGAACGCGGATTGCCAGCCGAACCGCATCGACAGGAACACGACGAGCGGCGGCGCAATCGCGGCGCCGAGCGACGTGCCGGCATTGAAGTAGCCGACCGCGACGGATTTCTCGCGATCGGGAAACCATTCGGCGACGGCCTTCATCCCCGACGGAATCGCGGCGGCCTCGAACAGCCCGAGCAAGCCGCGCAGGATGCCGAGCGACAGCCAGCCCGACGCGAAGCCGTGCGCGACGCCGACCACCGACCACAGCATCGCGAACAGCGCAAACCCGAGCCGCAGCCCGATCAGGTCGACGATGAACCCGCACACCGGCTGCATGATCGTGTAGCCGATCTGGAACGCGCCGACGATATACGAGTACTGCTGCGTCGAGATCGCGAACACCTGCTTCAGTTCCGGTGCGAGCACCGCGAGGGAGTTTCGAGCGAGGTAGTTGAGGATCGTGCCGAGGCATACCAGCACGATGATCCACCAGCGCAACGCCTTGACTGTTTTCACTGCTGTCTCCTGATCCATGCAAGTCGCCCGGTCAGGGCGTCTCGTTCAGTCTTATTTGTACGATGTCCGATCTTGGTGGGCGTCGATTCGCCCAGTTTTTCTCAAAATGACCGCATTCAATCGAACATTTCGATGTTGTCGAAAGACGATGTTATCGGACGACTGATCATTTTCGAGCATCCTATGTTCGAATTCGAATCAGGTCAACGTGAATCTGCATTCGAACGAACATGCTTGGGGTATTCCCGAGGCCAGTAGATCGGATGTCCGGCGCGTTGCATGGCGATTGAGCGCCGAACGCCCGCGTGCCGTGGCCGAGCGTCTGTCGCCGGGCTGACCGGATCAGCCGGGCCCGGCAGGGGCGTGACAACCCTGATGAAAATTTATTTTTTTCCTGTCGGCAGATTGTGTAAATTTATTTTCATCCACCTTGCAAAACCATTCGCATGACGCCGCTCGTACCGCACGATGTCAGTCACGAGGAATCCGCGATCGCGGAGCGCATCGCCTCGGCCATGCCGCGGATGACGCCGATCCACCGCCGGATGGGCGAGTTCGTGCTCGCAAATCCGTTCCGCGCGGCGACGATGCGGATCGACGAGCTGGCGCAGGCCGTGAACGCATCGATCGCGACCGCGAACCGCTTCGCGAAGGCGCTCGGCTTCGACGGCTATCCGGCGATGCGCGCGGCGCTCGTGCGCGGCTTCGAGGCGACGCTCGGCCCGGTCGAACGGCTGCGTTCCGCGCAGGAGCAAGAGCAGGAGCAGGGCGTGCGCGGCGCCGCGTGGATCGACGCGGTGTTCGACCAGGCCGTCACGAACATCGAGAACACGCGCGCGCAGCTGGATGCGGCCGACGTCGAAGCGGCCGTCGAGGCGATCGTCGGCGCGCGGCGCGTGCTGATCCTCGGCGCCGGTTCGAGCGCGTTTCTGACCGGGCTGATGGAACATGGCCTGTCGGTGTGTCACGACAACGTGCAGTCGCTCGCGCTGCTCGGCGGCCCGTCGCATGCGGCGCGGCGCCTGTACACGGCCGACTCGCGCGATCTCGTGATCGCGCTCGCGTTTCCGCGCTACGTGAAGGACACGATCGAGCTGGCCCGCCGCGCGGCGGCGCGCGGCGCGCGCGTGCTCGGCATTTCCGACGGGCCCGGTTCGCCGCTGGCACCGATCGCGTCGCTGAACCTGTACGTGAAGGCCGAGCGGCGTTTCGCGGCCACGTCGGAAGCGGCCGTGCTGACGATGATCGAGGCGCTGATCGACGCGGTCGCGCTGCGCACGCACCGCTCCGCGAAGTCCGCCGCCGAAATGACCGAATTCCTGTTGCCGTGGCTGGTCCAGCCGCAAGCGGCGCTGCCGGCCGCCAACCCATCTTCTTCCGGTCCGCAAAAATCATGACTTCATCCGCGATCGTCGCGATTCATGGCGGTGCAGGCACGATCCTGCGCGAGGCGATGGACACCGACACCGAACGCCGTTACCGCGCCGAACTCGCCGCGATCCTGCAGGCCGCGCAGAAGGTGCTCGCCGACGGCGGCAGCGCGCTCGACGCCGTCACCGTCGCGGTGCGGATGCTCGAGGACTGTCCGTTGTTCAACGCCGGGCGCGGCGCCGTCTATACGGCCGAAGGCAAGCACGAGCTCGACGCGGCGGTGATGGACGGCACGACGCTCGCGGCCGGCGCGATCTGCTGCGCGACGCGCGTGCGCAATCCGGTCCTCGCCGCGCGGCGCGTGATGGAGGCGAGCGAGCACGTGCTGTTCGCGGGCGCGGGCGCCGATGCGTTCGCGGCCGCACAGGGCCTCGAACTTGCCGAGCCCGGCTACTTCGACACCGAAGCGCGTCGTGCGCAGTGGCTCAAGGCGCGCGAGGCGGCCGGCATGATGCTCGACCACGACGCGGCGACCTTCGCGTTCGGCGCCGGGCAGCCGGCCGAGCCACTCGATCCCGACCGCAAGCACGGCACGGTCGGCGCGGTCGCGTGCGACCTGCGCGGCCATATCGCGGCGGCGACGTCGACCGGCGGCATCACCAACAAGCAGCCCGGACGCGTCGGCGATTCGCCGATCATCGGTGCCGGCTGCTACGCGGACGACGCGACCTGCGCGGTCTCCGCGACGGGCACCGGCGAGATGTTCATCCGGCTCGCGACCGCGCACGACGTGGCCGCGCAGATGGCCTATCGCGGCGCGTCGCTTGCCGACGCCGCGCACGACGTCGTGATGAACAAGCTGCCGCGCCTGGCCGGGCGCGGCGGGATCGTCGCGGTCGACGCGCACGGCAACGTCGCGATGCCGTTCAACACGGAAGGGATGTATCGCGGCTACGCGCGCGTCGGCGAGACGCCCGTGGTCGGCATCTATCGCGACGATGCGGCCTGATTCCGGATCGTACGAGGAGACCTTCGCATGACTTCGAGCCGAACCCCGTCCGCGCTGGTGCTGCCGGAACAGCGCGTGGTCGCCGTCGACGACCTGTCGGTGATGTTCCGACGAGAGAACGCGACGTTCGACGCGGTGCGCAACGTGTCGTTTCACGTCGATCGCGGCGAGACGCTCGCGATCGTCGGCGAATCGGGCTCCGGCAAGTCGGTCACGTCGCTCGCGCTGATGCGGCTCGTCGAGCACGGCGGCGGCGAGATCACGAGCGGCCGGATCGCGTTGCGGCGCCGCGGCGGCGCGCTCGTCGACCTCGCGCAGGCGAGTGCGGCGACGATGCGCGGGATCCGCGGCGCGGACATCGCGATGATCTTCCAGGAGCCGATGACGTCGCTGAACCCGGTGTTTCCGGTCGGCGACCAGATCAGCGAGGCGATCGCGCTGCACCAGTCGAAGAGCGCGACCGAAGCGCGCGCGGAAGCGTTGCGGCTGCTCGATCTCGTGCGCATTCCGGAGGCGCGCCGCGTGTTCGCGCGCTATCCGCACCAGTTGTCCGGCGGGATGCGGCAGCGCGTGATGATCGCGATGGCGCTGTCGTGCCGGCCCGCGCTCCTGATCGCCGACGAACCGACCACCGCGCTCGACGTGACGATCCAGGCGCAGATCCTGCAGCTGATCCGCGGCCTGCAGGACGAAATGAACATGGGCGTGATCTTCATCACGCACGACATGGGCGTGGTGGCCGAAGTGGCCGATCGCGTGCTCGTGATGTATCGCGGCGAGAAGGTCGAGGAGGGCGAGTCCGAGCGCATTTTCGCGACGCCCGCGCATCGCTACACGCGTGCGCTGCTCGCGGCCGTGCCGCGGCTCGGCTCGATGCACGGCACCGATATCCCCGAGAAGTTTCCGCTGCTGAAGGTGGACGGCGCGAGCGCGGCCGCGCCGGCGCCTGCCGCAAACGACGCGGGTGATGCGGCCGATGCGAACGATGCCGCCGCGGTCCCCGCCGCCGGGCAGCCGCGCGTCGATCCGGCCGCGCCGCCGATCCTGCGCGTGCGCGATCTCGTCACGCGATTCCCGGTGAAGAGCGGCGTGTTCGGCCGCGTGTCGCAGTACGTGCATGCGGTCGAGCGCGTGAGCTTCGAGCTGCGCGCGGGCGAGACGCTGGCGCTCGTCGGCGAATCGGGCTGCGGCAAGTCGACCACCGGCCGCTCGCTGCTGCGCCTCGTCGAATCGCAGAGCGGCTCGATCGAATTCGACGGCCGCGACATCAGCGCGCTGAAGGGCCAGGACCTGCAGGCGCTGCGCCGGAACATCCAGTTCATCTTCCAGGATCCGTTCGCGTCGCTGAACCCGCGCCTGACGGTCGGTTTCTCGATTATGGAGCCGCTGCTCGTGCACGGTGTCGCGAGCGGCCGCGAAGCGCAGGCGCGCGTCGACTGGCTGCTCGACAAGGTCGGCCTGCCGCCGGAGGCCGCGCGCCGCTATCCGCACGAATTCTCGGGCGGCCAGCGCCAGCGGATCGCCATCGCGCGCGCGCTCGCGCTGAATCCGAAGGTCGTGATCGCCGACGAATCGGTGTCCGCGCTCGACGTGTCGGTGCAGGCGCAGATCGTGAACCTGATGCTCGACCTGCAGCGCGAGCTCGGCGTCGCGTATCTGTTCATCTCGCACGACATGGCCGTCGTCGAGCGCGTCAGCCATCGGGTCGCGGTGATGTATCTCGGCCAGATCGTCGAGATCGGCCCGCGCCGCGCGGTGTTCGAGGCGCCGCAGCATCCGTACACGAGGAAGCTGATGAGCGCGGTGCCGGTGGCCGACCCGGCACGCCGGCATGCGCCGCGCCAGCTCGCGGCGGACGAGATTCCGAGCCCGATCCGCGCGGTCGGCGACGAGCCGATCGTCGCACCGCTCGTCGCGGTCGGCCCCGATCACTACGTCGCGACGCATCGCGTCGGCGGCGCGTATTGATTGCGCGACGAGGCGCATATGGACCGCAGCTGCGCACGTGCCAGGCAACGGCGTCACTACCCGGAGCGGATGCAGCCGCGCCGCGATTTCCACCACGCGTTACCGAATCATCCACAGGAGCCAGACAAAATGAACAAGCCGCATTCGTTCCCGATGTTCCGCCCGCGCGCGCTGTTCGCCGCGGGGGCAGGCGCGCTCGCGCTGTCGGTCGCCGCGCCCGCGTTCGCGCAGCAGAACGTCGTGGTCGCCGTGTACTCGACGTTCACGACGATGGATCCGTACGACGCGAACGACACGGTGTCGCAGGCCGTCGTCAAGTCGTTCTACGAAGGGCTGTTCGGCTTCGACAAGGACATGAAGCTGGTGAACGTGCTCGCGACGAGCTACCAGGCGTCGCCCGATGCGAAGGTCTACACGGTCAAGCTGCGCCCGGGCGTGAAGTTCCACGACGGCACCGACTTCAACGCCGACGCGGTGAAGGCGAACTTCGACCGCGTGACCGATCCGGCGAACAAGCTGAAGCGCTACGGGCTGTTCCGCGTGATCGAGAAGACCGAGGTGGTCGATCCGATGACGGTGCGCTTCACGCTGCGCGAGCCGTTCTCCGCGTTCATCAACACGCTCGCGCACCCGTCGGCGGTGATGATCTCGCCGGCCGCGCTGAAGAAGTGGGGGCGCGACGTGTCGCTGCATCCGGTCGGCACGGGCCCGTTCGAGTTCGTCGAATGGAAGCAGACCGACGACATGAAGGTGAAGAAGTTTGCCGGCTACTGGAAGAAGGGCTATCCGAAGGTCGATTCGATCGACTGGAAGCCGGTGGTCGACAACAACACGCGCGCCGCGCTGCTCAAGACCGGCGAGGCGGATTTCGCGTTCACGATTCCGTTCGAGCAGGCGGCCGACCTGAAGAGCAATCCGAAGGTCGAGCTGATCGAGCGGCCCTCGATCATCCAGCGCTACATCTCGCTGAACACGCAGAAGAAGCCGTTCGACAATCCGAAGGTGCGTGAAGCGCTGAACTACGCGGTCAACAAGGAGGCGCTCGCGAAGGTCGTGTTCGCCGGCTACGCGACCCCGCAGACGGGCGTCGCCCCGGTCGGCGTCGAATACGCGACCAAGCTCGGGCCCTGGCCGTACGATCCGGCGAAGGCGCGCGCGCTGCTGAAGGAGGCCGGTTATCCGAACGGCTTCGAGTCGACGCTCTGGTCCGCGTACAACCATTCGACGGCGCAGAAGCTGATCCAGTTCGTCCAGCAGCAGCTCGCGCAAGTCGGCGTGAAGGTGCAGGTGCAGGCGCTCGAGGCCGGCGAGCGGGTCGCGAAGGTCGAGAGCGCGCAGGATCCGGCGGCGGCGCCGGTGCGGATGTACTACAGCGGCTGGTCGGCCTCGACGGGCGAGGCGAACTGGGCGCTGTCGCCGCTGCTCGCGTCCACGTCGGCGCCGCCGAAGCTCTACAACACCGCGTACTACAAGAACGGTGCCGTCGACGACGATCTCGCGAAGGCGCTCGAGACGACCGACAACGCGAAGAAGGCCGCGCTGTACGCCGACGCGCAGAAGCTGGTGTGGGCCGACGCGCCGTGGATCTTCCTGGTTCAGGAGAAGATCGTCTACGCGCGCAGCAAGCGCCTGCACGGCATGTACGTGATGCCGGACGGTTCGTTCAACTTCGACGAAATCTCGGTGAAATGACGGCAGCTCGCCCGCTGTCCGGCGCCGGCGGCGCAAGCTGCCGGCGCGCTGATTCGATCGGTGCCCCATGCTGAATTTTCTCGTCAAACGCCTGTTCGGCCTGCTGCCCACGCTCGCGATCGTCGCGGTGCTGGTGTTCCTGTTCGTGCACCTGCTGCCGGGCGACCCGGCGCGGCTCGCGGCCGGCCCCGAAGCCGACGACGCGACGGTCGCGCTGGTGCGTGCCGATCTCGGGCTCGACCGGCCGCTGCCCGCGCAGTTCGCGAACTTCTTCGTGAAGATCGCGCACGGCGATTTCGGCACGTCGACGCGCAGCAAGCGGCCGGTGTCGACCGAGATCGGCGAGCGCTTCATGCCGACGCTGCTGCTCACGCTCGTCAGCATGGTGTGGGCGACGGCGTTCGGGATGGCGATCGGGATCGCGTCGGCGGTATGGCGCAACCGCTGGCCCGACCGCCTCGGGATGACGATCGCGGTGTCGGGCATCTCGTTTCCGGCGTTCGCGCTCGGCATGCTGCTGATGGAGATCTTCTCGGTGAAGCTCGGCTGGCTGCCGGTCGTGCCGGACGGCACGTGGAAGAGCTACGTGCTGCCGTCGCTGACGCTCGGCGCCGCGGTCGCGGCGGTGATGGCGCGCTTCACGCGCGCGTCGTTCGTCGAGGTGCTCAACGAGGACTACGTGCGCACCGCGCGCGCGAAGGGCGTGCACGAGCCGCTGGTGGTGCTCAAGCACTGCCTGCGCAACGCGATGATCCCGGTCGTCACGATGATGGGGCTGCAGTTCGGCTTCCTGCTCGGCGGCTCGATCGTCGTCGAGGCCGTGTTCAACTGGCCGGGGCTCGGGCGCCTGCTGGTCGATGCGGTCACGATGCGCGACTACCCGGTGATCCAGGCGATCGTGCTGCTGTTCTCGCTCGAATTCATCCTGATCAACCTGACCGTCGACGTGCTGTACGCGGTCATCAACCCGACCATCCGGTTCAAGTGAGCGTGAGGCCAGCATGAACGCGACTGTCCAGCCCGCGGCGCCGGCCGCATCGAACACGATCCGCACGCCGTGGCGCGAATTCTGGCGCAAGTTCCGCAAGCAGACCGTCGCGCTGGTCGCCGGCGGCTTCGTGCTCGCGCTCGTCGTGCTGGCCTTCGTCGGCCCGCACATCGTGCCGTTCGATCCGGAGAATTATTTCGACTACGACGCGCTGAATGCGGGGCCGTCGGCCGTGCACTGGTTCGGCGTCGACTCGCTCGGCCGCGACATCTTCAGCCGGATCGTCACCGGCACGCGTATCTCGCTCGCGGCCGGCTTCTTCTCGGTCGCGCTCGGCGCGCTCATCGGCACGTTGTTCGGGCTGCTCGCCGGCTACTACGAAGGCTGGTGGGACCGCATCACGATGCGCGTGGCCGACGTGCTGTTCGCGTTCCCGGGGATCCTGCTCGCGATCGGCGTGGTCGCGATCCTCGGCAACGGGATGGTCAACGTGATCTGCGCGGTCGCGATCTTCAGCATTCCGGCGTTCGCGCGGCTCGTGCGCGGCAACACGCTGATGCTCAAGCACATGACCTACGTGGAAGCCGCGCGCAGCATCGGCGCGTCCGACTGGACGATCATCATGCGGCACATCCTGCCGGGCACCGTGTCGTCGGTCGTCGTCTACTTCACGATGCGGATCGGCACGTCGATCATCACGGCCGCGAGCCTGTCGTTCCTCGGGCTCGGCGCGCAGCCGCCGACGCCGGAGTGGGGCGCGATGCTCAACGAGGCGCGCGCGGACATGGTGACCGCGCCGCACGTCGCGATCTTCCCGAGCCTCGCGATCTTCCTGACCGTGCTCGCGTTCAACCTGCTCGGCGACGGGCTGCGCGACGCGCTCGACCCGAAGCTGGAGCGGCGCTGATGCGAGCCGTGCCCATGTGGGCCGCGACGCTGCCGGCCGGGCCGCGCGGCACGATCGCCGACGTGCCGGGCGTGACGGTCGGCCATGCGACGCTCGATGCGGGCGACGTGCAGACGGGTGTTACCGTCGTGAAACCGCACCCGGGCGACCCGTACCGCAGCAAGGTGCCGGCCGGTGCGGCCGTGATCAACGGCTTCGGCAAGAGCGTCGGGCTCGTGCAGGTCGACGAACTGGGCACGCTCGAAACGCCGATCGCGCTGACCAACACGTTCGGCGTCGGCGCGGTGGCGCAGGCGCAGATTCGCGCGGCAATCGAGAAGAATCCGCAAATCGGCCGCGACTGGCCGACCGTCAACCCGCTCGTGTTCGAGTGCAACGACGGCTATCTGAACGACATCCAGGCGTTCGCGGTGACGGCCGCGCATTACGACGAAGCCTGCAATACCGCGGCGCGAGATTTCGCACGTGGCGCGGCAGGCGCCGGGCGCGGGATGTCGTGTTTCGACCTGAAGGGCGGGATCGGCTCCGCGTCGCGCGTGGCCGTCGCGGCCGGCAGGCCGTACACGGTTGGCGCGCTGGTGCTCGCGAATTTCGGCCGGCTGCCGATGCTGATGCTCGGCGGCGTGCCGGTCGGACGGATCGTCGCGCAGCGGCGTGCCGCCGCCGACGCTCAACCGACGCACGCGGCGCCGCCCGAGCAAGGCTCGATCATCCTGCTGCTCGCGACCGATGCGCCGCTCGACGCGCGGCAACTGTCGCGGCTCGCGCGCCGCGCGGGCGCGGGGCTCGCCCGCACCGGCTCGGTCTACGGACATGGCAGCGGCGACATCGCGCTCGCCTTTTCCACCGCGTACACGATCGCGCACGATGCGTCGACCGTCGCGCTGCCGGCCCTCGTGGCCGATGCGGCGCTCGACCCGCTGTTCATGGCCGCGGCCGAAAGCGTCGAGCACGCGATCGCCGACGCGCTGCTGCAGGCCGTGACCGTGACCGGCCGCGACGGCCACGTACGGCAATCGCTGCGCGATGCGGTGCCCGATCTCGAGCGGTTATTCAACGCAGGCAACGAAGGACGTCCGAGCCATTCATGAAGATTCTGATCTCGACCGACATCGAGGGTGTCGCCGGCGTGTTCGCCCTCGAGCAGACGCGTGCCGGCAATCCGGAATACGAACGCGCGCGCCGCTGGATGACCGCCGAGGCGAACGCGGCGATCGAAGGCGCGTTCGCCGGAGGCGCGAAGGCCGTCTGGGTCAACGATTCGCACGGCGGCTTCCGCAATCTGTTGCCCGACGGGCTCGATGCCCGCGCCCGCGTCGTGCTCGGCAAGCCGCGCACGCTGGGGATGATGGCGGGCCTCGAGCAGCAGCCCGACCTCGTGTTCATGATCGGCTTTCATGCGAAGTCGCAGACGCGCGGCGTGCTTGCGCACACCATCAACAGCTTCGCGTTCACGCAGGTGTGGCTGAATGGCGTCGAACTCGGCGAAGCCGGGCTGTACGGCGCGCTGGCGCGCGAATACGGCGCGCACGTCGCGCTGGCGTCGGGCGACGACGTATTCGCCGAGGAAACCCGGCCGCTGTTTCCCGACGCGCGTTTCGAGACGGTCAAGACGGCCGGCGGTGCATCGAGCGGCGACACGCTCACGCCGGCCGCGTCCTGCGCGCGCATCGCGACCGCCGCACGCGAAACGGTCGCGCATGCGCTGTCGTCCGGCTGGCGCGCGACCGCGCACCGGCCCGCGCCGGCCGCTTGCACGCTGCGCGTGCAGACGGCCGCGCTCGCCGATCTGTTCTGCGTGCTGCCGTCGCTCGAGCGGGTCGATGCGGTGACGCTGCGCTTCGACGGGCCGTCGGTCGAACACGTCGTGCGCACGCTGAACAGCCTGTCGGCCATGTCGTTCATGCTGCGGTGATGCGTGCCGACCGGAGGCCGTCGGTGCGCGGCGCGTCATGCACCGGGCGCGCGGTCTGCCGCCGTGTCGAGCAGGAATGCTTCCATCGCGGCGACCAGCGCGAGCGGGGTTTCGTTCATCGGGAACAGGGGGCCGTCCCCCACGCGATGAAACGTATTGGGCATTTCCGCTCCGATGCAGTCGCTATCCGGCCGATGCGGCCGTCGGGTCTTGCGGCCATCCGGTCGCGCAAGCGTGGAGCGGATCGTAGACCGATCGAAGGTGACCCGCTTTCGATATCGGGTCATTCATGATGGAATTCGGGCCTTGAGAAATACGCTGCTGGATCCCTACGAAGACATTCCCCGTAGCGTCGTGGTGATCGCCAACGACTACGCGGCGGGCACGACGTTTCCGGAGCACGCACACCGGCGCGGGCAGTTCGCGTTCGCGTCGCGCGGCACGATCAGCGTGTCGACGCCGCACGGCCGCTGGCTGGTGCCGCCGCAGCGGGCGTGCTGGGTGCCGGCCGGCGTGCGGCACGAAATGACGATGACCGGGCCGGTCACGATGCTCAACACGTTCGTGTCGGACGACACGGCCCAGGCCGCGGGGCTGCCGGACCAGTGCGGCGTGTACGGCGTGTCGCCGCTCCTGCGGCAACTGATCGACGATGCGATCGACCTGCCGGCGATGTACGACGTCGACGGCCGGGCGGGCAAGCTGATGGCGCTGCTGGTCGCGGAAATCGCGACGATGCCGCGGCTGTCGCTGCACGCGCCGCTGCCGGCCGACGCGCGCCTCGCGAAGATCTGCCGGCATCTGTTCGCGTCGCCGTCGATCGCGGCCGATCTCGACCAGGTGGCGACCGACGCGGGCGTGAGCCGGCGCACGTTTACGCGGCTGTTCCGCGCGCAGACCGGCGTGAGTTTCGCCGCCTGGCGTCAGCAGGTCTGCATGCTGGCGGCGATTACCCGCCTGAGCGACGGGCAGCCGGTGACGCGGGTCGCGTTCGATCTGGGCTATGCGAGCGCGAGCGCCTTTACGTCGGCGTTTCGCCGCATCCTCGGCGAAACGCCGAGCCGGTATCTGGAGGTTCGCCGCTAGCCGGAACGGGGGCTGCGGCGAGTGCGGCGGCGTGCTCCGGTCGCGGACGAAAAAAACGCGTCTGCCAGGTTTCGGTCAGACGCGCTTGAAGGCACTCGGTCAGAAAAATGCGCGCTCAGGCAGCGGGGCAGTGTTCGCGCATTGCGGGTGAAATTGTTGCCTGTTCCGATTCAATCCCGTCGGTGTCGGGCGGATAGCAAAGCATACGCCGTGTAACGCGCAAACGATATCGTGCGGGCCCGACGATTCATGTGCTGTCGCAGCATGCGTTTCAATCGCGCGTTTGATGCCGGAGGCGGGAGCAGTCAACCAAGGGCGTCGGCCGTCCCGACCGGGCGTGCTGCGGCACGGCATCGAATGTTGGAGCCCGAAAACGAAAACCGCCGCGCGACGCGATGCCTGTCGGTATCGCGCCACACGGCGGTTCGGTGCGGGCTGCCGGCGTGCGCCGGCTCGCGCGTCACGCGTCGAAGAACACGGTCTCGTCCGGCCCCTGCATGCGGATGTCGAAGCGGTACACGACGGGCCGGCCCGGTTGCGCGTCGCGCTTCGCGACGAGCGTCGCGCGGCGTTCGGCCGGCACCAGGTTCAGCACCGGATCGACCGCGTTCGCCGCGGCTTCGTCGTCGAAATACACGCGGGTGAACGCGTGGGTCAGGATCCCGCGCATCATCACGGTCACGTTGATGTGCGGCGCTTCGTCGGCGGCGGCGCGGCCCGGCTTGACCGTCTGGACAACGAAGCGGTGCTGCGCATCGGTGCCCGTGCCGACGCGTGCGAAGCCCGTGAAGCCGGACTTCGCGATGTCGTCGCGCGACGCGGGATAGCGGCCCGCACCGTCCACCTGCGTGAATTCGAGCACCGCGTCGCTGACGACGTTGCCGTCGCCGTCGAACACCTGTCCGACCAGCAGCACGTGCTCGCCTTCGGCGTCGGGCGTGGCGATCGCCGGCGTGAACAGGCTCTTCAGGTCGTAGTCGTATTGCTGCGGGCACAGGCCGTACGCGAAGTACGGGCCGACTGTCTGCGAAGGGGTTTGCTTCAGCGTCGTCATGGTTCAGCGCTCCATCGGGGTGGCGTCGCGGCCGCGCAGCACGATGTCGAATTCGTAGCCGAGCGCATAGCCTTCTTCGGTGATGTCCATCGAGAAGCGCGAGATCAGGCGGTCGCGCGCCGCTTCCGGCGTGCCCTGGAAGATCGGGTCGTACGCGAGCAGCGGATCGCCGGGGAAGTACATCTGCGTGACGAGGCGCGAGCCGAAGTAGTCGCCGAACAGCGAGAAGTGGATGTGATTCGGGCGCCATGCGTTCGGATGGTTGCCCCACGGATACGCGCCGGGCTTGATCGTCAGGAAGCGGTAGCGGCCTTCGGCGTCGGTCATGCAGCGGCCTGCGCCGAGGAAGTTCGGGTCGAGCGGCGCGTCGTGCTGGTCGACCTTGTGCACGTAGCGGCCGGCCGCGTTCGCCTGCCATACCTCGACGAGCGTGTTGCGCACGGGCTTGCCGCCTTCGTCGAGCACGCGGCCGGTGACGACGATGCGCTCGCCGAGCGGTTCGCCGTTCTTCACGGCGTTCTTCGTCAGGTCGTGGTCGAGTGCGCCGAGATCGTCGGTGCCGTAGACGGGCACGTACTGGTCGCGCAGCTTTTCCTTCAGCGGGATCAGCGGGCGGGTCGGGCCGCGCTTGACCGACGAACGGTACTCGGGGTGGATATACGCGGGATGCGACGGCCAGTCGCGCGGCGTGAGGATCGTGGGGGAATCCATCGGGCGTCTCCTGTTAGGTATTTCGCGAAGTGGATGGCAAGACTTTAGCCAATCCGGAAAGTTATGCAAAATGACCTTTTTTCGCCAATCGCATAACCGTTCGTTATGTTCGGCGGCGCCCATGAAAATCCGCCGGACAGGCGGCCTGTCCGGCGGAAAAAGCGATTCGGGCTTCGCGTCGTCGGTGACGACTCCGTGCACGGCCCTCCAGCCAGCCCGTCGCTGCCTTTTTATGTGTCGTTGTTGTTATCCGGTCTCCCCGAGCGCGCCCGTCGTTCGTCCTTCGTCCTTCGTCGTCATGGCCGGGCGGGATCGAATACGATCCCGTCGAATTCGAGCGACAGCGTGCCGCTGCGCAGCAGCGCGGCCGGTGTCGCGGCGCGCTCGGCGCCGAGCACGTCGCGCACGTAGTTCGCGCAGAACCCGCGCTGCGACAGCAGGTTGAAGCGGCTGCCGAGCAGTGCGTCGATCCGCTGTTCGGCCAGCGCGTGCACGTTGCGCTGCGCGTCGGCGGTCGGTGCCGCGACGCGGCGCGCCAGCGCGATGCGTCCGCCGTCGGCGCGGGCGACGAAGCGCGACAGCCGCGTGAGCCTGGTCCGCGCGAACGCGGGCTCGGCGATCAGCGGCTCGTCGCCCGACGTATCGACGACGATGCCGAACCGATCGGCCCAAGCGCCTGCGTTGCCTGCGGCGTTGCGGGGCGCGCCGGCCGGTACGCGGATGAATACGAGATCCCCGACGTGCGCGCCGGCGGCCAGCGTGCGCACCGTGGCGAGCGGCAATGTGCGATCGGTGTCGCGGGCATCGCGCGGCGCGGGGTGATGCGGATCGAAGGCGTGGGTGTCGGTTCGGGTGCTCATCGCGGCTCCGTCGCGGAGTGACAGGACGGAGCGGATTATGCAGACAAGTATCCAAAAGTGCTTGTATGGATGCTTGAGTAGCCTAATATCCGACCGTGAGCATCATTTTTCGATACCAACATGACCGAGACCGCCCAACTCATCGAAACGCTGAAGCGCCAGCTGAAGGCCCAGGGAATGACCTACCGCGACGTCGCGCGTGCGCTCGAGGTGTCCGAGACGAGCGTGAAGCGGCTGTTCGCGAGCGGCCGCTTCACGCTGGAGCGTGTCGCGGAGATCGCGCAGCTGCTCGGCTACACGCTCGCGGAGCTCGTGCAGGAGGCGTCGGCGTCGGCGCCGCGCCTGCGCGTGCTGACCGAGCAGCAGGAGGCGCTGCTCGTATCGGACGAGAAGCTGCTGCTCGTCGCCGTCTGCGCGATCAACTACTGGACCGTGCAGGACATCGTGGCGGCCTATCGCGTGACGCAGGCCGAGTGCGTGAAATACCTGCTGATGCTCGACCGGATGAACGTGATCGCGCTGCTGCCCGGCGACCGGATTCGCGTGCGCGTCGCGCGCGATTTCGACTGGCTGCCGGGCGGACCGATCCGCCGGTATTTCCATGCGCACGTGCTCGACGATTTCCTCGGCAGCCGCTTCGACGGCCCGGGCGAGACGATGACGTTCCTGCAAGGGATGCTGACGGACGCCGCCGCGGCGGAGCTCGAACAGGAGCTGCGGCGGCTCAGCAGCAAGGCGGCGGCGCTGCATGCCGAGTCGTCGTCCGCGCCGCTCGGGCAGAAGCACGGCACGGCCCTGCTGATCGCGAAACGGATCTGGGAGCCGACTGGTTTCCATGCGCTGCGGCGTCATGCGTGACGCCGCGCCGAATGCTTGGGCCTTTCCGGAAAGTTATGCAAAATGGCGTGATATCACCATTCGCATAACCGCCCGTTATGAATAACCGTATCGCCGACGGCCGCGTCAAATTCCGGCACCTGCAGTGTTTTCTCGCGGTCGCGCAGTTGGGCGGCGTGCAGAAGGCGGCCGAAAGCCTGTCGATCACGCAGCCGGCCGTGTCGAAGACGATCGCCGAACTGGAGTCGATCCTCGGCGTGAAGTTGTTCGAACGCGGGCGGCACGGCGCGCAGCCGACCCGCGAAGCGCAGCTGTTCATCCCGCACGCGAACGCGTGCGTGCTGGCGCTGCGGCAGGGTGTCGGGCTGCTCGCGCGCGAAGGCGGCGCGGCCGCGGCGACGCTCGAAATCGGCATGCTGCCGACGGTCGCGGCATCGCTCGCGCCCGCGCTGATGAAGGCGCTGACCGCACGCTGGCCGCGCATCGTGGTGCGGATCGCAACGGCTGCCAATACCGAGCTGCTGGAGCGTCTGAAGGCAGGGGCGATCGAATGCGCGATCGGGCGCCTGTCGGAGCCGGAACGGATGATCGGGCTCGCGTTCGAGCAGCTGTACAACGAACCGCTCGTCGCGGTCGTGCGCGCCGGCCATCCGCTGCTGGCGAGTGCCGCGCCGGCCGCCGAGCTCGCGCGCTATCCGGTCGTGCTGCCGCCGTTCGGCACGCTGATCCGCCAGTCGGCCGAGCAGCTGCTCGGCGCGTGCGGCGCGCCGCCGCTGGATTCGTTCATCGAGGTGCTGTCGGTGTCGGTCGCGCGTGCGCTCACGCTCGAGAACGACGCAGTCTGGTTCGTGCCGCTCTACGCGGCCGAATACGACCTGTCGGCCGGCGCGCTCGCGCGGCTGCCGCTGCCGTCCGCGGGCACCGACGAGCCGGTCGGGCTCGTGCTGCGCACCGATGCGCAACCGTCTCCCGTCGCCCGGACGCTGATCGACGCCGTGCGCGACATCGCGCAGGCGCGGTTCGGCGAGGCGCACACCCATCGCGCCCCCCGTGGCGCGCGCAAGCCGGCTCGCCGTCAGCGTTGAGACGCCGGGCGGGGCGTGGGCGGATGACGTCCGGCTGCCGCTCTTTCACCGTCATTCGTTAGCCATTCGGTCAGTAGCGGGTTTCGTCGTGCTTGGCGTATCGTACCGTTTTTGATACACTCGATGACACGACGATGGCGAGACAGCAGATTCAGGCCACGCTCGACGTGCGGTTCTTCCGCACCGCGCGTGGCAACGAGCCGGTGCGCGAATGGCTCAGGGCGCTCGGGCAGGTCGAGCGCAGGGTGATCGGCGAAGAGATCAAGACCGTTCAACTCGGCTGGCCGCTCGGCATGCCGCTGGTCCGGAAGATGTCGCAGGATCTGTGGGAAATCCGCGTGATGTTGCCGCAGCGAAGCGCGCGCGTGCTGTTCACGGTCGTCGGCGACACGATGGTGCTGCTGCACGCGTTCTTCAAGCAGTCGCAGGCCACGCCGTCCGACGATCTCGACGTGACCGTCGCGCGGCTGAAAGCGCTGACGCGCGCCATCTGAATTCCTCCGGCTGCGCCGGCACATGCGATCGGCGATGTGCCGGCCGGCCACGATGCACTGGAGTACCCATGACGACCACGAACAACCCGCATATCGGCAGCGATTTCGACACCTTCCTCGGGGAGGAAGGCCATCTCGAAGCGGCCACCGCCACCGCGATCAAGCGCGTGATCGCGTGGCAGATCGGCCAGGAAATGAAGGCGCAGCACATCACGAAGACCGCGATGGCCGCGCGGATGAAGACCAGCCGCGCCGCGCTCAACCGGCTGCTCGATGAAACCGACACGAGCCTCACGCTCGCGACGCTCGCGAGCGCGGCCACCGCACTCGGCAAGCGGCTCAGCTTCGAGCTGGTGCCGGCCTGACGCCCGCGGCGCAGCGGTGCGCGGCCGGTTCGCGGTGGGCCGGCGCAGCGCGGCGAGCGCACGTTTGCTCGTCCGCACACGGGCGCCGGCACGCGATCACGTGCGTCGCCCGGCCATCCGCAGATAAAGCAGCGCACCGCCCGCAAGCAGCAGCGGGCACAAGATGAACCACCCCGTCGTCAGGAACAGCCCGGCGACGGCGACCAGCGAAATCCACGCGCAGCGATATGCGATGCCGCCGCGCGGCAGCAGTTTCAGCGCGGCCGCCGCGCCGAGTCCGTACACCATCACGAAGCATCCGGACGTGACGAGCACGAGCGGCTTCGGCCCGACGTCCGAGAGCGTCGTCGCGGCCAGCGCGACGACGGCCAGCGCCGCGATCACGCCAAGACTTCGGCGCGGCACGCCGCCGACCTGGCTGCCTTGTGCGAGCCACGCAGGCAGTGCGCCGTCGCGCCCGAGCGCTGCGCCGAGCTTCGCCGCGCCCGCGAAATACGCATTCATCGTGCCGAGCGTGAGCAGCAGCGCGGCCGCGGCCGCCAGCACCTGTGCGTGACCGCCGATGCCGCCTGCGATCAGTTCCGCAAGCGGCGCACCCGACGCGCCGGCCGACGGCCCGAGCACCGTGACGCTCGCGGCCGCGACCGACAGATACAGAAAGCCGACGACCACGACCGCGATCCCGGCCGAGCGCGGCATGTCGTGCGCGGGCCGGCGGAACTCTGCTGCGAGGTGCGTGATTGCTTCCCAGCCCGCGAAGCTCCACACGAGCAGTGCGGCAGCCTGGCCGACCGCGAGCCAGCCATGCGGCGCGAACGGATGCAGGTTCACCGTGCTCGCATGCGGCGCGGACGCGAGCACGGCGGCCAGCAGCAGCGTGACGAGCAGTGCCGACAGCACGAGCTGCATGCGGCCCGACACCGTGACGCCGAACGCATTCGCGGCCGACACCGTGGCGATCAGCGCGGCAGCCGTGACGATCACCGTGACGTGTCCGCCGCCCGTGACGGCGGCGACGTACGCGCCGCCGAACATCGCGGCGGCCGGCGCGCCGGCCGGCACCGCGAAATAGAAACACCAGCCGACGATTGCCGCGGCCTTCGGCCCGAATGCGCGTCGCGCGTAGGTCGATACGCCGCCCGCGTCCGGATAGCGCGCGCCGAGTGCGGCGAAGGTGGCGGCAAGCGGTCCTGACAGCACGACGAGCGCGGCCCACGCCAGCAGCGACGCAGGGCCTGCAACCTCGGCCGCGAGCGCGGGCAGCGCAATGACGCCGGTGCCGAGCACCGCGCCGATATACAGCGCGGCGCCCTGGAAAATCGTCAGCGAGCCCGCGTGATGAACGGCGGGCGAATCGGCATGCGAGGACATGAAAGGCAGTCTCCTGAAGGCTTGTTCTGCGCGCGCTCGGGCGCGCAATGAATCGTTCGATGCTACCCGAACGTGCGCGGCGCTGCCGCGCGGCGTTTAGTAGTCCGCGATGTGCGGTGTGTCAGCCGATGTCAGGAGTCAGTGGCGGCGTGCGAGCCGCAGGCGCGCATCCTCGCGCGCGACGGGCGACAGCTCGGGCGCGTAATGGAACGTGCCCGCCACGAGCGACGCGACCGGCACGCCGTCGCGGAACAGCACGCGATTGCCGGCCAGCGCGGGCACCTTGTCGCCGGGCAGCAGCGTGCCGGCAAGGTTCAGCGGATCGGCGCCCGTCACGCACACGTACTGGCCGTCGCCCGGTTGGCGACGCAGCTCGCGCAGGACCGGGATCGCTTCCGGCAGCGCGAACTGCTCGCCCGCGAGCCCCGCGACGAAGCGGCCGCCGCGAATCTCGCCGCGCGCTTCGAGACGTTGCAGCACCCGCACGAGTTCGCGCCAGCTCGGCAGCCAGTCGGCTTCGCGTTCGAGCAGCCGCCAGAACACCACGCCATAGCGGCGCAGCAGCGTCCACGCGATGTGTTCGAGCGCATCGGGATCGGTCGCGGGCGCACCGCGCTTCGGTGCCGCGGTTGGCGCATCGTCCGGCGCCGACGTGCGTTGCACGAGCGCCCATCGTCCGGCGTCGTCCATCCCGCCGATCAGCGCGCCACCGCGCCGCGTGCGCGGCGCATAGGTCGCGCTGCGCTTGACCGCAGGCTTCAACAGCGCGCGCAACCCGGCGAAGCTGTCTGCGTTCACGAGGCCGGCCGACACGAGTTCGCCGAGCGCCTGCTCGAGTTCGACCGGCAGCATGTGCAGTTCGTCGAGCAGCGCGTCGAAGAACATCGCGCCGTGTGCGGCAAGTGCATCGCGCACCTGCGTCGCACGCGCCGATAGCGCCGGCTGCGCGTCCGGGTCGCGCAGCGCCTGCCATGCGCCGAGGTGGCGGCGCGGCAGCAGCACGACCGGCGTCGTTTTCACGGGCGTGCCGGCCGCGCGCGCCGGCGCGCCGATGCGGGTCCACACGAGTTTGCCCGAGCGGCACAGCTCGTCGAGGCCGCCGGCCGTGTAGTCGGTCAGGCGCGCGGGCAGCAGCGCGTCTTCCCATGCGCTCGCTGCGGCTTCGTAGCCTTCGAGCTGCTCGACGACGGCTGCGAGCGCGTCGCGGCCCGTGCCGCGCGTATCGGGCGTCAGGTGCTGCCAGTGGAACAGGAAGCGCATGAAATCGGCGCGCTCGACCGGCTCGATCTCGCGGCGCAGCCGCTTGACCGTGTAGCGATGAATGCGCGCGAGCAGGTGACGTTCGCACCATTCGTCGGTCGTGGCGCCCGGCGTGAAGCGGCCATGCATCACGTAGCCTTCGCGCTCCAGTGCGGCGAGCGCGGTCGCGATCGCCGCGGACGGCAGGCCGAGCGGCCGCGCGATGGCGTCGAGCGTCGATGGCCCGAAGCCGGTGAGCCGCGCGCGGATCACGTCGACGAGCGCGGCATCGGCTTCCCAGGGTTGCGCGCACGCGGCCGGCACCTTCAGCGCGGGCGCGACGCGTGCATTGGGATGCAGCGCGCGCATGCAGACCAGCCGTTCGACCGGCACCCACAGCACGGCGCCGTCCGGCGTGACGAGTTGCGTCGCACGACGGCGCTCGGCCAGTTCCGCGAGCCGTTCGGGCCAGCCTTCGTGCGCGTGCGCTTCGCCGTCGGCGACGCACGCGAGCGTGAGCAGGGCGTCGTGCATTTCGTCGGCATCGCGTACGAGCGGCCACGCTTCGTCGCGCACCGCATCGATGGCATCGGCGTCGAGCGCGCCGAGATCGTCGGCCGATTCGGGATCGCTCCAGCGGCGCGACTGCACGGCCTGCGTGCGGCGCTCCTCGAGCGGCGCATCGTCGAGGAACGCATAGGGCTTCGCGTTCAGGATCTCGGCCGCGAGCGGGGACGGCGCGGGCAGGTCGCGCGCGATCAGTTCGATCGCGCCGCTTTCGATCCGGCGCAGCAGCGCGAGCCAGCCGTCGGTATCCATCGCGTCGTGCAGGCAATCGTCGAGCGTCTGGTCGACGAGCGGATGGTGCGGGATCTCGCGTTCGCCGACGACGTTCTCGACGCATGCGACCTGGTCGGGGAACACGGTCGCGAGCAGGTCGTCGCTCTTCATCCGCTGCAGTTGCGGCGCGGTGCGCCGGCCGCCGGTGAAGCGCGGCAGCGCGAGCGAGGTCGTCGCGTTCCAGCGCCAGCGCACGCCGAACATCGGTGCGTCGAGCAGCGCCTGCACCAGCACGTGCTCGGCGCTCGCCGAGCGCAGGTAGCGCCACACTTCGTCGAGCGCGAAGCTGTGCGCGAGCGACAGCGAAAGAATGATCGCGTCGTCGGTCGCGGCGGCCTGCAGCTCGAAATTGAACGTGCGGCAGAAGCGCTTGCGCAGCGCGAGCCCCCACGCGCGATTGATGCGGCTGCCGAACGGCGAGTGGATCACCAGCTGCGTGCCGCCCGATTCGTCGAAGAAGCGCTCCATCACGAGCGTGTCCTGTGTCGGCAGGGCGCCGAGCGCCGCGCGCGTGCGCGCGAGGTAGTCGGCGATCTGGCGGGCCGCATCGGGCGACAGGCGGAGATCGTCGACGAGCCAGCGCAGCGCCGGCGCGAGGCGGCTTGCGGGCGGGGCGATCGCGGTGCCGGCGGGATCGCTTCGCGAATCGGTCGCGGTGTCGGCTTCGGCCCCCTTCCTGGTAGTGCCGCGCGTGCCCGTCTTGCCGGCCGTGTCGCCGCCTGCGCGCTTCGGTTCGGCCGCCGCCGTGTGTCGATCGCCTTCGGCGAACAGCCCGTCGAGCCGCGCGCGCAGCCGGCCGACCGCCGCCGACAGCTCGTCGCTGCGCCCGAGCCCCTCGCCGAGCCAGAACGGAATGCTCGGCGACTGGCCTTGCGCGTCCTCGACGCGCACGCGGCCGGTTTCCACGCGAATGATCCGGTACGACTGATTGCCAAGCTGGAACACATCGCCCGCGAGGCTCTCGACCGCGAAATCCTCGTTGACGGTGCCGACCTGGATGCCCTGCGGTTCGAGCAGCACCGCGTAGTCGGCCATGTCGGGAATCGTGCCGCCCGACGTCGTCGCGGTCATCATCGCGTTGCGGCGCCCGCGCACCGTGCCGCCGACCACGTCGCGATGCAGGTACGCACTGCGCACGCCGCGGCGGCTCGTGAAGCCTTCGGCGAGCATCTTCATCACGTCGTCGAAGCGTTCGCGCGACAGGCGTGCGTAGGGCGCCGCGCGCGTGAAGCTCGCGTACAGCGCGTCCTCCTGCCATTCCGCGCAGGCGACTTCGGCGACGATCTGCTGCGCGAGCACGTCGAGCGGTGCCTCGGGAATCCGCAACGCGTCGAGCTCGCCGCGTCGCACGCAATCGAGCAGCGCCGCGCATTCGACCAGCTCGTCGCGCGACAGCGGGAACAGGCGGCCCTTCGGCACGCCGCCGACATGGTGCCCCGAGCGGCCGACGCGCTGCAGGAACGGTGCGATCCCGCGCGGCGAACCGACCTGGCACACGAGATCGACGTCGCCGATATCGATGCCGAGTTCGAGCGACGCGGTCGCGACGAGCAGCTTCAGCTCGCCGCGCTTGAGCCGCTGTTCGGCGTCGAAGCGATGTTCCTTCGCGAGACTGCCGTGGTGGGCGGCGATCGCGTCCTTGCCGAGACGGTCGGCGAGATGGCGCGCCATGCGTTCCGCGGTGCGCCGCGTGTTCACGAACACGAGCGTCGTGCGATGCGCGGCGGCAAGCGCGGCGATCCGGTCGTACACCTGTTCCCACACGTCGGTCGCCATCACCGGCTCGAGCGGCACGTTCGGCAGTTCGAGCGCGAGGTCGCGTTCGCGCGTGTGACCGGTGTCGACGATCGAGCAGTCGCGCGGCGCATCGGCCGGGCCGCCGACCAGGAAGCGCGCGACCGCGTCGATCGGTTTCTGCGTGGCCGACAACCCGATGCGCGGCAACGCGCGGCCCGTCAACGCGTCGAGGCGTTCGAGCGACAACGTGAGATGGCTGCCGCGCTTGGACGACGCAAGCGCGTGGATCTCGTCGACGATCACCGAACGCACGTTCGACAGCATCTGTCGCCCCGACGTGGACGACAGCAGCACGTACAGCGACTCGGGCGTCGTCACGAGAATGTGCGGCGCGCGCTTGCGCAGCGCCGCGCGTTCAGCCTGCGTGGTGTCGCCGGTGCGCACGGCGGTGCGGATCGCCGGCACCGGCAGGCCGAGCTGCGCGAGCGAGTCGGCGATGCCGGCGAGCGGCGCGTCGAGGTTCACGTGGATGTCGTTCGACAGCGCCTTCAGCGGCGATACATAGACGACGAGCGTCGCGTCGGGCAGCGCGCCGTCGTGCGCGAGCGCATCGCGCACGAGGTCGTCGAGCGCGCACAGGAACGCGGTGAGCGTCTTGCCGGAGCCGGTCGGTGCGGCGACGAGCGTCGACCGGCCGGCCTTGATGTGCGGCCATGCGAGTGCCTGCGCGCCGGTCGGCGCGGCAAACGTGCGGCGGAACCACGCGGCGACGGCCGGGTGGAACACGTCGAGCGCGTGGGCGGGGCGGGTGGCTGTGACGTCCATCGGAGCGTTGAAATGGGGTGCGAGCGCGCGGGCGGCCGTGCGCGAATCGTCAGTGTGCCAGACGTCGCGTGCGCGTGCCGGGCACCGCGCGCGGGGGAACGCGCGCGCCGGAGATTCAGATGAGGCGCGGCGCCGGCATTTCAACAGGCATGCGTGAGGACCGGCACGCGTGCGTTCGCGGGTGCCGGATCGGGAGAGGGAAGCGAGTCGGGTTCGACGTGGGCGGGGCGGGTGCGGCGCCCGGCCGCGACGACATGCAACGACATGCAACGACAAGCAAAGATACGCGCCTGCGCGCCACGACGTGCCGCTACACGCGATGCAGCCAGCCGAGCCAGTGTTCGAGGAACGGCGCGCGCGTCCACAGCGATTGCGCGAGCCACAGCGTGCCGCCCCAGGCGCCGGCCACGACGATCAGGTCGCAATGTCCGCTGTTCCACAGGTTCAGCGAATGGCGCCGCCAGATCCACGGCACGCCGAGCGGATTCGGCCAGTCGGCGAGCAGGTGCATCAGGCCGCCGCACGCGAAGCCGAACAGCGGCGCGGCCCACAGCGGATGCGGATGATGTGTGAGCCCGTGCCAGCCCAGCGCAAGCAGCGCGATCCAGCCGATGCCCCAGTGCGTGATGGTGCGGTGCGTGATCCACAAGCGGCGCTTGCGGGTCCACCACGCGACTTCGAGCCAGTCGGGCGCGGTGCCGCCCGCGACGCCGGCCGCGAACGCGGCGAGCAGGCCCGCGTGCCAGGGGCCGGTCGCGCCGGTTTGCGCGACGAGGACGGCGGCGGCGACGCCGGCCGCGAAGCCGGACGCGTGATGCGCATTGTGTGATGCCATAGGAAACGAGACGAAGAAGCGTGAAGCGGCGCATGCATGAAAGAACAATGCTGCGGCGCGAAAGCGGGGCGCTATCTTCTCAGATCGGCCTGCTCAGCGGGCGGTTCGATCGCATTTTTTTACATGTGCCGGAGCCGCGCAAGCGGCGCGTGCCGTGAATCTCCGATTGCGCGGTGCGCTGCGAATCCGCCGCATGCCATTTCGACTGATCCGTCGGCCCATTTTTTGCTCCGCCGTGTGACCGACCGCACACGATCCACGGCAATTCGTAGTGTGCGGCGAGTTTTCCGGCCGCATCTCCCGATTCACTACGAAACCGGCATAGGACTGACCGTGCGTCAGCGGCTATAAGCGGATCAGGGGCTATTTCCAGCCCGCCGGAGACCTACATGGGGGACATGCAATGACTACGCTGAATCGCTTCAAATCATCCGCCGTCATGCTCGCGACGGTGGCCGGCATCGGCTTCCTGCCGAACACGCCGGCTTATGCGAAAGGGCCGCAGCCGGCGGTCCTGACGAGCTCGGCGGTCGCGGTGGCCGACAAGTACAGCGCGGACGCCGCGGAGCGGATCTTCAAGGAAGGCGGCAACGCGATCGACGCGGCCGTCGCGATCGCGTTCACGCTCGCCGTCACGTACCCGGAAGCCGGCAACATCGGCGGCGGCGGTTTCATGACGATCTACAAGGACGGCAAGCCGTATTTCATCGACTATCGCGAGCGCGCGCCGCTCGCCGCGACGAAGGACATGTATCTCGACAAGGACGGCAACGTCGTCAAGGGCATGAGCCTGTACGGCCCGCGCGCGGCCGGCGTGCCGGGTACGGTCGCCGGCATGTGGGAAGCGCAGAAGCGTTTCGGCAAGCTGAAGTGGAAGCAGGTGCTCGCGCCGGCGATCCACTATGCGCGCGACGGCTTCGTCGTCGACGAGCAGCTGGCGCAGCGCGGCGTCGACGCGTCGAAGGAATTCGGCGGCAAGAACAATTTCGACAAGTACTTCGCGTCGATGAAGGCCGGCACGAACTTCAAGCAGCCCGATCTCGCGGCGGTGCTCACGCGCATTGCGGATGGCGGCGCGGAAGGGTTCTACAAGGGCAAGACGGCCGAGCTGATCGCCGCGTCGATGAAGACCGGCGACGGCAACGGGCTGATCACCACCGAGGATCTCGCGCAATATCGCGCGGTGTGGCGCCAGCCGGTGCAGGCGAAGTGGAACGGCTATGACGTGATCACCGCGCCGCCGCCGAGCTCGGGCGGCATCGGCCTCGTGCAGCTGCTGAAGATGAAGGCCGATCTCAAGCAGGAGTTCGAGGGCGTGAAGCTCAACTCGCCGCAATACATCCACCTCGTCGCGGAAATCGAGAAGCGCGTGTTCGCGGATCGCGCGCAATATCTCGGTGACCCCGACTTTTACAAGGTGCCGGTCGCGCAGCTGACCGATGACGCGTACATCGCGAGGCGCGCAGCCGAAGTGAGCCCGACGCAGATCGCCGACACCAAGAGCGTGCAGCCGGGCCTCGGCACGTCGATGCCGGAGAAGGCGGAGACGACGCACTTCTCGGTCGTCGACAAGTGGGGCAACGCGGTGTCGAACACGTACACGATCAACGGCTATTTCGGGTCGGGCGTGATCGCCGACGGCACCGGGATCGTGCTGAACGACGAGATGGACGACTTCTCCGCGAAGCCGGGTGTCGCGAACATGTTCGGCGTGGTCGGCAGCGACGCGAACGCGATCGAGCCGAAGAAGCGTCCGCTGTCGTCGATGTCGCCGACGATCATGACGAAGGACGGCAAGGTGTCGCTCGTGATCGGCACGCCGGGCGGCTCGCGGATCTTCACGTCGATCTTCCAGGTGATCAACAACATCTACGACTTCAGGATGCCGTTGAAGGAGGCCGTCGGCGCGATGCGTTTCCACCATCAGCTGCTGCCGCCGAACACGATCTTCTGGGAGCCGTACCACCCGATCGAAGGCGAACTCGCGAAGCAGATCGAGGCACGCGGCTACACGCTGAAGGGGCAGGACTTCAGCGGCGACATCCAGGTGATCAAGATCGACGGCAGGACGCCGGAGGCGATGGCCGATCCGCGTGGGCGCGGGGTCACGCGGATCATTCGGTGACGTCGAGTAGCGGGTGAGTGACGCGTGCGCGAAAGCGGTCGCGCACGCGGTTCCGCGGCCGGCATGCAGTCCGGTGCCGGCCGGGCAGCCGCGCCGGATGGCTCGGGCGTGCGGTGCAACGCGCTCAGGCGGTGGCGCGGATGAATCCGGCGATCCGGTCGGTCACCGCGTCGGGCGCATCCTCGGATTCCGCCTCTGAGGGGCGGATCGACCCCTTTTTCATCAATTTGACGCGAGACGCTGGGATAATGGCGGTGTTTGGCTGCGTCAATTGAAGGAAGGAGGCCCCATGGGCGATAACGATACCCGCACCGAGACCGACGACTTCTCCGATACGGCATCGCTCGAATCGCGCCAGCGCCGTTTTGAGGAAGACCTCGTCGACGCGTACGACGAAGAACTCGAAATGGAGCTCGACGACCGCCGCTTCGACAACGATGAGGATCTGCTGTTCTCGCCGGAGCGCCGCGAAGCGCGCAAGCAGTATTTCCGCGAGCTGTTCCGGCTGCAGGGCGAACTCGTGAAGCTGCAGGACTGGGTCGTGAGCACGGGGCACCGGCTCGTCGTGATTTTCGAGGGGCGCGATGCGGCAGGCAAGGGCGGTGCGATCAAGCGCATCACGCAGCGCCTGAACCCGCGCGTGTGCCGCGTGGCGGCGCTGCCGGCACCGAACAATCGCGAACGCACGCAATGGTATTTCCAGCGCTATGTCGCGCATCTGCCGGCCGGCGGCGAGATCGTGCTGTTCGATCGCAGCTGGTACAACCGCGCAGGCGTCGAGCGCGTGATGAATTTCTGTACCGACGACGAATACGAGGAGTTTTTCCGCTCGGTGCCCGAGTTCGAGAAAATGCTCGTGCGCAGCGGGATCCAGATCGTCAAGTACTGGTTCTCGATCACCGACCACGAGCAGGAGCTGCGGTTCCAGAGCCGGATCGAGGATCCGTTGAAGCAGTGGAAGCTGAGCCCGATGGATCTCGAGAGCCGCCGCCGCTGGGAAGCGTATACGGCCGCGAAGGAAGAGATGATGCTGCGCACGCACATCCCCGAGGCGCCGTGGTGGGTCGTGCAGGCGGTCGACAAGAAGCGCGCGCGCCTGAACTGCATCCATCACCTGCTGACCCAGGTGCCGTATCACGAGGTGCCGCGGCCGACGATCGATCTGCCGCAGCGCGAGCATCACGAGGACTACATTCGCCGTCCGACGCCGGACAGCATGATCGTCCCGGACGTTTATTGAGCGGTTCGGGTCGACTGCATCGACCACGGAAGCGCGCCGTGCAACGCGGCGCGCGTTACTCCCGGATCAGGAACGCGGCGCGGTCGCGCCCGGCGATCCAGGCGGGCGCACGACCGCGGCCGCTCCAGGTGGCGCCCGTCGTCGGATCGCGATATTTCGCGCCGCGGGTGAACAGCTTCGCGCGATCGCTGTAACCCTGCCCGAAGACTTCCCGCGCGGTCAGCGCGTAGTCCGTCACGAGCTGACGTACCTGCACCAGTGCCGCTTGGCGTTCATGGCGGCGCGCCGCCCGGATGCGTCGATCGAGTTCCGCGAGCTGGGCTTGCAGTTTTTGCAGTTGCATGCGTCCGATATCTCCGTAGCTGAATTCTGATTGTTGGCGATCGCTGGCGACGCGCGGTGTGCCGCGTGTCTGCACGCCCGGCCAGGCGTTTGCAGGACGCGTCGCGAGGAACACGGGGGAGATTAAGTTTCGGCGCGCGGGTTTTCTATCGGACGCATCTGAATTTTCACGGGAATCTGTGTGAAAACCCGTGGCGGCGAGGCCGGGCGGGTTGCCCGATCCTCACAGGTCGGGGAAGCCCGAGCGCCCCTGCGTCAGGTCGAACAGTTCGGTCTTCGCCGCTGCCTCGGCCGTTTCCGGCAGCTTGATCACGAGCTTCACCGTCATCCCGTACGCGCTGTCCACCAGCGCGTAACCCGCCTGCTCGATCCAGCGGCGCACCCGCGCTTCGTCCGGGTAGCCGATTTCGATCGCGATCCGCGTGTGGCGAATGCGTTCGACGCGCTCGGCGTCGAGCAGCGCCGACGCGATCGCATCGGTATAGGCGCGCACCAGGCCGCCCGCGCCGAGCTTCACGCCGCCGTAGTAGCGGACCACCGCACCGAGCACGCCGTCGAGATCGTGATGACGCAGCACTTCGAGGATCGGCCGGCCGGCAGTGCCCGACGGTTCGCCGTCGTCGGACATGCCGGACTGGCCGCCGGCGAGCAGGGCCCAGCACACGTGGGTGGCCGTCGGGTGTTCGTCGCGCAGGCGCTGCAGCGCCTGCATCGCGGCATCGCGGTCCTCGACGGGAATCGCGAACGCGATGAAGCGGCTCTTGCGGATCTCGAGTTCCCGGGTGTACAGGGTGGCAAGCGAGTAAGTCATGTTCCGGGAAACGGTGAATGTATAGGAATCAAGGAGATAGGGGCTCCTGTGCGGCGCGCTTCCGATGGCAGGCGATGCATGCCGCAGCAGGCCCGGCAGGGCGCCTGAACGGGATGAGCAACGAGTCAAGACGGAATTTTACCGTGGCGCGCGTCGAGAGATTCGGCGCGGTTGCCGCGCCGGTCGCTCCGGAGCGTGAAAACGCGTGCGACGAACGCGATCGCCGCGTGACGATCGATCAATGGAGCGCTTCGCCCGGGTTCAAACATCTGACGTGAAGCGCGGTCTGACTTTCCGGAGGACGAAAGCCGGAGGAAGGAGTTCCGTGCCTGGCAAGTGGGGACCTGGCGTGCACCGGTCGGCTCGACGTGAGCGCGAAGCATCGGGCGCGGCGGTGGGTGTCGCGATCGCATGCGCAATCGATTCTCGTCGGCCACGGATGGCGGCTCGGATGGCGGCTCGGATGGCGGCGCATCTGCCGATGCACCGAACGAGTGTAGGCGAACCGCGATGCGTTGCGTAGCCGGGAGATGCAGAACATTGTGTTCTCGCGGGCCGAACGTCGAAGCGTCATTCCGTGCGCTAGACTCGTGCCGTCGATGCGTGCCGCCTGTCGCGCGATCGGGCATGACGGCGGCGTGCGTGTGCGTACCTGCATTGCGCGGGATGATTGAAAGGTCCGGTCGTTGTGATTCGGATTGCGAAGCAATGAAGAAGGCTGTTCATGTTCGGAAAGCGTTTCTATGCCCCGGCCCTGTTGATGATTGCGCATGTGCCGATCGCGTGCGCGCAGAGCAGCGTCACGTTGTTCGGCGCGCTCGACGTGGGACTGAGTTACGTCAGTAACGAAGGCGGCCACGGCAATGCGAAATTCGACGACGGGATTTTTACGCCGAGCCTGCTCGGCTTGCGCGGAAGCGAAGATGTCGGCGGCGGCTCAAAGGTCATTTTCCAGCTGGTCAGCCAGATTTCACCGGGTACCGGCGCGCTGATCGGCAATGGCCTGTTCGCGCGTACCGCTTACGTCGGTGTGCAGAACGACCGGCTGGGCACGCTGACGTTCGGCAACCAGTATGAATTCATGGCCGACACGCTGTTCTTCAGCGGCACCGACGCGGCGGCCGATGTCGCCGGACTGTACAACCTGCGCAACGGCCCCTTTCGCAAGCTCGCGCTGCCCGGCAACCCGACCGGCGCGTTCGACTGGGACCGGATGGCGGGCAGTCAGCGTGTGGCGAACGCCGTCAAGTTCGTGAGCCCTGTCATCCATGGGCTGAAGGCGGGCGCGCTTTATGCGTTCGGCGGCGTGCCGGGCTCGATCGGCGCGGGCAATACGGTGAGCGCCAGTCTCGACTACGAGGCCGGACCGTTCGGCGCCGCCGCCGCGTACACCAACGAGAAATATGGCGCACAGCCGGGCTCCGTCGCGACGAGTGTGCGTAACTGGGGCGCAGGGGCGCACTTCCGGATCGGACGGGCGAACCTGAGCGCGCTGGTGACGACCGTTCATAACGCTGCGTCCGGTGGCTCGGTGTGGATGGCCGAGTCGGGCGGTACCTGGCAACTCTCCGGTCCGGTCAGGATCGGCGCGGATTACATGTACATGAAGGGCAATGCGGCGCTCGACAACGACCACGCTCACCAGGTCACGGCGACGGTGCAGTACACGCTGTCGAAGCGAACGATGGTGTACGCGACCGGTGTGTGGCAGCGGGCAAGCAGCGGTGCCCGGGCGCAAATCAACGGTGTGATGGATCCGGATGGCGCGTCGTCCGGCGCGAACCAGGCCATTGCCCGCATCGGCCTTCATACGCTTTTCTAGCGGTGTGCACATCGCGCAGCCGGTATCGGCGGCGGTGCTCATGCAGCGCGAACGCTGCAGGGCGCGGCACCGGTATCGGCAGGAACGGGCCGGATCGGCCAACCGGAGGCTTGCTGTCTGATGCAGATACTTCCTGACCTCGAGGCGTGGGCGATTTTCGCGCACGTGCTCGAAACGGGCTCTTTCGTCAGGGCCGCGGAGGCGCTCGACCTCTCGCAGCCGACCGTGTCGAAAGCCATTTCCCGACTCGAGCGCCGGCTCGGCACGGCGCTCTTTTATCGAAACTCGCGTCAGGTTTCGCTGACGGCCGCCGGCGAAATCGCCAAATCGCGAGCGATTCGCATTCTCAGCGAAGCCGCGGCGGCGGAGACCGAGGCATCGTCGCACGCGACGGAACTGCGCGGTCTGGTGCGCGTTGCCGTGCCGATGTCGTTCGCGAGCCGCCACGTCGCGCCGTTGATCCCCGCGTTTCTCGAACGCTATCCGCAGGTGGAGATCGACCTTTGCGTCACCGACCGCATCGTCGATGTGGTGGGCGGCGGGTTCGACGTGGCGGTGCTCATCGCGGAACTCGCCGATTCGTCGCTGCGGGCGCGCCGGCTCTGCGCGGTGAATCACCCGCTGGTGGCTTCGCCGGCCTATCTGAAACGATGGGGGCGACCGACGCATCCCCGCGACCTGGCCCGGCATGCGTGTCTCGTCTACACGGGGTTGGCGACGCCCGAGCTATGGCAATTCCGTCATGCGTGCGGAGACGCGTTCGCGGTCACGGTGCGCGGCATCATCCGCAGCAACAGCGCCGACGTGATCGTTCCCGCGCTGCTGGCTGGCCGGGGCGTCGCGTTGCAACCCGAGTTCGTCGTCAGGGACGCGTTGATGCGAGGCGAACTGGTGGACGTATTGCCCGAGTGGCGGATCGATCCGGTGGGCGTGAATCTCGTGACGCCGCCGAGCAGCTTGCGGCCGTTGCGCGTGACCGCGTTCCTGGACTATCTGGCGGAGCGCCTCGCTGCCGCGCCATGGGCGGTAGCCGGCGCGTGACGGGCCGGCGGTGCGCAACGTCGCAAAAAACGGATTCCATGGGTTGCCGGACACCGCGTCGCCCCCCCGCTGAATCCGGGGCGACGACGCGGCGCGCGGCGAGATATTCGGCGTCGCGCGCACGCGCATGAAACGGTGGTCAGCGCGGGAAGGGAGGATCAGGCGAGGCGAGACAGTTTGAAGACTTCCGAGCGCTCGACATTCTTCACGCCATTGGCGTGGAAATTCAGGATGTGTGCGCCTTGCGTGTGATGCTTTTCGCGCAGGGCGGGATCTGCCCAATGTTCGACAAAAACGAACCGGCGCGGATCTTCGCGGTCGACATGCACCTCATAGCGCAGATTGCCTTCCTCGTTCTGCGACGGACCGGCAAGGGCGATCAGGTCTTCGCGCAATTGCGCCTCCTGCCCCGCCTTGGCGTACAGCACGGCGACGATATGAAGGTCGTTCATGGTCTGCTCCGGTAATGGGTCTGACGATCGGATCCGATCGAACGAATTATAGTGAGCCGGCCCGACGCGATGCGCGAACATTGCGTTCCAAATCAGGAAACACCGGCGATCGGCAGCGAGCGCGCGGCGCCGTTCAGGTCTTCGTCAATTCACGCGAATTGCGTACGTTGCGAAACACGAGTTGCGTCATGGGTTGCAGCGGCGCGAGCGCGGCCTCGCGTGCCTTCTCGATCAGGCCGTGATGAGGCGACTTGCCGCAGACGGGATCGGTGAGGCTTGCATCGCCCGTCATCAGATACGCCTGGCATCGGCACCCGCCGAAGTCCTTCTTCTTCTCGTCGCACGACCTGCAGGGTTCGGGCATCCAGTCGTCGCCGCGGAAGCGGTTGAAGCCGAACGATTCGTACCAGATGTGTCGCAGGTCGTGATCGCGCACGTTCGGAAAGGCGATCGGCAGTTGCCGCGCGCCGTGGCACGGCAGTGCGGTGCCGTCCGGCGTGACGATCAGGAAGAGGCTGCCCCAGCCGCTCATGCAGGGCTTCGGCCGCTCCTCGTAGTAGTCGGGCGTGACGAAGATCAGCCTGCATGGGTTGTTGGCGGCGGCGAGCTTCGCCCGATACGCGTTCGTGATGCGCTCCGCGCGCTCGAGCTGCGCGCGGGTGGGAAGCAGCGCCTGACGGTTCAGGTAGGCCCATCCGTAATACTGGCACGTCGCGAGCTCGACGTAGTCCGCGTCGAGCGCGATGCACAGCTCGATGATGCGATCGATGTCGTCGATGTTGTGCCGGTGCGTGACGAAGTTCAGCACCATCGGATAGCCGTGCGCCTTGACCGCGCGGGCCATCGCGAGCTTGTGGGCGAATGCCTTTTCCGATCCGGCCAGCATGTCGTTGACCGTCGCGTCGCTCGCCTGGAAGCTGATCTGGATGTGATCGAGGCCGGCGCGGCGAAACGCATCGATCTTCTGCTCGGTCAGGCCGATACCCGACGTGATCAGGTTCGTGTAGTAACCGAGGCGGCGCGCCTCGCCGATCAGTGTGGCAAGATCCGGACGCACGAGCGGTTCGCCGCCCGAGAAGCCGATCTGCACGGCGCCCATCTCGCGCGCTTCGGCCATGACCCTGAACCACTGTGCCGTGTCGAGCTCCGCGCCCTGGCTCGAGAAATCGAGCGGATTCGAGCAGTATGGGCACTGCAGCGGGCACCGGTACGTCAGTTCGGCCAGCAGCCACAGCGGCAATCCGGTTGCCGGCCGCGCGGCGTCGGGCGTCACCGGTTCACGCGAGTGCGATCCAGTGTTGGGCACGGGCGGTCTCCATGAAATCCTCGACGTCGGTACCGAGTTCGGGCACGTCGGGGAATTGCCGTTCGAGATGCGCAACGATGTCCGCGACGGTGCGCGTGCCATCGATCAGCCCGCCGATCGCACTCGCGCTTTCGTTGAATCTGACCATGCCTTCGGGGTACAGCAGCACGTGCGCATGCTGGGCCGGCTCGAACTGGAAGCGAAAACCCGGCCGCCAGCGCGGCACGCGATTCCTGTCGAAATTCATGGTGCGATTC
Organism: Burkholderia sp. SCN-KJ; assembly: GCF_024656005.1. Classification (NCBI taxonomy): domain Bacteria; kingdom Pseudomonadati; phylum Pseudomonadota; class Betaproteobacteria; order Burkholderiales; family Burkholderiaceae; genus Burkholderia; species Burkholderia sp. SCN-KJ. The sequence goes on from NZ_JANKOG010000006.1 coordinate 96,915, forward strand.
CCTTGTGCCAGACCGGCTGGTCGGTGACGGTGTGATAAGGCGGCCGGTGCAGTTCGTAGGCCATCGACATCGCGTCGAGCATCGTCCACAGCACGTCGAGCTTGAACTGCAGGATATCCAGCATCCGCTGCTGGCTCTCGTAGGTCGTGTAATGCCGCAGCGTGATGTCGAGCCCGTGCTCGACGTCGCGGCGCGCCTGACCGAGGCGCGTGCGGAAATACGCGTAGCCGTCCGGATCGATCCACGGGTAGTGGCGCGGCCAGGTGTCGAGCCGCGACTGGTGGATCTGCGGCGCAAACAGCTCGGTGAGCGAGCTGCTCGCAGCTTCCTGCCAGTTCGCGCGGCGCGCGAAATTCACGTAGGCGTCCACGGCGAAACGCACGCCGGGCAGCACGCGTTCCTGCGAGCGCAACTGCGCGCGGTCCAGCCCGACCGCTTCACCGAGCCTCAGCCACGCCTCGATGCCGCCTTCGTCGCCGGCGGTTCCGTCATGATCGATCAGGCGCTGGACCCACTGGCGGCGAACCTCGCGGTCCGGGCAATTCGCGAGTATCGCCGCGTCCTTCAGCGGAATGCTGACCTGATAGTAGAAGCGGTTCGCGACCCAGCCCTGGATCTGCTCCCGGGTCGCGCGGCCTTCGAACATCGCGACGTGGTACGGGTGGTGGATGTGATAGAAGGCGCCCTTGGCACGCAGCGCCTGTTCGAACTGGGCGGGAGTGAGAGCGGGTTGGCTCATCGACGGTTCCATGACGTTGGGGACAGTGGAAGGGCGTGCGTCGTACCGCAATCGACGTCGTATGCATCACGATGCGCGTCGCGGCAGCGGGACCATGCGTTTTTTATAGCACGATGTCCATCCCGTCGAAGGCGACCTCGATCCCGCGCTGCCGCAATTCCGCGCGTTCGGGAGAACCTTCGTCGAGGATCGGATTGGTGTTGTTGACGTGAATCAATACCTTGCGCGGGCCCGGCACCCGGGCCAGCACGTCGAGCATGCCGCCCGGACCGTTCAGTGCGAGATGACCCATTTCGCGGCCGGTGCGTACACCGACGCCGCGTCGCAGCATCTCGTCGTCGTCCCACAGCGTGCCGTCCACGAGCACGCAGTCCGCGTCGTTCATCCGTTGCAGTAGCGCGTCGTCCACCGTGCCGAGCCCGGGTGCATGGAACAGCGTGCCGCCGGTGCGGCGATCCTCGACGAGCAGGCCGATGCTGTCGCCGGGATGCGGATCGAAGCGATGCGGCGAGTAGGGTGGCGCCGCACTGCTCAGCGGCAGCGGCGTGAAGCGCAGGTTCGGGCAGGCCGACACGGTGAAGCTGTCGCCGAGCACGATGCGGTTCCAGACCAGCCCGCCGTTCCAGTGCGCGAGCATGTTGAACAGCGGAAAGCCGGTGGTCAGATCCTGTTGGACCATGTCGGTGCACCACAGCTGCAGCGGACAGCCTTCGCGCAGGCTGAGCAGGCCGGCGGTATGGTCGATCTGGCTGTCCATCAGCACGACCGCGCCGATGCCGGTGTCGCGCAGCGCGCGGCCCGGCTGCAACGGCGGGAAGGCTTGCAGCTGCGCGCGAATGTCGGGGGACGCGTTGCACAACACCCAGTTCGTGCCGTCATCGGACAGCGCGATCGACGACTGGGTGCGGGCCTGCGCGTCGATCGTGCCCGCGCGAAAACCCGCGCAGTTCGCACAGTTGCAGTTCCATTGCGGAAAGCCGCCGCCCGCGGCGGATCCGAGGATGTGTATGAGCATGACGATGCGACGAGGGGCCGGGGGGCGAAGCAAAGAAAAAGCCTCGGCAGGCCGAGGCTTTCCTTTCCGGATGGCGTGCCCGAATCAGCGATTCGACACGTACATCGTGATTTCGAAACCGAGTCGCAGATCAGTGTAGGCAGGTTTGGTCCACATGGGAGAACTCCTTTGCAATGACGACTGACGACGAAGCGCGCCCGCGGACCTGCCGACATGTTCTACTCCGACCATCGGCGACGAGACCGTGCTGCGGCTTCACTACGCTATCACATTCGTGCGGTGGGCGGCCGGCACCAAGTCCGGTAAATCGCACGTTCACATCCTACCCGAACGGGTCGCATGAGCAAGTCAATCCGGGCATGGATGGCATTCCCGGTTTTCATTCATGTGCGCATCGTGCACGCATTGCCGACACCTGGTCGACAATGCGAACGAAACACCGCGATTGCGCATTGTTTGCCGGCCGGTGGCGCCTCTTTAATCGTACGAATCGACGCGTTGTGCGCGGGTGCCGGGCGGCGTTCCACCCGACACCGGCATCGTCAGGCTGGCTGCCTAGCTGCCCTGCAGCCGGATATCGCGCGACGACGCGCCGACATACACCGTCCCGCCGGGCACGACCTTCCAGCCATTGCGCGACGTATCCCACACGCTCTGCATCCGCGGCGACACGGTCACGCGGACATGCCGTGCCTCGCCCGGGTTCAGCCGGATCTTTTCCCAGCCGACCAGCCGCTTCGGCGGTTCGTCCTTGTATGGCACGCCGAGATAGACCTGCGGCGTTTCCGCGCCGGCGACACGCCCGTCGTTGCGCACGGTAAACGCGACGCTCAGCGAGCCGTCCCGTTGCCGCGACACCGACAACCCGGAATACGCGAAGTGCGTGTACGACAGCCCGTGGCCGAATTCGAACATCGGCTTGATGTTGCGCGCGTCGTACCAGCGGTAGCCCATGTTCAGCTTCTCCGCGTAGACGGGATCGTTGTCGAATGCGCCGCCTTGCCCCCACGTCGGCGTGTCCTGGTCGCGTGCCGGGAACGTGACGGGCAGCTTGCCGGACGGGTTGACAGCGCCGAACAGCACGTTCGCGATGGCCTTGCCGCCGCCTTCGCCCGGATACCACGCCTCGACGATCGCCGACACGTTGTCCTTCCACGGCATCAGCACCGGATTGCCGCTCTGGACGACGACGATCGTGTGCGGGTTCGCCCGCGCGACCGCTTCGACGAGCGCATCCTGATTCGACGGATTCGCGAGGCTCAGGCTTTGCAGATCGCCGAAATCCTCGCCGGCCGGCTGCGCGACCACGACGATCGCGACGTCCGAGCGGCCCGCGAGCACCGCGGCCTGGTCGATTTCCTGCTGCGTGTACGCGCGGAACGGCGACTGCTGGTCGCTGTTGCCCGCGAACGTGACCTGTGCCGCCGGCGCGAGCGCGCGGATCGCCGCGACGATCGGCACGTCGACCTTGAGCCACGGATTGTGCCACCAGCTGCAGCCGGTCGACGCCCCGAACGTCAGGCCGCCGCAGCCCGCGAACGAACCGGTGACCGGATCGCGCGTGTTGCCCGAGCCGCCGCCCGACAGCACGGCCGCGTCGGCGTGGCCGCCGATCACCGCGATGCGCGACAAGGCCGCGGCCGCCAACGGCAACTGGTTGCCGTCGTTCTTCAGCAGTACGATCGACTGCTCGGCGACGCTCTGCGCGAACCGGTTCGCGGCCGCGAAATCGATCGTGCCGCCGCCCTTGGCCGGATCGTCCATCACGCCGACGCGGATCATCACCGCGAGCTTGCGGCGCACCATGTCGTCGAGGCGCGCGGTCGATACCGAGCCGTCCGCGATCGCCTGCTTGACGGCCGCCGGCGTCAGGTAGACCGACGGGCCGACGTCTTCTTCCTCGTCGAGCCCGGCGTTGATCGCGGCGGCCGTGCTGTGCGTGGCACCCCAGTCGGATTGCACCTGGCCCTGGAAGCCCCATTCGTTCTTCAGCACGTCGTTCAGCAGATGCGTGTTCTCGCACGCGTACGCGCCGTTCAGGCGGTTGTAGCTGCACATCACGCTGCCTGGCTGCCCGCGCTTCGCGGCGATCTCGAACGGCAGCAGGTAGAGCTCGCGCAGCGTGCGTTCGTCGATCTGCGTGTTGCCGCCCATCCGGCCATGCTCCTGTTCGTTGCCGGCATAGTGCTTGATGGTCGCGATGACCTTCTGCCGCTGCGTGGCGAGCGTGCGCTCCGCGAGCAGGTCGCCTGCGAGCAGCGGATCCTCGCCGAGATACTCGAACAGCCGGCCGCCGCGCGGCTCGCGCGCGAGGTTGGTGCCGCCGCCGAGACCCATGCCGAACCCTTGCGCGCGCAACTGGATCGCGACCTGCTTGCCGTAGTCGTACGACAGGCGGCGATCCCAGCTCGCGGCGACGGCGATCGTGGCGGGGAAGGTCGTGCTCGCGAGCGACGTGCTGCCTGAGCCGGTCGCGGAGTCGACCATGTTGAGATCGGGAATGCCGAGCCGCGGCACGCCCTGGATGTAGCCGGCACCGCCGTTCGGCACCTTCGACATTTCGTATTGCGAATGGATGAACTGCAGTTTCTCGTCGAGCGTCATCTTGCGCACGAGGAGGTCGGCGCGCCGCTGCGCGGCGGACGACGCGAATGCGTCGGCGGCGTCGCCCTGCGAATTGAAATCGGCGTTGCCTGCGTAGGCGGTGGTGCAGAGGGTCGCTGCCAGCACGACGGCCGGCCAGTGTTTGTCCCGCATGTTGCTCTCCATGATCGTATTGCCGGTTGTTGTTCGGATGATGTCTGGAGCTGCGCACGTCCGGTGGATTCGCACCGGACGTATTCGGCTGGCGATGCAGGGTGGTTGCGCGTCGGCATGCCAGACCAGGCGGGGAATCGTTACGGCCGGTTGGGCCCGATCGGACAACGCGGACGGCGACGCGGACCGTCCGACACTGCCGAATCGGATGTAGCGATTCTCTGCAGTGGCTAATCGTACGAATGTAGTTTGACTACAGCATCGGTGTTTCTACTGATACGTATGATCTTTTTTCGATGCGGGTGTGCGATGCGGGGAAAAGGCGGTAAGCGTTCCTGATTGTGCGTGTGCAGCAGGGTAAGAAGTACCCGGGGGCGGTCGTTTCGAGGGGAGGTGGATCGGGGGCGGCGACGGGAGGCGTGTGGGGGATTCGTTGCGTGTGCATCGAATGGGCAAGTCATTCGGCCGGATCGTTCTCGCCGATTCGCGTGCCGCATCGCTCCGTGCTTCGGTTACCGAACGCACAATTCATCGGGAAAATCGTTCTTATTCTGCAATGAATGGGTGCGTGCGATCGTGCCTGATTTCTCTTCATGAAAACAAGAAAAAGGATATCTGGTCTGGCAGGGTTGATTTGCGGCGGCGTCTTGCCTGGCAGCCGCATGCGTTCCTGCAGCTGCACCTCGAGGATTCGGAAGACGTAGCTTCCGACCGTCCAGCCGTTTTTTACTTTTGCATCGCGATTGAATTGCGATGGTATGGAGCGCTTGAATGACAACAGAATTTCCGGCTACGTACATCGTTGGCACGGCAACGGGCCTGACCGCACGACCGCTTCTGCAGGAATTGGTCGACCTGCCGATGAGCGTACGGCGGTTTGGCGTGAAGGGGGATGGTGTAACCGACGATACGGTCGCGCTCCAGACTGCGCTCAATGCCGGGATACCGCTGTATTTCCCGCCTGGCACTTATCTGTATAGCAACACGTTGACCGCGACGGCGTCGATCATCGGCGCCGGCTGGGATTCGATCCTGCAGTGCACGACTTCGCAAGGCCAGAATTCGGTGATTTACTGGCGTAACGCCAGCAATTTCAAAATTCAGAATCTGCAGTTCTTCTCGAAGAATGCGACTGCATATTACCCGGACGAGAACGCTGGTTCGATCAACCTGCTGAGCTGCAGTCAGTTCGAAATTTCGGGGTGCAAATTCAACAACTCTGCCAGTGCAGGTGCACTGATGCGCAGCTGCGCCAATGGCAAGGTGTTCGGCAATACCCTGCTCAATATCTGGCATGACGGCATTCACGTCACCAAGGCAAGCTCGGACATCACCATCACGAACAACGAAGTGATCAACGGCGGCGACGACGCGTTTGCGGTGGTGGGCTATTTCAACGAGGGCGTGCGTCCTCGTCGCGTGACGATTGCAGATAACCGGATTGTCGGAACCAAATATGCACGCGGGATAGCGATTGTGGGTGCTCAGGACATCACGGTGGCCGACAATCAGATCTACAACCCAATGGGCGCAGGCATCTATGTCGCGTCGGAGCTGACGAGCGTTTACCAGTCGTACGGCAACGACAATGTGACGGTTGCCAATAATGTGCTTGATACGTGTGGGGTTCAATCCAACATCGGTGCAATCGTCAATGCTCCAAATGGACCGATCGGCTATGGGGCATTGGCGGTGACCGCGACGGCTGGATTCAATAATTCGAATATCACGATCGTCAATAACACGATCAAGAATGCGGCGGGAACGCCGATCGGACTGTGGCAGCCGGGGGGAAGCAACATCCACGTCAATATTTCTCAGAACACGATCAGCAATGCATGGGATCCGAACAACAAGAACGGATTCCCGTTGACGACGATCAGTGCGACCTCGGCGTCCCGGACGCTGAACTTTGCAAATATTCCTGGCGTCGCGGTCGGCATGACGGCCTGGTATTTCAACGGATCGACCAGCGTGGTGATCGGCACGGTCGTGTCGGCGAGCGTATCGACGGTGACGCTGGACCGGAATGCGAACGTCCCGAGTGGTGCGACCGTGATTTTTTCCGGCGTCGGCTTGTTCGGCTCGACGATCGCGACGACCGCGTCCGCCGCGAGTGGCGCCACATCGTTGACGTTCGCCACGACGACCGGCGTGACCTACAACGACAACTATGGTTTCGGGTCACCAGGTAACGAAACGACAGGGGTGTCGGTCGGACAGGGCGTCAGCGGTACCAACATCGCGGCTGGAACCTTCGTGGTCGGCGTGACGGCGAATACGGTAACGCTCAGCAAGGCGACGACTGGCACCATCGCAAGCGGCGCGTCCATCGTCTTTACCCCGATGGTGTGCATGACGTCTCAAACGATCACGACCTCGGCCGCAGCGGCGGCGGGAACCAACACGCTGACGTTTACGCCGTATCCGTCGGCACGCGGCTGCGCGGTGGGGCAAGGCGTATCCGGAACGAACATCCCGGTCGGTACTTACGTCACGTCGGTTTCCGGGAATGGAAATGGCCCGACCGTCACGCTGTCCAATAATTTCACGGGTAGCGGAATTGCCAGTGGCGCGTCGATCACGTTCACCGGAACCGGCGGACTGAGCGCCGTTTCCGCAATCGCGCTGTACAACACCCGAGGATGCATCGTCTCGAAGAATCAACTGTCCGGCGTCTCGAAGGACGGAATCTACGTGGACGGATCCTGCACGTCGTTCACGGAGATCAGCGGCAATACCGGGGAAAATATCGGATGCTGCAACGGCTTCGCGCGGCTCATCACGGTCGGGACGCTCACGGCCGGGGCATCGCTCAAACTGCGGGGGAATTATATGGCTCAGCCGCTCAATTATCCCCGCGCGGTCGATGCGTTGATCTCGTCGAGCTCATGGGCCTACACGTCGTGGAGCGAAGACAATATCGCGCAAAACGGTTTTGTCGGCTTCGGCGTGCAACTGACGCCGGTTGTGCAGACGGTGAGTGCTTCACCGTGGACGTTCGCGAACAGCAACCCGAGTGCGGTCAGCATGTCGGTCGCCGGCGGTAACGTGTCGTCGATCAGCGTGTCGCGAAACGGACAGCAGGCATATGCCACCGGGCTGACGAACGGTATGGTCGATCTCAAGCCGGGCGATGCGATGACGGTTACCTATAGCGCCGCGCCGACGGTCACGATGATTCCGAGGTTGGGGCAGTAGCGCTCATCCGGCGTTCAACTCGCCGGATGGCAAGTCATGCAGCGAAGTCACCGGAGACGAGGGAGCCGACGACCGTTGCCGACGCCGCGCATCCGGCGCATTTATGGCGTCACAACGGTGGTCGTATCCACGACGATCACGGCATTCGTCGACGTCATGACTGCAACTGGGGGCGCGAAGATAGTAACGGGGCGTGCAATTCGCGAATCGGTTGAATCGTGTCGATCGGCGCCAGCCATTGCGTGACGTCGTTGACGTCTGCGCCGATCAAGACCGGTGCGAACGAGGTACCGGTGGCGTCGCCGATGATACGGGACATGGAATCAGATCGAGCGAGGTCGACTGGAATTGACCGCAACCGCCGTGTCTCGTTTTGAAACCATCTCTAGGCTAAGTAATCTGCCGCACGGAAATGCACGGTCCTGTTTTGATATTAAACGAGGTTCAAGAGATGTGTCGTCGAGGCAGATTGCTCGTCTCGGTGCATCAACGAAATCATGTCCTTATTGAAAGATTGTTATCTGTGGCATGAGGCGTGATGGACTGGGCGATGCCACTCGATGTGTACGTCGTATTTGTGTGCGACGCGTGGGTATAGCGATCGGCGCGACGTCGTCGACGTTCGCGTTCCTCAAGATCGGGGTGAGCGAAGGGCTGGCGGCATTGGTGACGAACCGGCTCAAGCAGTGTCCGCTATTCGTCGTCGATGATCGGCATACTCATCTCCACTTCTTCGGAAAGGATTCGAGCATGTTGAATTCGGCGGATTCCAGCCGCTTTCACCACATCGACGCCATGCGTGCCGTTGCCGTGCTATTCGTCATCTGGACGCACTATGCAGAACGGTTCGCTCCGCTGGCAGGGTCACAAACCTTGCTCGACACGCTGCAGCGTTCCGCCAATTTCGGAAGAATCGGTGTGGTGATTTTCTTCGCGATCAGCGGCATGCTCATTCCGACCAGCTTGCGGGGCGAAATCGGCGAGGGTACGCGACGCTTCCTGATTCGTCGATTTTTTCGCTTGTATCCGGCTTATTGGCTGACGCTCCCTCTGGGTTATTTGATTTACTGCCATTTGTTCAACAGGCAGATGAATATCGTCGAGCTCATTGCAAACGTAACGATGATTCCCACCGCGTTTGGGCAGGCGTTGATTATGCCTCATGCGTGGACCCTGGAAACGGAACTGTACTTCTACGGGTTATGCCTGCTGTTGTTCTGGTGCGGTGCGCTCCATCGAATGCGCGACCTGTATTTTGTCTGCACGGCACTCTGCGGCGTGTTTGTCGTGACTCTGGGGCTGGGGCTCATGCCGGTCGCCACCCTGGGGCAGTACAAGGCTATGCCGTTTCACCTTGCGATCATGTTCTGGGGCGCCTGCTTTCGCCTGGCGTATGACAGGCCTTTTCAAACGCTGCGGATTCGATGGGCAAGTGGCCCGCGCGCTCACCTGTCGCTGACTTACCGATCGGCGGTGGCCACATTGACGGTGCTGATTGTGAGCATTGCGGTGGCGGGGGCGATAAACGACTGGCGGCATCACAACATGGAGCATCTTCCGTCGTCGCTGGCATACGTCATTGGCATCGCACTGTTCACATTGCTGGCGACCGTGTTGAAGCTGCAGGTGCGCTTGTTCTCATGGCTCGGCGAAATCAGCTACTCGATCTATCTGCTGCATGGCGTTCCGCTTTACGCGACGTTATGGTTGTGCGAGCGCTTTCGGTTAGTGGGATGGCCGCTCGGCCTCTACATGATTGTGGCGATCGTTCCACTCATTCCGTTGTCGTGGGCGGGGTATCGATTTTGCGAGTCGCCCTGCGCGCGGCTCGGACATCGATTCGCCGCAAATCGACGAGATCGCGCACCTGTACCTGACAAGGTGAGGAGTTGACCGCATTCAGATGCACATTGTGGGCGATCTTGACAACGACCACGAGCATCGTTGCCGGTACGGCGGCCAGCCGCCTGGCGAGCGCAGATTTTTTCTGCACGAACCTATGGTGCCGCCCCAACCGTCACGATGATTCCGAGACCGGGGGCGGTGACGTATGTTCTGATTTTGACGTGCAGGCGGGGGCGGATCATGCCGACCCGCTCCCCGCGTTCAGTCAGGTAACGATGTAAGCGATCGCCGATCGTCGGGATGGTAGATGTTGTGTATTACGAATGAATTGTCGAATGCCTGAGAGGGTGTCCGGTCATTTCGACGCGCGCGCTGGCCCGCCATGGTCGACGCGCGCGCCGACATGCCGGATTACTTGGTGAGGAGCGCGCCGGTCAAGCCCGCGCTGATCGCTGGCAGCAGCAGATTCAACACACGACTGGCCCGGACGAGCCCGGTGTTGTCGACATAGACGATGTCCTTCGACGCAAGCGGAAATTGGTTCGCGAGCAGCATGGAAACCGGAGATTGCATGTCAAGGTGATAGATGACGGGCGCATTGCCGTCGGTCGCACCGCTGTCGGCTGCATTGCGCAGCACGAAAACCTGCTTGGCATTCGAGGTCTGCTGGTTGAGTTGACCCGCCTGCGTGAGTGCTTCGCTCAGCGTGAGCGAACCGTCGCGAAGTGGCGTAACGGCTTGCGGCTTGATCACTTCGCCCATTACGTATACGGGGTTGTCGTCACGTGCACCGACATGCACCATGTCGCCAGGCTTCAGCATGATGTCCGCCGGATTTTTTCCCGCCTTCATCATTTGGGCGACATTCACCGGATAGATCGTGCCGTCGCGAGTGATCATGACGCGACTTTGATCCGCCGTCGGCGCAAATCCGCCGGCGCGGCTGATGGCTTCGATCAACGTCATCGGAATGTCGTTGATGGTCTGCGCTCCCGGCGTGCGCACGTCGCCGTCGATATACACCTGTGTCGCGCGGAACGATGCCACGCGGACCGTTACCTGTGGTTTGACGAATACCTTGCTGAGTTCGGTTTTGACCTCGTGCTGAATTTGCGCAACGGTTTTCCCAGCCGCGTGGATGGGGCGTGGTACGTACGGGAATTGCACGTTGCCGTTGCTGTCGACGACAAAACCGGGCGCCGCGTCCGCAGTCTTCGTGTTCGGCACGGGCTGGCCCGCAGCCGTTGCGAACTCCGGATGATCCCACACCGTGATCTGTAGCACGTCGCCGGCGCCGAGCTTGTAGATGTCCGGCTTCGCGAACAGGTTCTGCGGGATCGTCATGCCGGCCGCGCTTTTCTGTGCGGCCCGGATCTGCCTGATCTGCGTCAGGTCGATCCGCCTGACCGGAATCGGCATATCGCTGGTGACTTCGCCGTTGTCGCCGGTCGTGACCGGCAATGCGGTCGAGTTCATGTGTTGGCCCGGCACCACCGCGCATGCGGAAAGCATCACTACGATCGCAAGCGAGAGCGCCGCACATGCTCGGCGCCTGATGGGCGCAGCACGATGGTTCATGTTCGGCATCGGCAGGCCGAACCGGTGATCATTGTTCATGTCGTTTTCCAGCATTGTTGATGCGGGAGTAGTTCGAACTGCAAACCGTTGTCCCGCGTTTGCGCGATCATCGCCAGGGGGCCGGGGAGGGCGTGCCGGGCGGTGACAGCGGCACGTTTCCGTGTCGACACCCCCGTCGGTGCTTCGGTCGGCGGCGCTACTGCAATCGGGCGACCGAAGCGAGCGAAGCAAGTGACCATGCCCGTGTTGCGCGAATCCGACATTGATGAGTGATGTCGTACCGCCCGCCGCGCGGCGAGCTGTACCCCGGTTCCTTTCATCGGAAGCGAGTGAAGCGTAACGCAGGTTGACCGCTTCCATTTCGTCGGGACGTTTTAATGTAAGCCATCGCACGCAGCATGTTGTGCGTCTGTCGCATAGTTCTCCCATCGGACATGGTCGCGCATTTCCGGCGGCAGGGCTGCGTTGCGTGGCGATGCGAGTTTGCGGTCTGGTACGGGTGATCGACGTGACGATCCGGGCAATCGGCCCGGCATGAACCGGACGCAGACCAGCCGCCGTACTAGCGTGCTGGCGCCGACTCATTCTCTGCGAGAGATTTCATGACACGGTTTATTGCCCGTTCGAGGGCTCCTTTGCGATTGGGTTTGGGTGGTGGCGGAACGGACGTGCCGCCTTATTCGGACCGCTTCGGCGGCCTCGCGCTCAATGTGACGATCGAAAAATTCGCTTATGCGTCGATCGCGCCGCGAGATGACGCGAAGATCGAACTGGTAGCGGCTGATACGGATACGCGCTGGATCGGTCCGGTGTCGCCGATGCTCGAGGTCCAGCACGGTCTCGGGCTGCATGTTGGCGTCTATAACCGGATCGTCAGGGACTTCAATGGCGGGCATCCATTGGCTGTCACGATCACGACGTGTTCCGAAGCGCCGCCGGGGTCCGGACTCGGATCGTCGTCGACGATTGTCGTTGCACTGGTGACAGCCTTCTGCGAACTGTTGTCGTTGCCGCTCGGCGAATACGACATCGCACATCTTGCGCATGACATTGAGCGAGCCGATCTCGGTCTTGCCGGCGGCAAGCAGGATCAGTATGCGGCGACATTCGGCGGATTGAACTTCATGGAATTTTACGGCGACCGGGTGATCGTCAACCCACTGCGGATCAAGCAGGAAATCAAGGCCGAGATGGAGGCGTCGTTGGTGCTGTATTACACCGGTGTATCGCGGGAGTCGGCCAACATCATCAAGGAACAGAGCGCCAATGTCGTGGAGGGCGTCGTCGATTCGGTCGCCGCGTTGCATGAGGTCAAGGAAGAAGCCGTACGCATGAAGGAAGCGGTACTGCGGGCGGATTTCGACCTCTTTGCCGCATCGATGCGGGATGCGTGGGAATCGAAGAAGCGCATGGCGAAGAATATCTCGAACCCGATGATCGACGATCTGTACAAGGCCGCGGTGCGGGCGGGCGCCAAGGCGGGCAAGGTTTCCGGTGCCGGCGGCGGTGGTTTCATGATGTTCTTTGTCGATCCTGTCGAGCGATCGTCCGTGATGCGGGCGCTGAGTGCATACAAAGGGGTCAACGGTGAAGTCCTGAACTGCACGTTTACTGACATTGGTGCGCAATCGTGGAGAAAGAACGCATGACGATCGGTGTGAAAAGCGAAATCGAGCAGACGCTGTCCGTCCTGAGCGGACTGCTGGCCGATCAGGAGCAAATCGCGCGGATCGGGCGCGTCGCGGAGCGCGTGGCGACGGCGTTGCGGGCGGGCAACAAGATCTTGCTCGCGGGCAACGGCGGCAGCGCTGCGGATGCCCAGCATATTGCCGGCGAATTCGTCAGTCGCTTCAATTTCGATCGTCCGGGTCTCGCGGCTTTCGCATTGACCGTGGACAGCTCGGTGATGACTGCCATCGGCAACGACTACGGGTACGAGAAACTATTCGAGCGCCAGATTCAGGCGACGGGGCGTCCGGGCGACATCTTCTGGGCCTATTCGACCTCCGGGCGTTCACCCAACATTCTTCGGGCGCTGGACGCCGCGAAGGCGGCAGGCATGTTCTCGGTCGGATTTACCAGCAACGGGCCGGGCGCCGCGGAGATGCGGCAGCGTGCCGACATCTGCATCGAGATCCCGTCTGCTTCGACGCCGAAGATTCAGGAAGGACATCTGGTGTGCGGTCATATCATTTGCGGCATCGTCGAAGAGCAAATCTTCGCATGAGTACGACGTTGCCGTGCCTCATCCTGGCGGGCGGCCTCGGCACGCGGTTGCGTTCGGTATTGGGCAATGAGCTGCCGAAGGCGCTCGCGCCGATCAATGGCGAGCCGTTTCTGTGCTGGATGTTGAAATGCCTCTTGCAGCAGGGTGTGACGGAAGTGGTGCTGTCGCTGGGTTACGGCAGTGGCCGGATCAAGGATCTGCTTCGGACTCGCAGCTTCGGCATGGCGATTTCCGTCATCGAGGAAGACGAGCCGCTCGGTACCGGCGGTGCGATCGTTCACGCGATCAGAGCCCACGGTACGTCGGACATGATCGTGCTGAACGGGGATACGTTGTCGAATCTGGATCTGCAGCAGTTGACGGCGTTCTATCGCGAGACGCGTCCGGATCTCGTTCTGGCGGCAACCTCGATGCATGACGCATCGCGCTACGGCACACTCGATTTCGACGCAAAGTCCCGGCGGCTGTCGGCATTCGTGGAGAAGCGTCACGGACACGGGTACATCAATGCAGGCGCATATGTCGTCAATGCGCGGAAGCTGCTCGGTTTCGACTTGCCCGAGAAGTTTTCCTTCGAGCAGGCGTTCCTGGGCGAACGGGTTGCCGAACTCGACGTCCGCGTCTTTCCCGAGGTCACGGAATTCATCGATATCGGCGTTCCGGACGACTATGCGCGGGCGCAAACGGTCATTCCTCTGATGCTGGAGGCCGGAATCAGTGAAGCGTAAAGCACTGTTTCTCGATCGTGACGGTGTGGTCAACATTGACTCCGGGTACGTTCACCGGAGGCAGGACTGCGTTTTCGTCGAGGGGATCTTCGATCTGGTCCGGCTTGCCAATGCAAGCGGGTATCAGGTTGTGATCGTCACGAATCAGGCCGGCATCGGACGAGGTTACTTTTCCGAAGCGCAGTTCGTCGCATTCATGGACTGGATGCGCGACGCATTCGAAGCGCGAGGCGCAAGAATCGATCGAGTCTATTTCTGCCCGCATCATCCGGTAGCCGGCGTGGGCGCCTACAAGCAAGCATGCGCTTGCCGGAAGCCGGAGCCAGGCATGCTGTATGAAGCGCAGCGCGAACTCGATCTGAACCTGTCCGAATCGATCATGATCGGCGACAAGTCGTCGGACCTCGAGGCCGCCATGCGCGCGGGGGTAGGACGACGCTTCCTGTTCGCCGGCGATCGGGGCGATCAGGCGGCGCATGCTGCTGAAGCCGAAACGATTTTTCGCCTGTCCGACGTCGGGGCCGCGTTGGAATGGATCGGCGGCCGTTCCGGGCAGGCGTAGCGTGCGATGCACTCTTCGCGGAGGCACGCGGGCGAAGCATCGCGGTGCGGTTTGCTGCACGTCGTACCGATTCAGGCAGGAGTGTGCATGACGAGTCTTATTTTTCAGACGAGACGGAATCCTGATCGGGCCTGAAGGGATTCCAGCTGGATTTTCAATGACATGAACGTGAACAACAACGCACGTAAAGTGACGAATTCCGTCGGCTCGTCAATTCTGGAGTTTGGCATGAAGATGGAAAGACCTTCATCGAGCGTGCACCGCAATAGAGAGCAAGAGGCTACCTCTGGAGCACTCGGGTTGTCGCCGGTCGACATGCTGGAGAACGTATTCGAAAACTGGCGCATCTTTCTGGCCGTTTTCGCCGTGTGCTTGCTGACGGCACTCGCCTATGCGCTCGCGGCAGCGCCGGTCTACTCCGCGGACACGTTGATCCAGGTCGAGGAAAACAAGGCCAGCGCGCTAGGCTCGCTTTCGGCGATTTCCAAGGCGCTGGATATTCAGAATTCGGCGGTGACGGGCGAAATCGACATCGTTCGCTCGCGTTCGGTCGTCACCGAAGCCATCGATGCAACGGCTGCGCAAGTCAATGTTTCGGTGGAGCACCGCTTCCCGCTGATCGGCGGCCTGATCGGTTCGCTCATGTCGAAAGACGCGAATGGTCTCGTCGCTGCGCCATTCGGCTTGTCATCGTGGGCCTGGGGTGGCGAGCGCCTCGAATTCAATGCGTTCGACGTTCCCTACGCGCAGATCGGAAAGGCGCTCGAGTTCGATTATCTCGACGGCAACCGGTTTCGGTTGAAGGACGGCAGCGGCCGGCAGGTATTGAGCGGCGTGGTCGGTGAACTGAGCTCGGCGAATGGCTATCGGGTCGATGTGTCGCGGATTGTCGCGAGGCCCGGTGCGCAATTTCGCGTGCGGAGCATTGCCAAGGATGCCTGCCTCGACGCGGTCCTGAAGAAATTGAGTGTGACCGAAACCAAACGCCAGTCCGGCATCATGCTCCTGAATTTCGAGGATGCCGATCCGGTATTTGCCGCCCGCATGCTCAATGCGATCGCGGAGAGCTACCTGAACTTCAACGCGAGACGCCGTGCCGGCGATGCCGAGCGCAGTCTTTCGTTCCTTAACACCCAACTGCCGATCGTCAAGGCGAGGCTGCAACAGGCCGAGCAGGCGCTGAACGCATTCCGCAACCAGCAGGGTTCGATCGATGCGCAGGGCGACATCAAACTGCTCGTGGATCAACTTGCGTTCGTCGACAAGTCGCGGCTCGAGGCGAAGCTCGAATATCACGACCTGTTGTCGAAATATGTGCCAGGCCAACCGCAGGTCGTCGCCGTAGCCAACAAGATCAAGGAACTGGATCAGCAGGCAACGGTGCTGAAAGACAAGGCCGCGCGTCTGCCGTCTCAGCAGCAGACGTATTTGCGGCTGGCACGCGATGTCGAGGTAAATAATCAGCTATATGTCGGATTGCTGAACAATACGCAGCAGCTTCAGATCGCGGAAGCCGGTACGGTCGGCAATGCATCGATTGTCGACAAGGCGGTGGTCAGCGACAAGTCGGTTCGGCCAAAACGCGTGCTTGTCGTCCTGATGGGCGCCGTGATCGGGTTGATGCTTGGTTTTTCGGTGACGCAAGGCCTTGCGTTCCTGTCCGGACGCATTCGTAACCCGGATCGACTGGAGTCGGCGATCGGCATCCCGATACTGGGTGTACTGCCGAATTCGCCGCTCGCGCTTCAGAGCGACACGAAAAAGAAGTTCGCCCTCGTGACGAAGGATCAGGCCGACGTGCCGCTGGCCGATGCGCTCGAAAGCCTGACTCTGGCGTTGCAGTACAAGTTGCGCGCGGACCGGCGCGAATCGAAGCTCGTTCTGGTTTCTTCGGCGGTGCCCGGCCAGGGCAAATCGATGATTGCGGCCAATCTTGCCTACCTGTTCTCGCAGAAAGGCCTCAAGACCCTGATCGTGGATGCCAACATGCAGACGCCGGCACTTTGTCGCTACCTGCCCGTGACCGCGACGAAGGGATTGGTCGACGTGTTGAAAAATTCGCTTCAACCCGAGAGCGCGATTACCTGCGTGACCGACAACCTTCATGCGCTGTTCGCCGGCAAGAACGGTGCGTCGGTGAACCGGTTCTCGGCTGCGGATCTCGACCGCGCGATCGCCTCGTTGCGAGGCAATTACGACATGGTCATCGTGGATGCGCCGACCGCACTTCCCGTAGCGGCCGTCGCCACATGGTCGAGGTTTGCCGATATGACGCTGCTGGTGGCGCGACAAGGCTTGGTCAGCATTGCCGGCATGGCGGAGGCCGTCGACGGTCTGGGCAAGGTCGGCGCACGCGTGGACGGGCTGGTGTTCAACGGCTTCGAGCCTTCGTCGCTGAGTTGCGTCGTTCGCCGCGCGAGCATGCATCTCCGCCAGCGTGACGCGTGATGCCGGGCGCGGTCTTTCGACGTCGAACTCCGCGCGGTGCGCAATGCTAGCGGTGGGATGCGATCCGGGGCGGCCGCGGTTTGAATGAGCGATTTGAGATTATCGGGCGCGGAGCGCATCGCATGAGTGATTCGATGGTAAGAAAAGGCGTACTGCACGGCGAGGCACGAGCGGCGCGGATTGTATGGTTTCTCGGGCCGCGGCCGGCGAGCTGGAATGGCGTCATGCGCTATAGCCTCATGTGCATCGACCTGATTCCGGGCGGTGCCGGTTTCGACGTCGAAGCAATCGATATCCCAGCCGAGCCGCGTTCGCTCCGGCGCTACTGGACACAGTTCGTCGTCTATCCGCTGAGAGCAGCTGCTGCCGCGCGGTCAGGCAGTTTCGTCGTGCTGTACCAGGAGGACCTGGCCTTCATGATCCCGCTGATCCGGTTGGTCGGTGGGCGTGTCGGTGTCGTGTTACACCACGTGCAGCACCCGGGACAAGTGCGCGGCTTCGTCGAGAAGCTGAAGAGCGCGTATGTCCGGCTGACCCAGTCATTGATTTCCCGGGCGGACGTGGTGATTACGCCGTCGGATGTCACGGCGCAGGAGGCAGTCACGGACATTCATGTTCGATCGGAACGCATTAAGGTCGTACCCAACGCGTTCGATGATTGCTATGCACCGGTCGATGCCCGCATTCGCGAGCAGGCGCGAACGTTGCTTCTGACGCGCTTCGGTATCCGAACCGGTGAAGCAACGGTGCTGCTGAACGTCGGTTCGGACGAAACCCGGAAGAATAACGTGACGCTCTTTCGGGCGCTGGCGTTACTCGGACGCAAGGACGTGATCGTGCTTCGAGTGGGGCGTGCGCAGAATCAGGATAATCGTCACGAATGCGAGGACATCGCCCGGCAGGCTGGAATCGACGCGCATTTCGTCGAGGATGTTGACGACGAAGATCTCGGCTATTTCTATCAAGCTGCGGATCTTTATGTATCGCCGACGCTGCACGAAGGTTTCGGCCGCACAGTGATCGAGGCTCAGGTCGTCGGCGTGCCGGTCATCGCATCGGATCTGCCGGTGTATCGCTACACGATGGGCGACTCGTTCGTGGCTGTCGCGGATGCAACGAATGCCGTCGAGTGGGCGCGTCAAATCGAGCGGGTCGCCTGCGATGCTTCATTGCGGACGGAATTGGTGCGTGACGGGCGGATCAATGCACGGCGTTTTTCGTCGTCGGTAGTCGCTTCGATACTGCATCGGGCGCTGGATCGAGCGGTGCATGCGCGGCCGGACGCCTGCCGGGCCGAAGGGTGAAAGAAGCCGCGATGCAAACGATACGAGTCGGCGCAGGGGTTGACGCGACAATCCGCCTTGCCGGGCGGACGCTCTTCATACTCGTATTGATCGTCAATGCGATGTTGCCGGCGCTCGGCGTGATGCAGTCGAGTGCCATTTGCACGCTGCTGGTCGCGGTGGCCGGACTGATCGTGCTGATCCAGGCGCGCCCGGTATTCACCGTGGCCATGCTTTACACGTTTTCGATCGGATTGACCGCATTCGTTGCCGGTGTCGGGATCGAATCCGGCGGGTTTCTGCGTGAAACGGACATATTCGGCGTGGCAAACGGCGCTTTCAGCCGATTGTTTTCGTTTTATCTGGTTTTCGTCGTCTGCGCACTTTTAGCGTTCGGGCGCATCGTGAACGAGCGCGCCGCACGCGCGCCGATCACGGCACACATGACGCTTCGTCCCTCCAGTATTGCATTGGGCCTGGGGCTAGCCGCGGCGATCCTCGGTATTGGGCTACTGGCCGGGTTGAGCAGCGGTTTCTCGCTTTTGAACGGTGTGAATCGCTATGCATTGCGCAACGATGCGTCGAACGGCACGCTGTTCAACCTGTTCCTGAACAACCAGACGTTCGTCGCCGTGCTGCTGGGCACTTTTTGCACGAGTTCGAACCGGACCGTACGGTGGGTGTCCGTTTTCATGATCGTGGCGGACCTGGCGCTCGAAGTGCTGCACGGCGAGCAGTTCATGTCGGTATTGCACGTCTGCCTGACCATGCTGATTCCGTTCATTGCGATTCACGCGATGAACGGCAAGCCCGTGCTTCGCTATCTGGGAATCGGGGCGGGCCTCGCACTCACGATAGGCACGGTTTCCGTCTTCTATGCGTACAAGGGACAGGGGCTGGACGTATCCGACACTGTCGTTTCCCGTTTCCTCGAGCAGGGGCAGGTCTGGTATGTGGTGGACAGCGACGCACATACGTTCAGTGCACCGGTGCTGGGGGGGCTCACCGCATTCGAGCGCTTCGTGCGATCCCTGGGCTCCCTGACGGAACCGAACTTCTTCAGCGACGCGCCGGTGAGCGGTTTGCGCGACCTGATGCTGTCATACGGAACGCCCGAAATTCTGAAGGCCTACGTGTTTGACGACGTCACGTTCACGATGGGGAATATGGCGGTGCCGGTCTACTGGTTCGGCTACGCGGGCGGCATGCTTTTCGTTGCGGTAACGGGCGCCGTGTACGGGGCTCTGAGCGCGATACTGATTCAGGTCGCGATGCGCGGTGGCGTCGTGGTGCTCTGGCTGAGCGCGAAGATCTTCGCGTACGCGACATATGCCACGCAGCAAGGCGAATATTGGACGATGTTCGGTGCGCGGACGCTTTTCTACCTGATGATCGCGGTGATGTGGTGGTATTTCATTGACGCGAGGCAGTCGCGTCCTGCATCGAAGGCGGCGGGGTTATCTTGAACGCTTTCATCAGGCTCCTGTTTTCGTCGTTCGCCGGCGTGGTTTGCGAAAAACTCATCGGAGCACTCGCGGCCGTCGCGAGCAATCATCTGTTTGCGAACCTCTATGGCGCACGCCTGTTCGGCGAATTGCAGTTCGCGTTGTCGCTTGCATACGTGATCGGCAGCGGCGCGCTGATCTTCGGCGCGCAAGTGATCCAGCCGATCCTCGGCAAACATCCGAGGTTGCGGCACATGGTCGTCTACCGCGCCTTTCGCTTGCGGCTCGCGTTGACGCTGGCCGTGATGCTGATTTTCATGGGCATCGTGTCGATCGTCATGCGCCAGTCGAGCGTGTCCGAGTTGACCTTGATCGCGGCATTCGCGCTGATCGTCGAACCGATCGCACTGGGTTCCCTGATGGCTTACGCCGAATCCAAACCGTGGGTTATCACGCGAGCGAGGGCCTATGCCAGCTGTGTTCGGGTGCTCTGGCTGTACGTGGCCGCGCATGCTTCGATGGGCGCGATCGTCGCGGCCTTGGCGTGGCCGCTGGAGGCGTGTGTCGCGGCCGCCGCGCCTTTCAGTCGCTATCGCTCACTTGCCCTGCAGTCTCCGAAGTCGTTTCGCGGCAGCGCGGTCGTGACGAAGACGCTGGTCATTCGAGGGCTGAAGATATGGCCTGCCATTGCCGCCAGCGTCCTGGTGTTGAGGATGGATCGCCTATTGCTCGGCGTGCTGGTGTCCAAGGCGGATCTTGGTATTTATGCGGCAGCTGCATCGCTGGTGGAGCAGTGGAATTCGGTGGGGATGACGCTGGCGTTGGCATTGGCACCGAGCATGGTTTTTTCGGCGCGCAGCGAGTCGGACGCGCGCGCGAAGGCGGTGAAGCTCGGCGCGTATCTGGGGCTGGTGGGCGGCGTTGCCTGGATCGGCAGCTTTTTCATTGGTCGCAATGTTTTTCTGATGATATACGGGCCAGCTTTCGTATCCGGTGTGCCGATCATGGTCTACGCGACCGGATGTTCGATTGCCACCTTCGTGGATGCAGGTCTGAGCACGTGGCTCCTGGCGGCACGCCGTTATCGCCTCGTCATGGTCAAGCAAGCACTGATCGTCGCGGCCATTGGCGCGGCGCCGTTCGTCGTGCCCCGGTCGCTCATTATGTATGCGCCTTCGACGGGCATTGCCGTATCGCTCGTCGTGTTTTGGTGCGGCTTGCTTGGATACCTGATCTCTAGCAAGGAGCAGCGGTGAAGATCTGCCTCTGTGCGAATCGTTTTCCACCGAACGTGGTGGGCGGCGCCGAAGTCGTCGTTCGCGACCTCGCCGTCGCATTGCGCGGTCGAGGGCATCAGGTGTCCATCCTGACGTTGTCGGATACGCGCGTCGGAACGCGGACGATCGTCGACGATCTGGATGTGCGCATCATGCCGAACCTGAACCTCTACAACCAGTTTGCGCCCGCGAAGCGGAGCTGGGTGAAGAAGGCCTTGTTCGGCGTGCTGGACACGCTCAATCCATTCATGTTTTTTGCGGCGTGGCGTCAATTGAAATCGCTCGGCGTCGACGTCCTGTGTACCAACAATATCAAGGGCATGGGGCCGGCAGTATGGCTCGCGGCCCGAATGCTACGCATACCGCTGGTTCATGTGATGCACGACTACTGGCTCATCTGTCCCGCTTCGACCCGATTCAGGAACGGAAGCGCGTGCAACGGCGCATGCTACGGATGTCGTCGGATTTCGGCCCCGAAGGCCCGGTTGTCGCGGCTGGTAGACCATGCCGTCGCTGTGAGCGGATTCGTGATGGCGCGCCATCGCGAACAGGGTTTCTTTCCTGCCGCCGAGCAGTCGGTTATCCACAATTCGACCCCGGCGACCGGCACGGAAGGCGAGGAACCGACGAAACCGCATACGCCTTTTCGAGTGGGGTTCATCGGGAGAGTGGACGAAACAAAAGGCATCCGCGAGTTTTTCGCGAGTGTCGCCGAGGCGGCGAAGGTGGTGCCGGCCATTGAAATCCATATCGCGGGCAGGGATCACGACGGGATGTTGCCGGAACTGATGCGTGAGCATCCCGGCCTGACCGTCGTGTCTCACGGTTTTATTGGTGCTGCGTCTTTTTACCGGGATGTTGATCTCATCGCGGTGACGTCGATGTGGGATGAACCATTCGGCGTGGTTGCGATAGAACCGTGGGCGTTCTTCAAGCCGTCGATTGCCTTTGCGTCCGGAGGCCTGATGGAAGCGTTCGCCGCGCTGCCCGAGCTGATCGTTCCGCGCGGCGATTGCAACGCGCTTGGTGCCCTGATCGCGCGACTCGCGACCGACGAAGCGCTATATCTGGACGTTGCGCGCCGATGCAATGCCCGGCGGGCGGATTTCGCGCAAACGCGGCAAGTTCGGCAATTCGAGCAGGTGTTGCTGTCGACGATCGCCAAACGCAACAGACTCGACAGCATGTTACGACGCAAGGGGGAGTCCCGGGATGCATAAGTTCATTTGTGTTCGGACGTTGGCTGCCGGCGGTGTCGATGCTGGCTGCCGCGCATGCCGTCGAGAGAGCGAGACCTGCGCCCTGCACGTGCCGGAAACCGGATGCAGGGGCCAGGCCGTCGGGGAGGTGGCGTGAAAACGCGCGTCTTGATGGTGATGACGCGGGACATCCCGCGGGAAGCGTCCAATGGGCGGGAGCGTACGCTGAGCTTCATTCGGAACGCGATCGGCGAGGAGATGGAAATCGCCGAATTCAAGATTCGTTCGATCTTCGAGGATGGCGGTCTGCTTGCGAAGTTCGGCGTGGGCGTTCGCCTTGGATGGGACTTGTTGCGTGGCGTGCCGTGCGCGCTGCAGGTGGCGATATTTTCCCACCCGCGAAAGAGGGTGGCGTTAATGAGCGCTATCGCGGAGTTCAGGCCGGACGTGATCTATTTCGACGGCATTCGCCTCATCGACTATGCGGTTCTGGTTCGGCGCAAGCTGCCCGAATGTCGAATCGTCATGGATTTCGACGATCTCATGTCGCGTCGCGCAGGCATTCTGCGAGAGCAGGACTTTCCGTTGTCGGCAGGGTACTTGGCGAAGTCGATTCCGGGCCCGTTCGTCAGACTCGCCAACGCCGGGATTTTTCGAAATGCATTTCTCCAGTATGAGGAGTTTGCGTTGAGGCGGCAGGAGCGAGAAGCAATCCGGGCATCGAATGCCGTCACGCTCGTTTCCACGGAAGACGCCGGTGCATTGCGGGCTTCCCTTGAAGACGGCGAGGCGGCAAAGACGCATGTCATCGCTCCGCCGATGAGTTCGCAGATTCCGGTGCGTCATCCGTCGGTACCGCTTCGGTTCGTTTTTATCGGCTCGGATAGACAATTGCAGAATCGGCTCGCCATCGAATATCTGGTGAAACTCTGGGCACGGCTTGCCCCGTCTGCTCCGCTGGTGATTTTCGGGAGCATGGTCGGGCAGTACGATCCTGTGCCCAACGTCGTATTCGCAGGATTTGCGGAAACTCAGGCGGACGTCTATACCGGATGTTCCATTGCGCTGTGCCCGGCCTTTCTCCGTGGCGGCATCAAGTCGAAAGTCCTGGAGGCGATCTCATATGGCTGCGTTCCGGTGGGAAACGCAGCGGCTTACGAGGGACTCGGGTTCCATGACGACGCGCTGGCCATGAACGAGTCGCGGCTGGAGCGCTTCGTGGCCGAGCCCGCCGCGGACCTGGTTCATGTCGTGGAAGCGGCGACGCGTTTCGCCGACTATTGCGAGCATCATTTCAGCATGCCGCTGTTCGAGCGGCGCTGGCGCGAGTTGATCGAACCGAACAGCATGTCGTGATGCGCAGGACTGCTGTACCCGACGCAAGCAAGGTGCCAACTTGAAAACGGAGGGTGTTGAGGTCGTGACCAGGACAGCTGCGAAGTTTCGACTTCCGGCTGATTCCAGTCAAACCTGGAAGCAGGAAAGGGGGCGGATTCTTATCCGTAGGCGATTTGTCATCAGGCGGCCGTTCGATTTTGCCGTTCGGCTGAAAGATGCAAAATTTTTTCGATATCCAATAGAGAATGAGACCAATCGTATTTGGTGGGCGTTTTGGCTGGCTGCATTCGGGGGGCGGAGCGCGAGGGGTCGTGCTGTGCAGCGCATTCGGACACGAGTCCGTTTGGAGCCACGCCGGCATGCGCAGCCTGGCGGATGACCTGTCAGCCCGCGGTATTCCGGTGCTGCGTTTCGATTACCGCGGAACAGGGGATTCGGCAGGGGACGACGGAGCGAGCGATCAGTTCGAGACGGCCGTGGCTGACGTGTGCGCCGCGATTGAACGGCTCAAGGCAGAAACGGGCGTCACCCATGTCACTTTATGTGGCCTGCGACTCGGGACGGCATTCATGCTGCTCGCGGCCGCTCAAAGCGACGTTGACGAACTCGTGTTGCTGGCTCCCGTGGTGAGCGGGCGCGGCTACATGCGGGAATTGTCGATCATGCGCAACATCTGGCTCGACCAGTTGCCGGCACCTTTGCGCGCGGCTCAGCAGCAGGACGCCTTGTTCAATGTGCTGGGACAGGTCTATAGCGCTGCGTTCAGCGCGCAGTTGAAGGCATTCGACGCCGTCGATGTATTGAAGAAGGGCACATTTGCCAAGGCGGTGCGTACATTGATCTTTGACACCAACGTCGCCAATAGCGAGCCGTTGCGCCAGGGATTCGAGGCGCTCGGCGGCGCAGTCGAGATCCGGCCTTTCGACGGTTACGCGGCCTTCATGCAGGAGTCGGTTTTCTCGAAGGTTCCCAGGCGGGTTTTATCTGCCGTGGCCGACTGGATCGCGACCGGGAAGATCCGGCACGATCCGTCGCCGCGCGTTGTGCCGGACGCGGGTTGGGATCCGGGTCTGATGCTGCGGATGGCCGACGCGTGCGAGCAGCCGGTGAGGTTTGGCGCCGCAGGCTTGTTTGGAATCCTTTGCACGCCGCAGGCAATGAGCGATCTCGGTTCGGTTCTTTTGATCACGAATACGTCCGCCAGCGCGCATGTCGGCGATAGCCGCCTTTCGGTTCGCATAGCACGGGAAATGGCGCGTCGCGGCATTGCCTCGCTGAGGTTCGATGGGCGGGGTATCGGCGACAGTGTCGTGTCCGGCGCCACGGGGGCGGACACGGTGCTTCAGCCGGTTTATTCGACTGCTGTCGTTGAGGACACTGCGACAGCCGCCGGCTGGCTAAAGGAGAGGGGGTATCGAAACGTCGTGTCGTTCGGAATCTGCTCCGGGGCATACAGCGCATTGCGTGCCGCCTTGTATGGGCGGGCACTGTCGGGCGTCGTATCTGTCAATCTGCAGAGTTTCCATATGCCCGACGGTGTTTCGATAGAAAGGTTGAGCCGATATCAGACCAATTCGATGGCGGGTTACCGTTCGTCGTTTTTCGACCGGTCCAAATGGAAGCAGGTTCTGCGCGGCAAGCGAAGGATATTGCCTTTCGTCCGTCTTGTCCTGAAGCGCGCGGCGACGCCGCTGGGTGCCTGCGGCGCCGCTTGGTGGCGCTGGATGAGCGGCGCTTCCGGTGTCGAGGCGATGCAGGCCGATCCGCGTGGCATCCTGCGCACTTTGCAGCGAAACGGGGTGAGTACACTGTTCGTATGCGGCGCATATGACAGCAGCCTGGATTTGATGACGATGCATTTCGGTCGGTACGGAAAGCGACTGTCGCGATTCTCATCGGCGCGTACGGTCGTGCTTGATGAGGTCGATCACAGTCTTTTCGGTTCGCATGCGGTCGATCGGGTCGTGGCTTTGTGCGCGGAGTTTACCAAGGAGCTTGATACGCGACAGACGGCTGTCGGCAAGATGGCCGCGATCGAATCTCCGGCGGGCTGTCGGCAGTCGCGCGTGCCAACTTGACGCGTGTGCGGGATTGTTCTATTGCGGGAACGTGGGTGAAATGCCCGTGCCCGCCGGAACGAAAAGGTGATGATTCGTTTTCCATAAAATTTCAACCGGAATGAGGAACGTATGCCGGCACTTCGACGAATCCTGATTGGTGTGCTAGGCGCGCTGACCTTGTCGGCCGGTCACGGCTACTGTGACGAGCCCGTGATGACGATTGCGCCTGCGAATACCTCCGGCAGCCGCGATTTCAAGAGCACATCAAACGGAATGCTCGCCGGCACGGCTTCCGTGTCGAAGGTCAACGTCCATACGCTGCTGTACCCGGGCAGCACGACCAAAGTACTGGCCCACTACTTGCCGTGGTGGGGGCCAGACGCGCGTGGAGTGAACGTCGGCTATCGATCCGACAATCCGCAGCAGGCCCTGCGAACGTTCGCCGACATGCAGTCGCGGGGTGTCGACGGCGTGATTGTCGACTGGTACGGCAAGGGGCATTTCGTGGACAAGGCCTGGCAGGCATCCCTGCCAGCGCTGGCGAAATTTCCCGGGATGACGTTTTCGATCATGATCGACAGTGGCACCTTCAAGTTCAATGCCTGCAGTGGATGCGATCTGACCGAAACCATTCTGTACAATCTCGACTACATCTCGCGGCAATACTTTACGTCGAACCAGTATTTGCGTTACGACGGTCACCCTATCATGTCCGAGTTCGGGATCGACGCCGTCGGAAAGGCGGATTGGGCTCGAATTCACGCCGCTTACCCCGACATCCACTGGATTCATACGCACCCACAAGGATTTGATCTTCCTTATAGCAAGGGGGCCTTCGTATGGGTTCAGCCGTCATCCAGGATGCTGCAACCCGTGGGGAAAAAGCGTGACCAAATCTATCGCGAACGCTTCTACGATTTCGCCAGGGATAAACGGCCGACGATGATCATGGTCGGCGGTGTCTGGAGCGGATTCGACAATTCGAAGGCGCCGTGGGGTGCCGCTGCGCCAGGTTATCTTGCGCAATCGTGCGGCCAAACCTGGCTCGACACATTCAAAAGTATCAACGACCGCTACAGTGCGCAGCAACAGCTCCCGTTCCTTCAACTGGTCACCTGGAACGACTACGAGGAGGGCACCGCGCTGGAAACTGGCATTGCCAGTTGCACCAGCGTGGATGCCCGACCAGCGGGAGGAAGCCTCACTGTACAGATCACGTATCCGGAAACCGTCGACCACCTCGAGTTATACAAGCAGTTGGATACGGGGGCATTCAGCTTGATCGGCCGTTATCCGGTCGATGCGACGAGCGTTGCGCTTCCGGATACCCATGCGGCCACTTATTTCATCAAGGCAGTGGGCAAGCCGTTCATCCAGAATATCGTGTCGGCCCCGATTGTCGTTCGATGAGGCGCCGGACCGCCGTGACGCCGGGTCGACGGCGCTCATGGCGGTGTCTTCAACGGCCGTCTGGGCGAATGATGCAGCTTTATCGGACGCCGTTCTGTGTCGATCGCAAACGATGCACCGGCATCCGCGCGTTCGGTTCCGCAGGGGAGACGTCGACTGTCGACCGCCCATACTGATCCTCAAACCGCACGATATCGTCTTCGCCGAGATAATCACCCGACTGCACCTCGATGATCTCGAGCGGAATCCGGCCGGGATTCTCGAGGCGGTGGACCTCGCCGACGGCGATATAGGTCGATTCGTTTTCGCTGAGCAGGAAGGTCTCGTTGCCGCGCGTGACCTTCGCGGTGCCGCGCACGACTATCCAGTGCTCGGCGCGGTGATAGTGCATCTGCAGCGACAGCCGCTTGCCGGGTTCGACGACGATCCGCTTCACCTGGAACCGCTCGCCGAGATCGATCGAATCGTAGTGGCCCCACGGCCGCTGTACCTTGCGGTGTTCGCTCGCCTGCGGGCGCTGCTCGGTCTTCAGGCGCGCGACGATGTTCTTCACGCGCTGCACGTCGTGCTTGTTCGCGACCAGCACCGCATCGGGCGTCTCGATCACGACGACGTCCTTCATCCCGACGCACGCAATCAGCCGGCCCTCCGAGCGCACGAGACTGTCCTGCGTGTCCTCGAACACGATCGGGCCGCGCGCGACGTTGCCCTGATCGTCCTTCGGCATGATTTCCCAGATCGCATCCCAGGTGCCGACGTCCGACCAGCCTGCGGACAGCGGCACCACGATGCCTTCGATGCCGAGTTCGGGGTGCTCCGCGAGGCGCTCCATGACCGCGTAGTCGATCGAGTCGGACGGGCACGCGTCGAAGGCCGCCGCGTCGATCCGGAAGAACGGATGCTCGGCGGTGCCCGCGCGCCATGCCGCGTCGCAGGCCGCATGGATGTCGGGTGCGAGCGCGCGGATCGCCTTCAGCCAGGTTGATGCGCGCGTGACGAAAATCCCGCTGTTCCACCAGTAATCGCCCGAATGCAGGTAGCGCTCGGCGAGCGCGGCGTTCGGCTTCTCGACGAAGCGCCCGATCGCATAGCCGCCTTGTCCGCCGAGGCGGCCGGCGCGCGGTTCACCGACCTGGATGTAGCCGTAGCCGGTTTCCGCGCGGCGCGGCAGCACGCCGAGCGTGACGATCGCGCCTTCCTGTGCGTAGCGCGCCGCGCGGCCGACCGCTTCCTGGAATGCGGCGACGTCGCCGATCACGTGATCGGCCGGCATGACCGCGAGGATGGGATCGTCCGCGAGCACGCTGGCGTCGAGCGCCGCGAGCGTCAGCGCGGGCGCCGTATTGCGCGCGGCCGGTTCGAGCAGGATGCGGGCGGGGGCCGCGCGCCCGAGCACCTGCGCGGCGCTCATGATGCGATGCTGTTCGCCGCACACCAGCAGCAGCGTGTCGCCGAGCGCCGCGTTCGCGATGCCGTTCAGGCGGCGCGCGGTCGCCGACAGCGGCGATTCGTTCGAGGTCAGCTCGATCAGCTGTTTCGGATACTGCTCGCGCGACAGCGGCCAGAGGCGCGTGCCGGAACCGCCGGCGAGTATGACGGGCAACACGCAGGGCAGCTCGGGATCGGGAACCGGGCGAAGGTTGGCGTTCATCGATTGGCTCCGGTATCGGCGGGCAGCCGGTTGTGTGCGCGGCCGTCGACGCGCGTATCCTCGGTTCGCGATCGCGGCGCCGAGACGGTCCGGGACAGCAGCTGACGCAGCGCGCCGGCGGCGCGGTCGGCGGGCCGGACGAGACCGACGAACGGCGCGCCCTGTTCGAGATAGGGACCGTATGCCTTGCGGAATCCGAAACGTTTGTAGAAGGCCTGGCGTTGTGCGGGCACGTGAGTGCGCACCGCCACATCGGGCCATGCGGCCTGCGCAGCCGTGAGCGCGCGCTGCATGAGTTGCTCGAGGGTGCGGTCGTCGCGACACGCCTCGCTCGTCAGCACCTTGTCGATCACGACGTCCGGATCGGCGTCGTCGCCGGGCAGCACGCGCGCGTAGGCGACGACTTCCGTCGTGTCGCCCTTGTGCATGCACGCGAATACGTGCAGCGCATGCGCATCCTTGCCGTCGATGTCGAGATGCGTATGCGCGTCCTCGACCACCAGCACTGCGTTGCGCGAGCGCAGGATTGCATAGAGATCGACGGCGCTCAGATGTTCGAATTCACAACAATGCCATTTCATGATGCGGTCCTCGTGTGAAGCCTTCAGCACGCCGAGCCGCATGAACGCGTTCGTTCGGTGCGGCTCGCCGATATCCATGATGCGGATGCGGGGCGCGCCGGTCTGTTCGAAAGCATACTCACGCTCCCGTTACGCCGTTTTGTGCGGCCGATGCCGGCAGCGCGAAACGGGCCGTGCCGCGAGCGGGGCACTGTGCGGTAGCACACGGTGGCCGCATGCCGGCTTTCCGATAATTGATTCGTCGCGACTGCCCGCTGCGAACCGCACAGCGGGCCGTCCGCATCGAACGCGATTGAAGAATCGGGGGCTGTACTTGAAGATTGCGATCGTTCACGGCGGGCCGGTCGCGCATCGCGACCGGCTGCTCGCAGGCCAACATCCGCCGCATCATCGATATCCTCGCGATGCGCGCATCCTTCATCCGGACACGATCGTTTCGACGCGCCAGCAAACACGCGCATACTTGCGACGATGCGCTGCCCGATGCTTTCGCGCTGCATGCGGGCTTGCGGCAGCACCGTGCCTGTCGCGCCGGCCTGTCGGCAGCGATCGTGGGCGGCGCGACACGCATGGACGCCATGCTGCATCGCGTCAGGAGATGGACCGCACGACCGGCTGCTTCGTTACGATGTTGTAACGAACTCGCGCGGTTCGCCCGCGTTCGATGCGCGATGGCGGTGTCGCACGGGACGCGCGATTATCCACGGATGCAAAACGCTGCCCGGATTATTTGCGCGATTCAGGCGAGAATCGCAGGCAATGGAAGGCGCCGATCTTGCAGAAAAGTGGTATTTGGCACTGTTTGACGGGAATGGTCGTGGATAATCAAATCTGAGGCGCTAAACGCGCGCCGCGCGCGCCGGGGCGGCAGCGTAATCGGCTGAATCGATTTTATCTTTTGGTAACAAGGCCATCTTGATACGGGGTGTAGATTCAGAAGTGGATGAAATGAGGCCACCATTCCGAAAGCGGGTTGGCGGCCATCCGGTTCAGCATCGGGCGCGGCTGTCGTGTACGACGCGACGCAAATGCGGACGGAAATCCCGTTTGCCGACGCGCTCCGCCTGACGGCGCGTCGTATGAAAGCCGGAACGCCGCGGCTCCCGCGGCCGCGCGTTCCCTTCGAGTTCGATGACAACGAGGCCGGATGACATTCGGCTCGACCTCCGGGGGCTCTCGCCGTGTGCAGTTTCGATCTTCGCCAAAGCTGCGGAAACGCAGCGCGGACAGGCGGCCATGCGCCGCCGACCGCAGCGCACGCGAACGGTTCGCGGAGTGGAGAAAGTGATGGTTCGCTATGAATATGCCAATAACGCGCGATAAGAGCGCCGGCGGGGAGAGGACTACCGGGCAGCGTCCTCTGATTTACTGGACCCGGTCGCCGTCCGTCATGCTGCGCAAGGAACTTACGCGTCGCGACTGGAAAGTGACGGTCGTCGCGCACGCGAGCGAATTGCGCGATACCTCCGGCGAAATCACCTGCGGCATCCTCGACCTGAGCGGCGGTCACGCTGACGCGATCGGCAGCATCGCGTCGACCTGCGCGTCGATGCGCGACGTCGTGTGGGTTGCGCTCGTCGAGACCGGCCAGACCGCCTCGCCGAACGTGCGCGCGCTGTTGCGCGACTATTGCTTCGACTACATCACGTTGCCCGCGTCGCACCAACGCATCGCCGATACGGTCGGCCATGCGTACGGAATGGAATGCCTGTTCGCGCGCGATCGGGAACGCCTCGAATCGCAGGAGAACGGTATCGTCGGCACCTGCAGCGCGATGCTGCGGCTGTTCGATACGGTGCGGCGCTTCGCGCGTACCGACGCGCCCGTGTTCGTGTTCGGCGAGACGGGAACCGGCAAGGAACTGACGGCCGTCGCGATCCATCGTCATTCGGAACGGCGCAACGGCCCGTTCGTCGCGGTCAACTGCGGTGCGATCCCGCCCCACCTGCTGCAATCGGAACTGTTCGGCTATGAGCGCGGCGCGTTTACCGGTGCGAACGCGCGCAAGATCGGCTACGTCGAGGCCGCAAATGGCGGCACGCTGCTGCTCGACGAAATCGGCGACCTGCCGCACGAGAGCCAGGCGAGCCTGCTGCGCTTCCTGCAGGAGCGTGCGATTCATCGCCTCGGCGGCAGCGACCCGGTGCCGGTCGACGTGCGGATCGTCTCCGCGACGCACGTCGACCTGCGCGAAGCGATGGAAGAAGGGCGTTTCCGCGCGGACCTGTTCCACCGTCTTTGCGTGATGCGCATCGACCAGCCGCCGCTGCGCGCGCGCGGCAAGGACATCGAGCTGCTCGCGGATCACATGCTCGAACGCTTTCGCGGCGACGCGCGCCATCGCGTGCGCGGCTTTTCGACGGATGCGATCACGGCGCTCTACAAGCATGACTGGCCGGGCAACGTGCGCGAACTGATCAACCGCGTGCGGCGCGCGGTCGTGATGACGGAAGGGCGCCTGATCACGGCGCAGGACCTCGAGCTCGAATACTGTCTCGACGCGGCATCGCCGTCGGTGGCCGACATCCGCAAGTCGATCGAGCGCGAAGCGATCGAAACCGCACTGCTGCGCACGCGCGGACGCGTCGCCGCATCCGCGCGCGAGCTCGGCGTGTCGCGTGCAACGCTCTATCGCTGGATGGAAGCGTACGGCATCGAGCGGCCGCGCGGCACGGGGTCGTCGGATTGACGTGCGCGGTGCGGCCGTGCGAGCGCGTGCGTGATCCTGGTCCCGTGCGCGCTCGCGTCAGCCGGTCAACGCCGCGCGCACGGTTCGCGCGGCGTTGACCGCGCGGATTTCGACGGTCGGCGGCGCGCCGGCGACGGCATGGCCGCCGGTGTTTTCCAGCGGCACCAGCGCGACACGCGCCGGCGTGCCGGGCGCGAGATCGAACCAGTCGTCGCGCGGCACGAAGCCCGGTGCATCGATCTGCACGTGACGTGCGACGTGGCGCGTGCCGATGTCGACGTGCCACGTGTCGCCGGTGCGCGACACGCATGCCTCGATGCCGGGTTCGCGGCGGGCGAACACGGCCGGGTGCGTGCGGGACGGGAAGTAGAACGCCTGCGACAGCAGCGTGCCGTCGTCGGCGCGCAGTGTCGCGACGACGGTATCGTGCTCGCACGGGCCGAAGCGATACGCGTAGGTCCAGTCGAAGAAGCGGCCGAGCAATTCAGCCGAATCGAGCCGCACCGTGTCGTGCGCGGCGATCCGGACCGGAGCGCCGGCACGCGCGAGCGGCGTGCGGCCGTCGCGCAGCGCGACCAGTTCGACGGCCGCCGACAGCGGCGCCGGCCGCTCGTTGATCACGTGCACGTCGAGCCCGTTCAGCCCTTCGTCGACGAGCAGGACCTGCACTGGCTGAAGCACCTGGCGCAGCGCATACCACGCCGATTTCGGCCGATGCGTTGCATCGAGCAAGCCCCATCCGGCGCCCGCCATCACATCCTGGAACTGCCAGACGAGCGCGCCCGCGCAGCGTGAGCCGGTGCGCCGCCACTCCGAGAACGTGTCCCGCATCAGGTCCGCGATCACCGCGCGCGACAGCTCGAAGTAGCGCGACGGATCCTCGCGCCGCAGGCGGTCGGGCGCCACGTCGTACAACGTCTGCAGATAATGATCGCGAATATCGTCGAAATCCCACGACGTGCCGGGGTCGCGCGGCACGGCCGCCTTCCACCGCGGCTCGTGCACGCCCGGCCAGCCGAGGCTGGCGAGCATCGCATCGCACGGCACGTTCGCGAACGCGAGGCATTCGCTCGCGAAGCGCACGTCGGCGCGACGCGCGTCGTCGAGCGGGCGAAGGTACGCGCCGACACCGTAATAGTGCGACACGCGCTCGCGCGGCATGAACGGCAGCACGCCGCCGTCGGGCGAGTCGGGGACGTACAGCGCGTCGGGCCGCCGTGCCGCCGCGTGATCGGCGAGGCGCTCGGCGGTCAGTTCGAGGAAGCGCTGCTTCGGCCCGAGCCCCGACATCGCGGCCTGCTGCGCGATCTCGCTGCCGCCGCACAGCACCGCGAGCGACGGCGACGCGCGCACGCGCGTGAGGAACTGTTCTGCCTCGTGACCGACGGCGTCCGCGAAGGCGCGATCGTCGAGCGCATAGTCGAAGTTCGCGAACATGAAGTCCTGCCAGACGAGCAGTCCGAGCCGGTCGCACCACGCATGGAATGCGTCGGCCTCGTAGGTCATCGTGCCGCCGACGCGGATCATGTTGAAGCCGGCGTCGCGCGCGTATCCGAGCAGGCGACCGTAGGTCGCGTCGTCCGCGTGCAGCGCGAGCGGCGCGGCGCTGCTCCAGCATGCGCCGCGCGCGAACACGCGCACGCCGTTGACGCGCAACCCGAACCCCTTGCCGTCGTCGCCCGCGTCCGGTTCGATCGTGCGAAAACCCGTCGTGCCGAGCGGCCGCCGTTCGGCACCGATGTGCAATGCGACCTCGTAAAGCACCGGTTCGCCATGCGTGTGCGGCCACCAGCGGCGCACGTTCGGCACCGCGACGCTCGCATGCAGCCGGTCGGCGCCGCGGCGTTCGAGCGTCGCGTGGTGCTCGCCGCACGACAGCCGGGCCGTGAACGCCTCGGGCAGCGGCCCGGCGAATGTGAGTGCCGCATCGAGCCAGCCGGTATCGCCGTCGATGCGCGCATGCAGGTCGCAATGGACGAGAACGGGACCGTCGGCAGGGTACAGCACGTCGACGGGCCGCCACGGACCGGTCGGCACGCAGCGCGGAAACCAGCCGGGCATGTGCCCGAGCAGCGACGTGCGAACGGTGCGCAACGTCGCCGGTTCGGCGAGCCGCGTGCGCCAGCGTGCGCGGCGCGGTGCGCGCACATCGCGCAGGTGCGGCGCGAGGGCGCGGAAGCAGACGGTCAGCCGGTGCGTGCCGTCGAGCGACACGGGCACGTCGTGCGCGACGAACATGCTGTCCGAGCGCAGGATCGGCGTGTCGTCGAGCCATGCCTCGGCGAGCGTCGCGAGGCCGTGAAAGCGCAGCACGCGCGGCCCGTGGCCGTGCAGTTCGACGCGATACCAGTGGTCGCGCTCGTCGAGCGACGCGGTATCGTCGGCCCGGCCGGCCAGCGCGAGCGCCTGCGCGACCGTGCCGGGGACGGGGGCGGCGATCCAGCCGTCGGCGGGAAGATCGAGCGGCCCGCGCGCGGCCCCCGCGGGCGTGGCGAGCAGCGACCACGCGAGCGCGGCATGCGCGCGTGTCACCGCAGCAACGGCACGGGGGCCGCGTCGACGCGAACGGGCGCCGCGTGCTGCTGCGGCGGGGCGATCTGCCGCGCGCAGTCGATCAGGTCGGCGTAAGCCGCTTCGATCGCTTCGAGCGTCGCGTCGCCGCGCTCTTCCTTGCCGCGCGCGCACGCCCGCGCCAGCCGGAACTCCAGCACCATCGCCTCGGATGCGATGCGGTCGCAGGCGGTACGAATCTCGGCGAACGGCCCGACGCAGCCGCTCGCCTGCAGCCAGCGCGCGTAATGGCCGAACAGTTCGAAGTTCGCGCCGAGTTGCCGCACCGAATTGAACGAGTACGCGTGGAAGCGTTCGAGCGGGGAATCGGCGAGCGATTTCGCATCGAGCTGCAGCTGGCGCCGGAACGCCGTGACCGGATTGACGACCGGCAGCCGGCGCAGATGCCGCTGCAGCGACGCGAGCGAGACTTCGCACAGCGCGCGCTCGTCGAGCGGTGCGAAACGCCGCTTCGCGCACTCGACGTACGGCGGCAGCGGCATCGGCGAACAGCCGCCGACGAGCCCGTTGTAGTCGAAGTCCTCGGCCACGTAATAGCCGCTGTTGTGGAAGTAGCCGATCTGGCGGCGCGTGCGATCGATCGCGTCGATGCCGATCGTCGTCTTCGTATGCTGCGTACGGTAGCTGCTGCCGCGCGTGTCCGGCAGGAACCACGCGTCGACCTCGACGATCATCAGGTGACCGCGCGCGACCTGCGTCTCGATATGCTGGTCGAGCGGCTCGTAGATCGAGTGTTCCTGGACGACGATGCCGTACAGCCGCTCCAGTTCGTCGTGCGGAAACTTGAAGAACGTGAACTGGTCGCCCTCGAAGTCGAGCGCGATCGTAAACGGCAGCGCCGCGTACGGGTTGAGGCCCCACCAGCGGAGCACCTCGAGCCACATGTCGACATAGCAGTTGGTCTGTTTCCAGACCATCTCCTGACTGTGCAGCGGGTGCGGCCGATAGTGGCGTGCGCGGTGGCGCACGTCCTCGAACGACGCGTCCTCGCCGTCGCGGGACACGAATTTCATCGCGTACCCCACAGCACGTCGCGAACGTCGGCCGGCCATGCGTCGAGGTCGAAACCGTGATGACGGAACAGCGCGAGCGTCAGCCGCTCGAG
Organism: Burkholderia sp. SCN-KJ; assembly: GCF_024656005.1. NCBI lineage: Bacteria > Pseudomonadati > Pseudomonadota > Betaproteobacteria > Burkholderiales > Burkholderiaceae > Burkholderia > Burkholderia sp. SCN-KJ. The sequence goes on from NZ_JANKOG010000006.1 coordinate 132,624, forward strand.
GCCGAAGCCGACGCAGCCCGTGTGCGCGACGTCGCCCGTCGCGGTGCGGATGTCCCACAGCAGCCCGAAGTGATCCATGTGGTAGTTGAAGCTCAGGCACGCGGTCTGGCGGTCGTCGTGCTCGATCGGGATCAGCAGCTCGAACTTCAGGTTCTGCTCGCGCTGGCTGTTCGCGACGATCTTGCCGCCGCGCCCGAAGAACGGATCGTTCGCGAGATCGATCGCGTTCGGCAAGCGCAGCGCCTCGATCATCCGTGTGCCGCGCTCCATCCACGTCGCGCGGAACGCGACGATCTGCTCGGGCGTGCCGATGCGTATGTATTCGCGCATCCGGAACAGCTGCATGCGGGTCGGGTCGAGCGACGGCTCGTGGCGGAAGCAATACGAGAACACGTCGACGATGCGGCCGTCGTCGGGCAGCGCACCGGCGCGCGCGACGACCGGATAGACCGGATAGCAGGCGGCCGGCGTCATCACGACGTAGGTCGGCTTCTGACTTTCGGTCCAGTCCTCGCCGCGGTCGAGACACTGCAGCACGCGCTGGTGCCGCTGTTCGTCGCCGCAGAACGCATGCACGCTGCCCGCGAGTTGCGGGAAGCTCTTCATGTATTCGCTGCGCTCGAATTCGGTGCGACTCATCGCCGGCGGGAAGCGAAGCACTTCGGCCTGCTGGTCGGCGCCGAGGCGCGTGACGAACGCGTCGAGCGCTTCGACGACGCGCTCGAACCGCTCGCTGCGGCCGAACAGGCCCTGGATGCCGGTCGACACGAGCAGGCCCGCATCGATCAGCTCGTCGCGCAGCGGATTGACGCCCGCGCGGTCGAGCGGCGCGTCGGACGGGGTGGCGGCGGAAGGCACGGAGAGGCGATCGTTCACGAATGTTTCTCCAGCGTCGCGGGACGCAGTGCGAGCAGCAGGCTCGAGGTATTGGCGGCAATGCGGTCGTTGCTGATCATCAGCGGCGCCGCGTGCAGGTCGCGCAGGTGGCGGCCGATGCTGAACGGCGTGCCGTGCTTGTAGCCGGCCATCCCGCAGATCATCATTGCCTGCTGGGCGACTTCGAGCGCGGTCGACGACACATAGGTCTTCAGCGTGTTGATCTCGGCGGCCCAGGCCATGCCGGCCGACCACGAGCGGGGCGACGCGCTGGCATAGAGGCGCAGCACGCTGTCGACGCGGGCCTGCATCGCCTGCATCAGTGCAAGCGACTCGGCGATGCGCCGCGACGCGGGCGACGGCGCACCGTCGGTCTGGCGCGCCTGCGTGCGGAAGAACTGGTGCGCGCGATGGAACGCGTCGCCGGCCACGCCGATCCACACCGCCGCCCACAGGATGTGCGAAACCGGCACCATCGTCTGTTCGGCGATCTGCGCGAACGGCACGGGCAGGCATTGCACGGTCGCGCCCTGCGCATCGAGCACGAAGCCGTTGCTGCACGTGCCGCGCATGCCGAGTGTGTCCCATTCGCCGCGGCGCGTGAGTGTATAGCCGTCGCGCAGCACCGTGACGAGCACCTGCTCGGACGCCGGCGCGTCGGCGTCGCGCCGTGCGGTTGCGAGGATGCCGTCCGCGTAGTCGCCGTACGAGATCGTCGGCGCTGATTTGTGCAGCCGGAATTCGCCGCCGTTGGTCTCGAGCGCGCACTGGCTCGCGCGCAGGTTGCCGCCGACGCCGTCCTCCGACGTCGCCGACGCGAGCAGCCACTGATGGCGCACGAGCTGTTGCAGGAACAGCTTGTGCCAGCCCTGGTCGGCCGCATGATCGACGATGCAGGCCACCTGGATCTGGTGCATCGCGAACACCATCGCCGACGATGCGCAGGCCTGGCCGAGGATCGAGCATGCCGATGCGATGTCGGCCAGCGACGCGCCGGCGCCGCCGAGCTGGGTCGGAACCATTGCGCTCAGCAGGCGGCGCGCACGCATGGCCTCGATCGCCTCGACGGGGCAGCGCGCGTCCCGGTCGACCGCATCCGCGTGCTGGGCGGCGATTTGCGCGACGGCGTGCGCGGCCTCGTCGAGCCGGCGTGGTTCGTCGTCGGCCGCGAGTTCGGGAAGCAGCGCGCTCATGCGGAATGCTCGGCGCGTTGCAGGGTCGCGATCGTGTCCGCGAGCGCGTCGACGCTGCGGAACAGATTGCGGTTCAGCATCTCGTCGGGAATCTCGATGTTGAACTGCTTCTCGATCGCGAGCATCAGCTGGATCGTATCGAGCGAGGAGAGGCCCGCTTCGTAGAGGTCATCCCCGTCACCGATCGAGTCGATCGCGGCTTCGAGGTGGGCGACGTGCTTGAGGATGGTTCTGATTTCGTTTTTCACGTGCTGCTCCGGCGTGTGAGGTGTCGTCCGCAAGGGCGGACGCGCGCAGCGCGCTGACATCCCCCCGGCAGTCCGGCATCAGTAGACCATTCGCACGCCCGGCGTTCTGTTCGCCACCCTACAATCGGCTGACTCGGGTCGCACGCGTGCGCCGGCACGCCGTGCGCATCACGCGCGTGCCGCGGCGCTCACGCCCGAGTCGGCCGACAGGATGCGCTTCATCTCGTCGCGCACGATCGCGCGGCAGCCGCACGACATTTTCTCGAGGCCCGCAAGGTCGGCAAGCTCGATCGAGCTCCGGTACTGACGGATCAGGCCGAGTTTCTGGATCTCCCCGGCCGCATCCGTGACCGTCTCGCGCCGCACGCCGAGCATCTGCGCGAGCATGCTGTGGGTGATCTGGATCTCGATGCTGCGCGACCGGTCGTACGCGAGTAGGAACCATCTGCATAACTGATGTTTGAGCACGTGATGTCGGCTGCAGAACGTGATCTGCGAGACCTGGGCCATCAGCAGCCGCACGCAGACGAACACCAGATGGCGAATCACCGGCGACGCGTCGAACGCGGCGGCGAAGATGCGCCGGTCGAGCCGGTAGACGAAGCCGTCGCGGCAGGCGACGGCACGGCACGGCATCCGGCCGCTGCCGCCGATCACGTCGTCGCAGACGACGCTCTCGCTGCCGATCTCGGCCACTTCGAGCGTCATGCCGCCGGACGACACGTACTGCAGCGAAATCGCCGTCGTGACGGGCAGGTAGACCGCGGTGAGCATTTCACCCGGTTCGCACAGCACCTGGCCCGATTTCAGGTGAACGAGTTGAAGGTTGGCAATCAGCGTCGCGCGTTCGTCGCGGTCGAGGGCCGCGAGGAACCGGTTGGCGTCGAAGCTATGGGAAAGCTCGATCATGCCGCTCGCGTGGGCGACGGCGTCATTGGCCTGGTGGGTCACGGCGGATCCTCGTAGGGAGCGATCGCACATCGCGCGACGCCATCCACGAGGGTTTAGCACGCACGTGCGGATTTGTGTTGATCGAAATTCGAATGCCGATGGCGGAAAAGGCTAGCACGCAATTCAATTCGATAAATTGCGCATTACGTCACTTCACAAAGTTTGACGATTTCTGGTAAATGAAAAGGTTATATGTATTTGAAGATCATCTTCGTATGAATTAATTGAACCGAAATGGATTGGCGGATGAATCGCGAATTCGGTGCCGATCGAGAATCAATCGGGCAACGATGCGAATCGTACAAGAAAAATATCAAGAATGCATTGAACATTGTTTGACAATTTGGATTAATGGTCGTGATTCATCAATCAAATCATGATGTTATGTGGGATATGTGTGTTCGCTTACAAAGCCGTAAATTAATCCGGCGATTCATATTTGAGACAGTTTCAAACGACCATTCGAGCGCGAGGAAAGCGACTCGGGTCCGCGTGAGACATCACGGAAACAATTGAAAACCGGGTGTAAGTTCTTGAACGATAAGACTCCCGCGCCGCTGCTGGTGGCACTGCCTGCCCCCGCGCCCAATGATCAGTCGAATCACCGGCTGCGTCCGCGACGACGGCGGGTGTCCGGAAATGAGACATTTTTTGCGGTTTTCGACCGGCTATTCGAGGGTGCTAAATCGCAAGTCATTTATATATTAAGGATGGAGCGGGTATTGGCACGTAAATCGCTTATCGAAACGGGCGTGTCGAAACGGGACTGCCGATTCGATCCAGCGGCGAGACGCCGAGGGTCGATTGGATCGAGGATTGTGGGCCGCAACCCGCGTCGCCGTCCGGGCGCGCATCGCGATAACGAGTTCCGCTGACGCAGCTGCATGCGGCGCGGACGATAAAAGGGATACAGACATGCTTCATCTTCACTCGAGCTACTCGGCGAATGCCATCCTCGATGCCCTTCCGGAGGACAGCATCCGCGCCATCGCACCGCACCTCGAACTGGTCCGGATCAAGGCCGGCATGCTCGACCGTGTCGGGGAACCGATGCGCCACTTGCATTTCCCGACCACCGCCATGATGTCGGTGCAGCACCTGATGGAGGACGGAGCGATGGTCGAGGTCGCCGTGGTCGGCCGCGAAGGTGTGGTCGGCCTGGCGACGCTCGTCGGCGGCACCGCGGTATCGAATCGCGTCGAAGTCCGTATCGGCGGGATGGCCTACCGCGTGCCGACCTGCGTGATGCGCTCGGAATTCGAACGTTCGCCGGCGACGTATCGGCTGCTGCTGAACTACTGCCAGGCGACGATGGCGCAGATTTCGCGCAGCGCGTTGTGCAACCGGCATCACTCGGTCAGCGAGCAGTTGAGCCGCTGGCTGCTGCTCGCGCATGACCGGATCGACGGCGACGAGCTGGCCGTCACGCAGCAGACGATCGCGAACATGCTCGGCGTGCGGCGCGAAGGCGTGACGGAAGCGGCCGGCAACCTGCAGGAAGCCGGGCTGATCCGTCAGCGTCGCGGCCGCATCACCGTGCTCGATCGCGACGGTCTCGAGCGCCAGGCGTGCGAGTGCTACGAGCTGATTCGCGCGGACTATCGCCGGCTGCTCGGCACGCGGGCAGGCGCGCGTGCGGTGCCGCTGCGGCCGCGCATGCAGGACTTGCACGGCGGTTTCCCCGCGCACGGTGTGTGACGATGCATGCGATGGCGGGTGGAACGAATGCGATGCGACGCGCCGCGATCGCCGCGGTCGATGTTGCGCTGGTGCTGGCAGGTGCGCTCGCCGCGCAGGCTGCGATGGGGCTCGCGTGGCACGATCTGTCGGACGCGCAGCGCGGCACGGTTGCTTTGCTGTGCGTGCTGACCGTCGCGCTGTTGCCGCGCAGCGTGCGCGTGACGCGCGGCGCGGCGTCGCCGCACGACGGCGGTGCCGTGCTGACGCGCACGGTGGTGGCCGTCGTGTGCGTGGGCACGCTGACGGTGGCCGGCACGATGTGGATCATGAACCGCGGCGGCACGATCACGACGCGCTGGATCGCACGGACGGTGCTGTCCGGCGACGCGGCACTGCTGCTCGGCAGGCTGGTACTGTGCGCGCTGGCGATGAAGCGTGGCGATCCGCGCGCGCGGCAGCGGCGGGTTGCGGTGGTCGGGGCGACCGCTTACGGACGGGTGGCGATCGAGCGCATGCAGCTCGAACCGGCCGGGCCGTTCGCGGCTGCCTGCGTGTTCGACGACGATGCACCGGCCGCGGCAGCCGCCGACGGGATCGGCGGCGTGCCGGTGATCGACGACTGGGTCGCGCTGCGGCGCATGATCCGCGGCGGCGAGATCGACGAAGTGTGGCTCACGCTGCCGATGTCGCACGAGTCACGCATCCAGCGTATCGTGCGCGAACTGCGCGACGAGTTCGTCGAGCTGCGGCTGTTGCCGGACGTGCGGCAGATGGCGGTCGTCGAGCGATCCGCGACCGATGTGCTCGGCATGCCGGCCATCAACCTCGCGACCACGCCGCGTTCCGCGCCGGAACTGTGGGCGAAGTTCGCGTTCGACCGGCTGTTCGCCGTCGCCGTGCTGATTCCGCTGCTGCCGCTGCTCGCGGCGCTGGCGATCGCGGTGAAGCTGTCGTCGCCGGGGCCCGTCTTGTTCAGGCAGCGCCGCAAGGGTGCAGACGGGCGCGAGTTCCATATCCTCAAGTTCAGGACGATGCGCGTGCATCGCGTACAGCCCGGTATCGTGCGACAGGCCTCGCGCAACGATGCACGCATCACGCCGGTCGGCGCGTTCCTGCGACGCACGTCGCTCGACGAGTTGCCGCAGTTCTTCAACGTGCTGTTCGGCCAGATGTCGGTGGTCGGCCCGCGTCCGCACGCGATCGAACACGACGACTTCTACCGGCAACTGATCGACTGCTACATGTATCGCTATCGCGTCCGGCCGGGGATCACGGGATGGGCGCAGGTGAACGGCTATCGCGGCGAGACGCGCAAGGTCGAGGCGATGGCTGCGCGCGTGAAGTTCGACCTGTTCTACATGCAGAACTGGAGCTTCTGGTTCGACATGAAGATCATCCTGATGACGGTCGTGCGCGGCTTCGTCGGGCGCAATGCGTTCTGATGACGAGGATTACGAAGTATCTAGCGTAGACTCGTGTTTCCGGCCTCGATACGACGCGTCCCGCAACCGCGAGCCCGCAACCGCGCTTCAGCTGTCCGCCGGCGGCCGAGCGGCTGCCGGCAACGCAGCGGGCGAGACGGCGGGGCTGGCATCGGGTGCGGCTTGCGCGCTCGACGGCTGGATGGCGTGCTGGATCGTCGGCACGACCATCGTCGGGAACAGGGCCGCAAGGGCCACCCAGATGACGACGCCGAACAACATGACGTTCTCCCGGAAAGCCGCGGATTCGCCGCGCATGCTCTCAATCTACGACGCAACTTTTTACAGGGGATTGATCGACCTCAACGGCGGCTGCGTCAGACGAATGCTGCCCCGTGGGGTGTTCGCATCAGTCCCCGGTTTCTCATGCGCGGAGGGGCGCTGACGCCGGTCAACACATGCGTGTGCATTGGGTTTATGCTGCGTCGAATGCGTCCCGCACTTCGTGTGGCCGGACGCGCATCCGGGCACGACGAGCCGGGCATCCCGGCCCGCCGTGCACCGGCGCGACAACCGCGCGCCGCATGCCTCATTGCGCGGAACCCGGAAAAGGAGGGACGGCGATGGCGCTCGATCGAGAACAACGGCAGACGCTGCAGCGACGGCTGACCGAGAGCGAGCAGGCGTTGCGTGCGGAGATCCGGACGAGCGAGGACCAGCGCGCGTCGGAGTCCTATGCGGAGCTTGCCGGCGCGGCGCCGGACGAGGGCGACGAGGCCAATGCCGATCTGTTCGTCGACATGGATCACGCGCTGATCGGGATGAAGCTGGCCGAGTTGCGCGCGATCGGGCGTGCGCAGCAGCGCATGCGCGACGGCAGCTACGGCGAGTGCATCGATTGCGATGCGCCGGTCGGCTACGAGCGACTGCTCGCGCGCCCGACCGCCGAGCGTTGCACGCATTGCCAGTCGATTTACGAGCGGCGCTACGCGACGACACCGCGCGCATCGCTGTGACGCCGGTGCAGGGGCCGCGCAAGCAGCGAGCCCCGCGCGGCACGACACGGGCAATCGGCGCAGGATGACCAACGGGCACCCGCCGCCGTCGACATGCGGCGCCGGGCGGGCCGACGCCGGCACGCCGGCGCACGGCGCCATCCACGTGGAAGGGAGCCACGCCGATCATGCCGATCCACAATGCCGAGTGCGCGGCCGTCTTCACCGAAATCGCCGACATGCTCGAGATCCAGGGCGCCAACCCGTTCCGCGTGCGTGCCTACCGCAATGCGGCCCGTACGATCGCCGACTACGGGCGCGACATTCCGGCGATGATCGCGAGCGGCAGCGATCTCGGCCGGATTCCATCGATCGGCGCCGATCTCGCGGCGAAGCTGCGCGAGATCGCCGCGACCGGTACCTGCGAACTGCAGCAAACGCTGCGCCATGCGTTGCCGGGCGCGATCGTCGAACTGCTCGACGTGCCGGGGCTCGGCGCGAAACGCGTCAAGGCGCTGCATGACGCACTGCACGTCGACTCGCTCGAGCAGCTGCGCGTCGAAGCGAAGAGCGGGCACGTGCGCGCGCTGCCGGGTTTCGGCGCGAAGACCGAAGCGCACCTGCTCGACGCGCTCGACGAGCGCCTGAAGCGCGAGCCGCAGCGCTTTCTGCTGCCGGATGCCGCGCAATCGCTGATGCCGTTGCTCGAGCGCTTGCGCAAGGTGGCCGGCGTCGGCGAAGCGGTGTCGGCCGGCAGCTTTCGCCGCTGCCGCGAGACGGTCGGTGATCTCGACATCCTCGTGACCGCACGCGATCCGGCCGCCGTGGCCGACGCGTTCGTCGGCTATGGCGAGGTCGCACGCGTGCTCGCGAACGGCAAGACACGTTCGAGCGTTGTGCTCGGCAACGGGCTGCAGGTCGACCTGCGCGTCGTCGACGCCGACGCGTTCGGCGCGGCGCTCGTCTACTTTACGGGATCGAAGGCGCACAACATCGCGCTGCGCCGGATCGCGCAGGCCGGCGGGCTGAAGATCAACGAATACGGCGTATTCCGCGGCGACGAGCGGATCGCGGGCGCGACGGAGGCATCCGTCTACGAGGCGATCGGCCTTCACTGGGTGCCGCCCGAGTTGCGCGAGGGCCGCGGCGAGATCGACGCGTCGCGCGTCGGCGCGCTGCCGGCGCTGGTCGAACGCAAGCACGTTCATGGCGATCTGCATGCGCATACCGACGCGTCGGCAGGGCGCGACAGCCTGCGCGCGATGGCGGACGCGGCGCGTGCGCGCGGGCTCGCGTATCTGGCCGTCACCGATCGCACGCCGGAGTCCGGCGGCGGCCGCGCCGCTTGCGACTGGCTCGTGCGGCAGTGCGGCGAGATCGACCGCCTCAACGCGTTGTTCGACGACTTCGTGCTGCTGAAGGGCGTCGAGGCGGGCATTCGCGAGGATGGCAGCCTCGATGTGCCCGACGACGTGCTCGGCCGGCTCGACCTCGTCGTCGGCGCGGTACGTGACCGCTTCGACCTGCCGGGCGACGCGCAGACCGAGCGGCTGCTGCGCGCGATCGATCACCCGTATTTCACGATCCTCGCGCATCCGACCGGCCGGCTGCTCGGCGAACGCGACGCATGCGAACTCGACGTGCCGCGCGTGCTCGCCGCGGCCGCCGCGCGCCACTGCTTCGTCGAACTCGACGGCGACCCGCGGCGGCTCGATCTGCCGGACGTCTGGTGCCGCGAGGCCGCCAAGGCTGGCGTCGCGGTGGCGATCGGCTCGGACGCGCGGTGCGCGGACGATCTGGACAATCTCGGATACGGTATCGGCCAGGCGCGGCGCGGCTGGCTCACGCGACAGGACGTGCTCAACACGCGCACGCTCGCGCAACTGCGGCCGCTGCTGGCGCGTACGATGGGCGCGAGTGGTGCCAGCGGCACAAGCGGCACAAGCATCGCGTCGAAGCGCGGCCGCCCGAAGGGCGCGTGACGGCGCACGTGCGCGCCGTCACGCATGCCGAAGTCAGGCCAGCACGTCTTCCGCCGGTACGTACGGCAGCCCGAGCGCCAGCGCGACGGCCTCGTACGTGATGTGGCCGTCGCACACGTTCAGCCCCGCGCGCAGATGCGGGTCGTCGGCCATCGCGCGTTTCCAGCCCTTGTCGGCGAGCGCGAGCGCATGGCCGAGCGTCGCGTTGTTCAGCGCGAACGTCGACGTGCGCGCGACCGCGCCAGGCATGTTCGCAACGCAGTAATGCACGACGCCGTCGACGACGAAGGTCGGCTGCGCATGCGTCGTTGCATGCGAGGTCTCGAAGCAGCCGCCTTGGTCGATCGCGACGTCGACGACGACGGCGCCCGTGCGCATCGTCGCGATCATGTCGCGCGTGACGAGCCGCGGCGCCGACGCGCCCGGCACGAGCACCGCGCCGATCACGACGTCGGCGTCGCGCACGGCTTCGTCGATCGTATGCGCGTTCGAGCAGACGGTCGCGATCCGGTTCGCGAAGACCAGATCGAGCTGGCGCAACCGGCCCACGTTCGTGTCGAGCACGGTGACGCGCGCGCCGAGGCCGACCGCCATCTGCAGCGCACCGGTGCCCACCACGCCCGCGCCGAGCACCACGACGTGCGCGGCCGGCACGCCGGGCACGCCGGCCATCAGCACCCCGCGGCCGCCGCGCGGGCTTTCGAGGTGCGTTGCCGCGACCTGGATCGACATGCGCCCCGCGACCTCGCTCATCGGCGCGAGCAGCGGCAGTCCGCCGCCCGGGCCCGTCACGGTTTCGTACGCGATGCAGACCGCGCCGGACTTCACGAGCGCGGCCGCCTGCTCGGGATCGGGCGCGAGATGCAGATACGTATAAAGAATCTGTCCGCGCCGCAGCATCGCGCACTCGGCCGCCTGCGGCTCCTTGACCTTGATGATCATGTCGGCGCGCGCGAAGAGGTCGCGCGGGTCGTCGCACAGTGCGGCGCCGGCGGCCGTGTAGTCGTCGTCGAGCAGACCGATTGCCGTGCCCGCGCCGCGCTGCACGAGCACGCGATGGCCGTGTCGCGTGAGCTCACGTGCGCCGGCCGGCGTGAGGCCGACGCGGTATTCGTGGTTCTTGATCTCCTTCGGCACACCGATCAGCATGAGTCGCCTCCATGGGTATTCGTTATGGTTGTCGTGCCCGGGCGTGCCGCGATCGTCCGATCGTGCGTGCCGGCGAACGGCACGTGTGCGACGGTTGCGCATGCACGGTTCGCGTGCCGTACTGGAATAAGAGGGTAGCGGTGCCCGGAGGGAAGTCAAGCGGCGGCCCGATGCGACGGTGCGTGCGCACTGCACCGCAACACGCGGCATGGCGTATTGCGACCAGACGTCGCAATGCATGCGGCGCGCGGTTTGGGTATCGTCTCGGGTGGCGCGGAGCGGGGCCGCGCGCCGGATTCCTTCCGGCTGGATCACGACACGACGACACGATGAGACAAGGAAGCTTACCGACATGACGGGCGCGTATTTCAGCGTGCCGACGCTTTGTGCGATCGCACTCGTTCACGTCTATTGGGCGTTCGGCGGACGGCTCGGCAAGCATGCGGCCATTCCGGAACAGGACGGCGTACCGCTGCTGCGGCCGACCGCGCCCGGCACGCTCGCGGTCGCGGCGGCGTTGCTGGCCGGCGCAAGCGCGGTGGCGTCGCGCGCGGGCTGGCTGTGGCCGAACCTCTATCCCGGCGCGATCGCGTTCGCGATCGTTGCGCTCGCACTGATCTTCGCGGTGCGCGCCGTCGGTGATTTCCGCTACGTCGGCTTCTTCAAGCGGGTTCGCGGGTCGCGTTTCGCGCGCATGGACAGCCTCTGTTACTCGCCGCTGTGTTTGGCACTTTCGTTGTCGATCGCGTCGATGCTGTGGCCGTGGTGAGCACTGCGTCGAGCGGGACGGCCGTTTTACCGCGAGCGAAGCGGTAACGCGCGTCGCGGGCGCCGCATCGGAAAGCGCCGAGCGACGCGGGCAGGGCAACCCCTGAAAACGACGGGCGCCGGTCGGGCGACGCGCGCGCGTGTCCGGCCCTGCTATCGACGCCGCGGCCGCGCCACGGCTCTTGCGTATTCCGGAAAACGATTTCCTCATTATTGCGGTTTTCGATGCAATGAATTGCGTCGAACCCTTTGGAAATGGAACCGGTTCCATCTATAATTCGCGGCGTTTGTCGCCGGGCCCGAAATGAGGGTCGTGCACGTTGCGCTTGCCGTCGGTTAGCGCGGCGTCTAAGTTGAATAGGCCATGGCGATGACGGGCAGATGCGGGCGGCAAGCCGGTATTTGTCCGACGACAAGACCCGCGAAGAGGTCGACCCCGCGCGGCTGCCGGAACCGGCGCGCCGCGCGGCTGCATGACGGGCGCCACCGCGCAGTGCGCGGCCGGCGCCTGCATCGAGCTTGCTCGCAACATCGCAAGAACAGGACGGCCGGCCGCGCGCGGCATGGCTACCGTGTCGGGCATGCCGCATCCGGAATGCGGTTCCCGAATCACGCTCCCCAACGATCAACATCCGACCATGTCCACGCCACCCGACAAACCCAACTCGCGTCGCCGCTTCCTGCGCACGTCGGTCGCACTCGTGCCGATCGCGTCGGTCGCCGGTTGCGACCTGCGCTCGTCGTCGTCCTCGACCGCGGCCGGCAATGCCTCCACCGCGTCGACCGGCGCCGAACGCGCGCCGTACAAGCCGACCTTCTTCGATGCGAAGGAGTGGTCGTTCGTCCAGGCCGCCGTCGACCGGCTGATCCCGGCCGATGCCGAAGGCCCCGGTGCGCTCGAATCGGGCGTGCCCGAATTCATCGACCGCCAGATGGAAACCCCGTACGCGCACGGCGCGACGTGGTACATGCAGGGGCCGTTCCAGCAGGGCGTGCCCGAGCTCGGCTACCAGCTCAAGCTCGTGCCGCGCGACATCTACCGGCTCGGCATCGCGGCGGTCAACCGCTATTGCGAAAAGGCCCACGGCAAGGCGTTCGCCGACCTCGACGCGCCGACCCGCGACACCGTGCTCGGTGCGCTGGAGAAAGGCGGCGCGCAGATCGACGACGTGCCGTCCACGGTGTTCTTCGGTCTGTTGCTGCAGAACACGCGCGAAGGCTACTTCTGCGATCCGGTGCATGGCGGCAATCACGACATGGCCGCGTGGAAGATGATCGGGTTTCCGGGCGCGCGCGCCGACTTCATGGATTTCGTCAACCAGAACGGCAAGCCCTATCCGTACGGCCCCGTCTCGATCAACGGGGAGCGCACCTGATGGCCGCAGAAAAGAAGCCGCACGTCGATGCGGTGATCGTCGGCTTCGGCTGGACCGGCGCGATTCTCGCGAAGGAACTGACCGAAGCGGGCCTGAACGTCGTCGCGCTCGAGCGGGGCGAGTATCGCGACACCTATCCGGACGGCGCGTATCCGAACACGATCGACGAGCTGACCTACAACGTCCGCAAGAAGCTGTTCCTCGACCTGTCGAAGACGACCGTGTCGATCCGCCACGGCGTGCAGGACACCGCGCTGCCGTACCGGCAGCTCGCCGCGTTCCTGCCGGGCGAGGGCGTCGGCGGCGCGGGGCTGCACTGGTCGGGCGTGCATTTCCGGATCACGCCGGAGGAGCTGCGCCTGCGCAGCCACTACGAAGAGCGCTACGGCAAGAAGTTCATCCCCGAAGGGATGACGATCCAGGACACGGGCGTCACCTACGACGAACTCGAGCCGTATTTCGACTTCGCCGAGAAGGTGTTCGGCACGTCGGGGCAGGCTTACAAGGTCGGCGGCAAGGTGGTCGGCGACGGCAACGTGTTCGAGGCGAACCGCAGCGACAACTTTCCGCTGCCCGCGCAGCTCAATACGTATTCGGCGCAGCGCTTCTCCGATGCCGCGAAGTCGCTCGGGCTGCATCCGTACCGGCTGCCGTCGGCGAACACGTCGGGTCCGTACACGAACCCGTACGGCGTGCAGATGGGGCCGTGCAACTTCTGCGGCTACTGCAGCGGCTACGCGTGCTACATGTACTCGAAGGCATCGCCGAACCTGAACATCCTCCCGGCGCTGAAGCAGGTGCCGAACTTCGAGCTGCGCTCGAAGTGCCACGTGCTGCGCGTGGACCTCGACGACACGAAGAAGCGCGCGACGGGCGTCACCTACGTCGACCCGGCTGGCCGTGAAGTGCATCAGCCGGCCGATCTCGTGATCGTCGCCGCATTCCAGTATCACAACGTGCACCTGCTGCTGCTGTCGGGCATCGGCAAGCCGTACGACCCGATCTCGGGCGAGGGCGTGGTGGGCCGCAATTTCGCGTACCAGAACCTGTCGACGATCAAGGCGTTCTTCGACAAGGACACCTACACGAACCCGTTCATCGGCGCGGGCGGCAACGGCGTCGCGGTGGACGACTTCAACGCGGACAACTTCGACCACGGCCCGCTTGGCTTCGTCGGCGGCTCGCCGCTGTGGGTGAACCAGGCAGGCGTGAAGCCGATCAGCGGCATCGCGACGCCGCCGGGCACGCCGCAGTGGGGCGCCGCGTGGAAGAAGGCCGTGAAGGACAACTACGCGCACACGATCTCGATGGACGCGCACGGCACGAACATGTCGTACCGCGACGTGTATCTCGACCTCGATCCGACCTATCGCGATTCGTACGGCCAGCCGCTGCTGCGGATGACCTTCGACTGGAAGGACAACGACATCAGGATGGCGCAATACGTGACCGGGCAGATGAAGAAGATCGCGGAAGCGATGGGGCCGAAGGCGATCGGCGTGTCGACGCGCGAGTTCGGCAAGCACTTCGATTCGCGCGCGTACCAGACGACCCACCTGGTCGGCGGCGCGATCATGGGCACCGACCCGAAGACGAGCGTGCTGAACCGCTACCTGCAGTGCTGGGACGTGCACAACGTGTTCGTGATGGGCGCGTCGGCGCTGCCGCAGGGCATCGGCTACAACCCGACCGGGATCATCGCGGCGCTGGCCTATTGGTCGGCACGTGCGATCCGCGAGCAATACCTGAAAAATCCCGCCCCGCTGGTGACCGTATGAAGAGGACAGTGAACCACTACAAGGCCGCGCGCCGGATTTCCCCGCTGCGGCGCGCACTGGCGATCGGCACGGCATGGGCGGCGTTCGGTCTCGCGGGCGGCACCGCGTTCGCGCAGCCGGCATCCGCGCCCGCCGCGGCTTCGGGCCCGGCCGCCGCACCGGCCGCGCAGTCTGCCGACGCGAACCTCGTCAAGCGCGGCGAATATCTGGCCCGTGCAGGCGACTGCATCGCGTGCCACACCGCGAGCGGCGGCAAGCCGTTCGCGGGCGGGCTGAAGTTCGACACGCCGATCGGCGGCATCTACTCGACGAACATCACGCCGGACCCGAAGACGGGCCTCGGCGGCTGGACGTATGAGGACTTCACCCGCGCGGTGCGCGAGGGCGTGCGCAAGAACGGCGACACGATGTACCCGGCGATGCCGTACCCGTCCTATGCGCGCCTGACCGACGACGACATGAAGGCGCTGTACGCGTACTTCATGCACGGCGTCGCGCCGGTCGAGCACGAGAACCGCAAGGTGGACATCGTGTGGCCGCTGTCGATGCGCTGGCCGCTGACGTTCTGGCGCAAGATGTTCGCGCCGGCGCCGAAGCCGTTCGATGCGACGCCGTACACCGATCCGGTGGTCGCGCGCGGCGCGTATCTCGTGCAGGGGCTCGGCCATTGCGGCGCGTGCCACACGCCGCGCGCGGCGACGATGCAGGAACGCGCGCTGACAGATGCGGGCGGCCTCGACTTCCTGGCCGGCGGCGCGGCGATCGACGGCTGGGTACCGACGAGCCTGCGCGGCGAGCCGCGCACCGGGCTCGGCACGTGGAACGAAACCGAGATCGTGCAGTTCCTGAAGACCGGCCGCACGCTGCGCACGGCCGCGTTCGGCGGGATGACGGACGTGGTCGGCCACAGCATGCAGCACATGAGCGACGGCGACCTGACCGCGATCGCGCGCTACCTGAAGACGCTGCCGCCGCGCGTGCAGGGCGAGCAGCCGCACGTGTACGACGCGGCCGCGGCGAAGGCGCTGCAGACCGGCGACGCGAGCAAGCCGGGCGCCGCCGTCTATCGCGACAACTGCATGGCGTGCCACCGCAGCGACGGCCACGGCTACACGCGCGTGTTCCCGGCGCTCGCCGGCAACCCGGTCGTGCAGGGCGACGATCCGACGTCGCTGATCCACGTCGTGCTGGAAGGCAGCGCGCTGCAGGGCACCCATACGGCGCCGTCGACCTTCACGATGCCGCCGTTCGGCTGGCGCCTGTCGGACCAGGAAGTCGCAGACGTGTCGAACTTCGTGCGCACGAGCTGGGGCAATACGGGCGCGCCGATCACGGCCGCGCAGGTCGCGAAGGTGCGCAAGGGCACGCCGTCGACGCGGCCCGAGCCGCCGCCGGGCGCGCGGTTCCCGCAGGCGTCGCGCTGACGCACGCGGCGGGGCATCCGGCCCCGCCCGATCGATCCGCCTCGCGGCGCCCACTGGCCCGCGGGGCGCGTGTTCCACCCGCCCGGGGTTGTACCCCGCAATGGCGCGCCAATGCGTGAATTTTTCGCCGTGGCGCGCCAATTTTTCGCCTCATCCCTTATCCTTCCATTCTTGAACCTTACTAAATCGTTACAAGAACTCGGGAGGGAGGATGCCTCATGACGTCAGCCTGATTGCGTTGCTCGCGGCCGGATTCGGTCTCGCGATGATCTTCGGTTACCTCGCGTCGCTGCTGAAAATGCCGCCGCTCGTCGGCTATCTGCTCGCCGGGATCGTGATCGGCCCCGGCACGCCCGGTTTCGTCGGCGACCTGTCGCTCGCGCAGCAGCTCGCGGAAGTCGGCGTGATGCTGCTGATGTTCGGCGTCGGCCTCCATTTCTCGCTCGGCGACCTGCTCGCGGTGCGCAAGATCGCGCTGCCGGGGGCCGTCGTCCAGATTACCGTCGCGACGCTGCTCGGCGGCGGGCTCGCGCTCACCTGGGGCTGGAGCGTCGGCGCGGCGCTCGTGTTCGGGCTCGCGCTGTCGGTCGCGAGCACGGTCGTGCTGTTGCGGGCGCTCGAGGGGCGCGGGCTCGTCGAGACGGTCAACGGACGCATCGCGGTCGGCTGGCTCGTCGTCGAGGATCTCGTGATGGTGCTCGTGCTCGTGCTGCTGCCGCCCGTCGCGGGGCTGCTCGGCGGCACGCCGCCCGGCGACGCGCACGCGGCCGGCGGCAGCGTGTGGGGCACGCTCGGCGTCACGATGCTGAAGGTCGCCGCGTTCATCGCGCTGATGCTCGTGGTCGGCAAGCGCGTGTTCCCGCGCATCCTGTGGCTCGTCGCCCGTACCGGTTCGCGCGAACTGTTCACGCTGTGCATGATCGCCGCGGCGGTCGGCATCGCGTTCGGCGCGGCAAAGCTGTTCGACGTGTCGTTCGCGCTCGGCGCGTTCTTCGCCGGGATGATGATGCGCGAGTCGGAATTCAGCCGGCGCGCGGCCGACGAGACGCTGCCGCTGCGCGACGCGTTCTCGGTGCTGTTCTTCATTTCGGTCGGGATGCTGTTCGACCCGAAGGTGCTGCTCGCCGAGCCGCTGCATGTGATCGAGGTCGCGGCGATCGTGCTGATCGGCAAGACGCTCGCGGCGGTCGCGCTCGTGATCGCGTTCCGCTATCCGCTGAACACCGCGCTGACGGTCGGCGCCGGCCTCGCCCAGATCGGCGAGTTCTCGTTCATCCTCGCGGGGCTCGGACGTGCGCTCGGGCTGTTGTCGGCCGAGGGGCAAAGCCTGATTCTCGCGGTCGCGCTGATCTCGATCGCGATGAACACGCTGCTGTTCGCGATGATCGATCCGGCGCTCGCATGGATCCGCAAGCATTCGGCGTTCGCGCGCAAGCTCGAGGCACGCGACGATCCGCTCGCCGCGCTGCCGATGTCGACGCCGCAGACGCACCTGACCGGCCAGGTCGTGATCGTCGGCTACGGCAAGGTCGGCACGCGGATCGCGCACGCGCTGGACGAGCGCGGGATCGCCTATGTCGTCGTCGAGCAGAATCGCGAGCTCGTCGAGAAGCTGCGCGCGGACGGTGTCGCGGCCGTGTCGGGCGACGCGATCGAGCCGATCGTGCTCGTGCAGGCGCATATCGCGCGCGCCGGGATGCTGGTCGTCACGCTGCCGGACGTATTCGACGTGCGGCAGATCGTCGAGATCTCGCGCACGCTCAATCCGGCGCTGGAGGTCGTGCTGTGCACGAACAGCAGCGACGAGGCCGACTTGCTGTCGAGCGAGGGCATCGGCACCGTGTTCATGAGCGAGAGCGAACTCGCGCGCGGGATGACCGAGCACGTGCTCGGCAGGATGGCGAAGCCGGTGGCGGCCGCGCATTGATGGTTAGCGGCTGGGATCGCGCGGGTCGACAGGATCGCTGCGACTGCGCGGATCGCCGGGATTACAGGATTGCGCCGGCCTCTCGGAGCGGCGCGTGCGGCGGGTTCTACGTAGCGACTAGCCGATCTCGTTCCGTCAGCCGACCTGTTCGCCGCCGCGCCGCGCCCCGGCGACTTCAGCAACGCCCAGGCGGCTTCAGCCCGCCGCCTTTCTCTCTACGGCCGCGCCGGCTTGCGCGGCCGTTTTCACAGGTGCCGACGCCTGTTGCCCGGCTGCCGTCTTCGGTTGCACGGCGGCCTTCGGCGCCGCGACCGTCTTTTGCGGCGCGGCAGCCTTGAGCGGCGCATTCGGCGTCGGCTCGACCGGCGCGTCCGGCGGCACGCCGAGCAGCTGCAGCGAGCCGCTCGTGACCGACGAGAACACCGGGCCGGCCACCGTGCCGCCGTAATAGCCCTTGCCGCGCGGCTCGTCGATCATCACCGCGACGATCAGGCGGGGATTGCTCATCGGCGCCATCCCCGCGAACAGTGCGCGGTACTTGCCCTTCGCATAGGTTGCGCCGACCTGCTTGCGCGCCGTGCCCGTCTTGCCGCCGATCCGGTAGCCGTCGACTCGCGCGCGGCGCCCCGTGCCGCCTTCGCCGACGGCCGACTCGAGCATCGAACGGATCGCCGCCGCGGTCTGCGGCGACGTCACGCGGTGGCCGCGATGGGCCGCGGTCGTCTGCGGGTCGGAACCGTTCTTCAGCAGCGACACCGGGTGCAGCGTGCCGTCGCCCGCATAGGCGGTGTAGGTCTGCGCGATCTGCAGCAGCGACATCGACAGCCCGTAGCCGTACGCCATCGTCGCCTGCTCGATCGGCCGCCAGCGCTTGTAGCCGCGCAGGCGGCCCGACGCGACGCCCGGGAACGTCAGTTCCGGCGCGCGGCCGATCCCGTATTCCTGGTACTTGTTCCAGATCGTTTCGGCGGGCAGGTTCAGCGCCAGCTTCGCGAGCGCGACGTTGCTCGACTTCTGCAGTGCCTGTGAAACGGTCAGCGAGCCGTGGTTCGACGTGTCGTGGATCACGGCCGGGCCGATCTTGTAGGTGCCCGGCGACGTGTTGATGATCGTGTTCGGCGTGACCTTGCGCTCGTCGATCGACAGCGCGACGACGAGCGGCTTGATCGTCGAGCCCGGCTCGAACGTGTCGATCACCGCGCGGTTGCGCAGTTGCTGGCCCGTGAGGCGTGCACGGTCGTTCGGGTCGAAGGTCGGATAGTTCGCAAGCGCGAGGATTTCGCCGTTCTGCGCGTCGAGCACGACGACGCTGCCGGCCACCGCGTTGTTCTCGAGCACCGCGGCCTTGAGCTGGCTGAACGCGAGTTGCTGGATCCGCCGGTCGATCGTCAGTTCGATCGTCGCGCCGTGCTGCGCGGGCACGAGCGGGCGCGTGTCGGACACGATGCGGCCGAGCCGGTCGCGGATCACCTCGCGCTGCCCGGACGTACCCGACAGCCGCCCGTTCGCCGCGAGCTCGACGCCTTCCTGGCCTTTGTCCTCGACGTTGGTGAAGCCGACCACGTGCGCGGCCGATTCGCCCTCCGGATAGAAGCGCTTCGAATCGGCGATCTGCGTGATGCCGTCGATCTCGAGCTTGTCGAGCCGGCTTGCGGTCTCGGCGTCGATCTGCCGCTTGAGCAGCACGAACGTACGGTCGTTGCGCAGGCGGCGCTTCACTTCCGCGAGCGGCATGTCGAGCAGCTTCGCGATCTGCGGATAGTCGATTTCGGCGACCTGTTTCGGGTTTGCCCAGATTTCATAGGTCGACAGGCTGACCGCGAGCATCGCGCCGTTGCGGTCGACGATGCGCCCGCGCATCGCGTCGAGCTCGATCGTGCGCTGGTAGCGCTTCTGGCCTTCCCCGACATAGAAATCCTGGTTCGCGACCTGCACCCAGAACGCGCGTCCGATCAGCGCGGCGAAACCGACGGACACCATGATCACGACCAGCTTCGAGCGCCACATCGGCAGGCGCGATGCGAGCATCGGATGCTTGGTCGCGGCGGCGTACGGATCGGCGGGGTGGGTCTTCTTTTTCATGCAAGGGCCGGGTCGGGCCGCCGGACGGCGGCAAGTCAGTCGGAATAATGTGATTGTAATAAATGAGTAAACGTCGTGTGGGGAAACTGTGCTTCGGCCCCGTAAAAGATGCGCGTCGGCGACCGGGCTTCGGGCGGAAAAGGCGGGATGAAGGCGGGATGAAGGCGGGGACGAAGGCGGGGACGGCGGCGCGGGCATTGCCCGATGTCGCCGACGAATCGGAATGGCGCGGCGGGTCGTCACCGCGGACGCGACTCAATCAACCCGGCCCCGATTATTTTCGGGACGGAAAAATAAAAACGCCTCGAAAAGAGGCGCCGTTATTTCTGAATATCGAAATGAATATCGCGGAAACCGGAATAAACCCGAAAACCGCAGAGGATTGCCGTCAAAAATACCTATCGCGCGACGGAAATGAATTCGTGGTATTCCGGCTCCGCCGTGGAGCGATCGACCGCCTGCAGTCGCCACGCGCCGTCGGGGTGCTCGCCGGCGAGCACCGCGGTACCTTGTTCGCGCTGCGTCGCGCTGAACGACAGGCCCTTCAACTGGCACACGGCATTCCCACTGTCGGCGGCGCAGAGGGCCATCGCGCCTTCCACGTCCCGAACCTTGCCCCAGGCCGGAAGATCGATGCCCTGGTGTGCCTCGCGCGACCACAGCCGCTCGTCGGTATCGACCCACAACACCGCGTACGAGTGCCGGGTTGCCGATTCGCTGCCATTAATCCGAATAGTGAGGCGCATTGGAACGTCTCCTGGAAAGTAGAAAATGACACATTCGACCGATTTGGTTTGGATAGTCTAGATAGACTGCAGTGAAACGCAAGTGATAATCCTCAATAAGTCCGCATTGCGTCTATAAGTGTCTCGGATGAAAGGACGTCTGACGATACGCGCGGATTCCGGCCCCGCGCGCAAACGCAGACGCCACCGCGATCGGCATGCCGCGGCGTCGCGTCGGGTTTGCCCGGGATATGCGATGACTAGGCCGGGGCGCGTCGATGTGTCGCGCCGAAGCGCTGGCCCGCAGCGCGCCGGCGAGCCTCAGTCGAAAGCTGCCCGGCCGGGCGTTTCACCGAGTTGACAAGCCGGCCGGCACGACACACGCCGACATACGCGCACAAAACCACACACTTTCACGAAACTTTCAGGACAGACTTGCGGACGATCCGGCCCCACACTTGGATTTTCCCGATCCTGCGCCGCGGACGGCCCGTCCGTGGCAAGCCGCCGCCTCGTGTCAGAGACGCGATCGACGCGATCGCGGGCCGCAGCCGGTCGGGACTGCCGGGGCGAGCGTCGGCCCCGGCCCGGCCGACCGCCGTGCGCAGCGCCGCGATCCGGGGCTGCCGCGCCGTCCGGCCGATTCTTCGAAGGAGACTATCGTGCTGATCTGGAAAACCGCGTTGTCGCTCAACTGGCGCACGAGCCTCGTGTCGCCGGCCAGCGCACCGGTCGCGGCGGCCAACGTCGGGCGGCTGGTGCTCACCGGCGCGACCGGCTTCATCGGCAGTACCGTACTGACGGCGCTCGTCAACGCAGGCTTGCTCGAGCGCATCGTGTGTGTCGTGCGCGCCGGGAATCGCGGCCACGCGGTCGCGCGTTTGCGTGAAGCGGCGCTGCGCGCGGGGCTCGCGCCGTACTGGGCATCGCGTCTCGGCGACGCGAACGTGGTCGTCGGTACACTCGGCGACGTATGGCAGGGCGCCGACGCGCCGCGTCTCGCCGGCGCGACGCACGTGATTCACTGCGCGGGCCACGCGTCGCCGGCCGACGGTACGCATCTGCAGGCTGACCTCGCCGAATCGCTGCGCTTTGCCGAGCGGTTCGCGCACGCACCGCAACTGCAGCGTTTCGTGTACGTCGGCACCGCTTATGCGCATGCGGGCCGCGGCGGGATCGTTTACGAGCAAATGGCGGGTGCGGCGGCGAGCGACGCGGCGCAGGGCAGCGACGGGCTGCACGGCGCGGTGCTCGCGGCCGGCTACCTGCAAGCGAAGGCGGAAACGGAGCAGCGCCTGCGCGCGCTCGGGCTGCCGCTCGTCGTCGTGCGTCCGTCGCACGTCGTCGGTCACACGGTGCTCGGCACGCGGCCCGCGCCGAATTCGTTCTGGATGTTCCGCGTCGCGCACGCGGCGCGACGCTTCACCGCGCGGCCGATGACGCGCATCGATATCGTGTCGGTCGACGACGTCGCACGCGCGACGATGCTGCTGGCCGTGAAGCCGACACTGATGCACGACGTGTACCACGTGTCGGCCGGCGACGAGGCACCGCAGGTCGCGCAGATCGTGCGCGCGATGGACGAGGCGGCCGGCATGACGGGCGCGCCGCGTTACGCCGCGTGCGCGCCGGCCGACCTGCCGCTCGTGGTGCGCGACGTGCTCGGGCGGTCCGATCCGGCGCTCGAGCGCGTGATCGGCCGGGCGCTGCAGCGTGGCGCGGAGTTCGCGACGGTCGATCGCGTGTTCGACAACCGCCGCGTGCGCGACGAAATCGATTTCGAGCCGCTGCCGTTCATCGATTACGTCGAGGAATGCATGCGCACGTCCCGCGGCGTCGCGGTGACCGAACTGATGCGCGGGGCGCTGCACTGACGGCCCGCGCGATCCGCGGCTTGCCGGTTGCCGGGTGCGGGGTCACCCGCCGCTGCTCGCCGCGGTCCGGCCGCGGCAGGCCCTACGACGCGCTGCCGAGTTCGATCAGCCGGTCGAGCGCACGGTAGATGTCGTCCAGGCCGTCCTGGCCGAAACGTGCTTCGAGCTGGCGATACTGCTCGTCGATGCGCGGGCCGATTTCGGTCACCAGCTTCCTGCTTTGCGGCGTCAGGCTCACCAGCAGCCGGCGCTGATCTTCCTGCGCGCGCGTGCGCGTAATCAGGCCGTCGCGCTCCATCCGTTCCAGCACGCCGGTGAGGCTCGGGCTGAGGATGCAGCAGCGGCGCGCGATCTGTCCCGCTTCGAGCGCATTCGCCGGCTCGCCGTCGAGCACGCGGATGATCCGCCATTGCTGTTCGGTCAGCGCGAATTCCTTGAGAATGGGGCGGAACAGGCCCATCAGCGTTTCGCGGGCCTCGAGCAGCAGCATGGCCAGGTTGCGATGGTCGAGCGTACGGTTCATCGGGGGTGGGGAATGGACGGGGACGCATCAATCTTAACAGCCGACGGTACTGAATTTCATGTATCAGGGTAATCGCGGTTGCCAGCGTCCGATTGTTTACTTAAGATGTTAACTATTGACGATGCGCCGCCACGCGCGGCAGGGGAATGACGCATGGAGCTGTCTTGCAGGACCGCCGCGGCGCCGCCGCTGCCGGTCGCCATTGGTACCGTCTACGGTGCGCTGCTCAACGAGCGCGCCGCACTCGACGCGCTCGGCGATGCCGTGCACGCACCGCCTTACGGCCGTCCGCCGCAGGCGCCGATCCTTTACATCAAACCGGCCAACACGCATGCGGCCGACGGTGCGGCCGTCGTGGTGCCGGCGGGCGTCGATGCGCTGGAGATCGGCGCGTCGCTGGCCGTCGTGTTCTCGCGGCGCGCGACGCGCGTGCCGGCCGCGCAGGCGCTCGATTACGTGCACGGCTTCACGCTCGCGAGCGACGTGTCGGTTCCGCATCCCGATTACTACCGTCCGGCCGTGCGCTTCAAGTGTCGCGACGGCTCCTGCCCGCTGGGCCCGGCGATCGTGCCGGCGGCCGCGCTCGGCGATGTCGACGCGATCGGCCTGACCGTGCGGATCGACGGCGACGCCGTGGTGTCCGCGTCGACCGCCACGCTGATCCGCCCGGTGCGGGAACTGATCGCCGACGTGACGGCATTCATGTCGTTCGACGCGGGCGACGTGCTGCTGCTCGGCGTCGCGGGTGGCGCACCGCGTGCCCGCGCGGGCAGCACGATCGAGATTGCCGCCGCCGGCATCGGCACGTTGCGGCATACGCTGATTGCGGAGGAAGCACGATGAAGACGGCGCGCGTGATCTACAACGGCGCACTGCATGCGGCCGAACCGGCCGGCGACGGCGCGATCCGCCTCGACACGGGCCGCGTGGTCGCCGAGGACGTGGTGACGTGGCTGCCGCCCGTCGCGCCGCGCACGACGTTCGCGCTCGGCCTCAACTACGCGGACCACGCGAAGGAACTCGCGTTCAACGCGCCGAGCGAGCCGCTGATCTTCCTGAAGGGGCCGAACACGTTCATCGGTCACCGCTCGCGCACCGTGCGCCCGGCGGACGCGACGCACATGCACTACGAGTGCGAACTGGCCGTCGTGATCGGCCGCCCGGCGCGCAACGTGAGCCGCGCGCAGGCGCTCGACCACGTCGCCGGCTACACGGTCGCGAACGACTACGCGATCCGCGATTACCTCGAAAACTACTACCGCCCGAACCTGCGCGTGAAGAACCGCGATACCTGCACGCCGCTCGGGCCGTGGTTCGTCAGCCGCGACGAGATCGGCGACGCGGGCGACCTGACGCTGCGCACGACGGTGAACGGCCGGGAGACGCAGCGCGGCAGCACGCGCGACATGATCTTCGACGTGCCCGCGCTGATCGAGCACATCAGCAGCTTCATGACGCTCTCGCCGGGCGACCTGATCCTGACCGGCACGCCGGAAGGGCTGGCCGATACGAAGCCCGGCGACGAAGTGGTGACCGAAATCGAAGGAATCGGCCGGCTCGTGAACACGATCGTCGGCGAAGCAGACTACTATCGCGCCGGCTGAGCCCGTCGCCCAAGGAGAGCACATGACCATCAAGCACTGGATCGGCGGCCGTGAGGTCGAGAGCCGCGAGACCTTCACGACGCTGAATCCCGCGACGGGCGACGCGATCACCGACGTCGCGTCGGCCGGCGAGGCCGAAGTCGACGCGGCCGTGCGCGCGGCGAAGGACGCATTCCCGAAGTGGGCGAACACGCCCGCGAAGGAGCGCGCGAAGCTGATGCGCAAGCTTGGCGAGCTGATCGAGAAGAACGTGCCGATGCTCGCCGCGCTCGAGACGCAGGACACCGGCCTGCCGATCGCGCAGACGAGCAAGCAGCTGATTCCGCGCGCGTCCGAGAACTTCAACTTCTTCGCGGAAGTGTGCGTGCAGATGAACGGCCGCACGTATCCGGTCGACGACCAGATGCTGAACTACACGCTGTACCAGCCGGTCGGCGTGTGCGCGCTGGTGTCGCCGTGGAACGTGCCGTTCATGACCGCGACGTGGAAGACGGCGCCGTGTCTCGCGCTCGGCAACACGGCCGTGCTGAAGATGTCGGAGCTGTCGCCGCTGACGGCCGACCAGCTCGGCCGGCTCGCGCTCGAAGCCGGCATTCCGGCGGGCGTGCTGAACGTCGTGCAGGGATACGGCGCGACGGCCGGCGACGCGCTGGTGCGCCATCCGGACGTGCGCGCGGTGTCGTTCACGGGCGGCACGGTCACGGGCAGGCGAATCATGGAGCGCGCGGGCCTGAAGAAATACTCGATGGAGCTCGGCGGCAAGTCGCCCGTGCTGATTTTCGACGATGCCGATTTCGACCGCGCGCTCGACGCGTCGCTGTTCACGATCTTCTCGATCAACGGCGAGCGCTGTACCGCGGGCTCGCGGATCTTCGTGCAGCGCACGATCTACGACCGCTTCGTGCAGGAATTCGCGCGCCGTGCGAACAACCTGGTGGTCGGCGATCCGTCCGATCAGGCGACGCAGCTCGGCGCGATGATCACGCGCCAGCACTGGGAGAAGGTGACCGGCTATATCCGGATCGGCGAGCAGGAAGGCGCGCGCGTGGTGGCAGGCGGTGCGGACAAGCCTGCCGGCCTCGCCGACCATCTGCGCAACGGCAATTTCGTGCGCCCGACCGTGTTCGCCGACGTCGACAACCGGATGCGCATCGCGCAGGAAGAGATCTTCGGGCCGGTCGCGTGCCTGATTCCGTTCGAGAACGAGGAGGACGGGCTGCGGCTTGCGAACGACACGTCCTACGGGCTCGCGTCGTACATCTGGACCCAGGACGTCGGCAAGGTGCATCGCCTCGCGCGCGGCATCGAGGCCGGGATGGTGTTCGTGAACAGCCAGAACGTGCGCGACCTGCGCCAGCCGTTCGGCGGCGTGAAGGAGTCGGGCACCGGGCGCGAAGGCGGCGAGTACAGCTTCGAGGTGTTCGCGGAGATCAAGAACGTGTGCATCTCGATGGGTTCGCATCACATTCCCCGCTGGGGCGTGTGACGGGCGCGGATCGTGGCGCCGCTGGCAAGAACGAACGATACGGAGACTTGAACGATGGGCAAACTGTCCCTCGCCGCGAAGATCACGCACGTGCCGTCGATGTACCTGTCGGAGTTGCCCGGCAGGCATCACGGCTGCCGGGAAGCGGCGATCCGCGGCCACCAGCTGATCGGCGAGCGCTGCCGCGCGCTCGGCGTCGATACGATCGTCGTGTCGGACGTGCACTGGCTCGTCAACGCCGGCTATCACGTGAACTGCAATGCGCGGTTCGCGGGCACGTATACCAGCAACGAGCTGCCGCACTTCATTCGCGACATGCAGTACGCGTATCCGGGCAACCCCGAACTCGGCCGCCTGATCGCGGAGACGGCCAGCGCACGCGGCATCGCGACGCGCGCACACGAGATCGACAGCCTCGAACTCGAATACGGCACGCTCGTGCCGATGCGCTACATGAACGGCGACCAGCACTTCAAGGTCGTGTCGATCGCGGGCTGGTGCATGTGGCATCAGCTCGACGAAAGCCGACGCTTCGGCGAGGCGCTGCTCGAGGCGATCGAGAAGAGCGATTCGAACGTCGCGTTCCTCGCGAGCGGCTCGCTGTCGCATCGCTTCAACGACAACGGCAGCCCGGAGGAATCGATTCACGAGATCAGCCGCGAGTTCTTCCGGCAGGTCGACCTGCGCGTGGTCGAGCTGTGGAAGCAGGGCGATTTCAAGACCTTCTGCGCGATGCTGCCCGAGTACAACACGCATTGTCACGGCGAAGGCGGCATGCACGACACCGCGATGCTGCTCGGCCTGCTCGGCTGGGATCGTTACGACAAGCCCGTCGAGATCGTCACCGACTATTTCGCGAGCTCGGGCACCGGGCAGATCAACGCGATCTTCCCGCTCGCCTGAGTGCCACATCACTTATCCGGAGCGTTGCCATGCCACACATCGTCGTCGAATACACCGCGAACATCCGCGACGACGCGCGCATTCCCGCGCTGCTGCGCACGATCAACGCGACGCTGATCGCGCAGGGCGGCGTGTTTCCGACCGGCGGCATCCGCTCGCGCGCGATCGAGCTGCAGGATTACTGCGTCGCCGACGGCACGGAGGACGACGCGTTCGTCCACGTGACGCTGAAGATCGGCTCGGGCCGCAGCGACGAGACCAAGCAGGCCGCGTGCGACGCGCTGTTCGACGCGATCAAGGCGCATTTCGCGGAGTTGTATGCGAAGCGCTATCTCGCGCTGTCGATGGAGCTGACCGAGTTCAGCGAAAGCGGCTCGTACAAGCACAACAACATTCACGCCCGCTACAAGCGGGCCGGCTGAACCCCATTCCCGACCCGACCATGCTCGAACCCGCCATCATCGACCAGCTCGCGCGGCGTCTGCACGACGCCGAGCGCGAGCGCAAGCAGATCCGCCAGATCTCGCTCGACCATCCCGACATCACGATCGACGACGCGTATGCGATCCAGCGCGCGTGGGTCGCCCTCAAGCTCGCGGAAGGCCGCACGCTCAAGGGGCACAAGATCGGCCTCACGTCGAAGGCGATGCAGAACACGTCGCAGATCGACGAGCCCGATTACGGCGCGCTGCTCGACGATATGTTCTTCGACGACGGCGGCACGATCCCGGCCGGGCGCTTCATCGTGCCGCGCGTCGAGGTCGAACTCGCGTTCGTGCTCGGCAAGCGGCTCACCGGCCCGAACTGCACGATCTTCGACGTGTACGACGCGGTCGATTACGTGGTGCCCGCACTCGAGATCATCGACGCGCGCAGCCAGTCGATCGATCCCGATACGAAGCGGCCGCGCAAGGTGTTCGACACGATCGCCGACAACGCGGCGAACGCGGGCGTCGTGATCGGCGGGCGGCCGGTGCGGCCGCAGGACGTCGACCTGCGCTGGGTCGCGGCGATCATGTCGCGCAACGGCGTGGTCGAGGAAACGGGCGTCGCGGCCGGCGTGCTGAACCATCCGGCCAATGGCGTCGCGTGGCTGGCGAATCGGCTGTCGCGCTTCGACGTCGCGCTGGAGCCGGGGCAGGTCGTGCTCGGCGGCTCGTTCACGCGGCCGTGCGCGGCGCGCTCGGGCGACACGTTCAGCGTCGACTACGGCCCGCTCGGGACGATCCAGTGCTATTTCGCATGAGGTGAGCGAGCGATGCAGATTCCGTCGAATGTCTTCAAGGCCGCGCTCGCGCGTGGCGACGCGCAGGTCGGGTTGTGGCTCGGCCTCGCGAATCCGTACAGCGCCGAAGTCGTCGCGGGCGCCGGTTTCGACTGGCTGCTGATCGACGGCGAACATGCGCCGAACACGGTGCCGACGATCCTCGCGCAGTTGCAGGCGATTGCGCCGTATCCGTCGCAGCCGGTCGTGCGCGTGCCGTGGAACGATCCGGTGATCGTCAAGCAGGTGCTCGATCTCGGCGCGCAGACGCTGCTCGTGCCGATGGTGCAGAGCGCCGACGAAGCGCGCGCGGCGGTGGCCGCGACGCGTTATCCGCCGCACGGGATCCGCGGCGTCGGCAGTGCGCTCGCGCGCGCGTCGCGGTGGAACCGCGTCGGCGACTATCTGCATCGCGCGAACGACGAAATGGCCGTGCTCGTGCAGGTCGAGACGCGTGCCGGGCTCGACGCGATCGATGCGATTGCGCGGGTGGACGGCGTCGATGGCGTGTTCATCGGGCCGGCCGATCTGGCGGCCGATCTCGGGCATCTCGGCAATCCGGGGCATCCGGAGGTGCAGGCGGCGATCGACGGCGCGATCCGGGCGATCAAGGCGGCAGGCAAGGCGCCGGGCATTCTCAGCGCGGATGAGGCGGCGGCGCGGCGGTATCTGGAAGCGGGGGCGTTGTTTGTTGCGGTGGGGGTCGATACGACGCTGCTGGCGCGGAGTGCGGAGCGGTTGGCGGCGCAGTTCAAGGGGGGCGGTGGGGGCGCGGTGAAGAACGGGGATGGGACGTATTGAGCGAAGCGGACGGGATCTTTTATAAGGGACGCATTCTGTTTCGTTTGTTGCGAGTTTCGATTGTTTCGAATAAAATCGCGCCATCAACAAACCTCCTTGGAGCGCGCGATGCCTCATTCCACGATGTCCGAGACGATCTTGCCCGTCGAGCGCGAGATGCGGGCGGCTGTCGAAGGGCAGCGCGCGCTCGCAGCGTATCTGGCCACGCGAACGGAAATACAACGCATCCAGATTTTCGATGACGAGAATCGCGCACATCAGGTCGAGCTTCCGACTTCCGCATTACGTTTGCTGGTCGATATCCTCGCCGAGTTGGCCGACGGCAATGCCGTCAAGGTCGTGCCGGTCCATGCGGAACTGACGACGCAGGAAGCTGCCGATCTGCTCAACGTTTCTCGCCCGCATTTGATCAAGCTGCTTGAATCGAATGCGCTGCCGCATCACAAGACGGGCAAGCATCGCCGCGTGCGATTTTCCGATTTGATGCGCTACAAAACCGAGCGCGATCAGGCGAGCGCGGCCGCGATGGAGGAATTGAGCCGACTGGCGCAGGAGCACGGGATGGGCTACGAATGACGAGTTCGCCATTCACGGCGGTCTACGATGCGTGTGTGCTTTATCCCGCGCCGCTGCGCGATTTCCTGATGTGGCTTGCGTTGAGCGGATGTTTCAGGGCCCGCTGGAGTGTCGATATCCACGACGAATGGAAGCGGAATCTGCTGCGGAATCGGGCAGACCTGACCGCTGCGCAACTCGACCGGACAGCCGCCCTGATGGATCGGGCGATACCCGATGCGGTCGTGACCGGCTATGAAGCACTGATTGAAGGGCTGACCCTGCCGGACGCAGGAGATCGACACGTGCTCGCTGCCGCGATCCGTTGCAACGCCAGCGTGATCGTGACGTTCAATCAGAAGGATTTCCCGGAAGAAGTGCTGTCGACCTACGGTGTCGAAGCACAGCACCCTGACGTGTTCGTCGACAATCTCTTCGATCTCGAGCCGGCAGCAGTGATTGCTGCCGCGCGGCGGCAGCGCGAAACACTCAAGCATCCGCCGATGTTGGCGGAGCGCTATCTCGAAATATTGCAGCGCCTGGGTATGGTTCAGACCTGCAAGATACTCGATGCCTATCGAACGATTATTTGAATCGTACGGGATACGGGAATCGGCTTGCGTCATCGCGGCGCATCGCGCCGACCTTATCGTCCCGCTTCCATATACCTTCCCGGCGTCGTCCCCGTCGCCCGCCGGAACATGTCGATGAACGCGCTCACGTTGTCATACCCGAGATCGAGCGCGATCGTCGTCACCGGCACGCCGTCGGCGATTTTCTCCAGCGCCCGCAGCAGCCGTGCCTGCTGACGCCACTGCGCGAACGTCAGCCCTGTCTCGGCGACGAAGCGGCGGCTCATCGTCCGGGCACCGATGCCGGCCCATGCTGCCCATTCCTCCAGTCGCCGGTTGTTCGCGAGATTCGTGGCGAGCGCATCGGTGATCTTCATGAGCCGCGGATCCTGCGGCCGCACCAGCCCCAGCGCCTCTACCTGTGACGACGCGATTTCGTCGAGGATCACGTCGGCAATGCGCGCCTGCGCGGCATCGAGTTCCGCATCGCCCCAGCTTGCCGCGCGCTGCACGGCTTCGCGAAGCAGCGGCGTGGTGCGGATCGCGCGCGGCGCGTCAGGCAACCCCGCGCAGCGCGCTTCGGCGACGAACGCCGACCATCCGGAAATCGGCCCGAACGAGCGCAGCGAATGCCGGCAATGCGGCGGAATCCAGATCGCATGAATCGCCGGTACGACCCAATCCTGATCGTCGAGGCCGATCGACACCAAGCCGCTCAGTGCGCCGACGAGCTGGCCGCGTGCGTGCGCATGCGGCGGCGTGATGCGCGGGTCGCGCTGCGACAGAACGGCTGCAACGACGAACGGGCCGTCGTCGGACGTGACGAATCGGGCGGGCAGGAGTGGATCGGTCATGGCCGGATTTCAGTATCGAATGACTGTTATACCGGAGATTGGCCGGCTGCGCACGCCTAAACTGCGTCCATCGATGACAACCGGAGTACGACGCGATGCGAGCCGAACAGATGCTTCCCGACCATGCCGACCGGATCGAGGCCGGCGGAACGACGATCCGCAAGGGCACCGTCGGCGCGTTCCTGGTCAATGCGCGCGTGCTGACCGATCCGGATGCGGCGCCCGCCGAGCGCGCCCGTGCCGAAGCCGACGCGCTCGACGCATTGCCCGCGCTGCGTGCGCTCGGCCTGTTCGACGTGCTGGAAGTGCGCGATCCAGCACTGCGCGCATGGCTCGACGCACGCTGATACACGACGGAACCGTCGATCGAGATCCATCAATCAAGGAGTCGGCATGAAAGCAGCAGTCGTGACGGGCGCCGGCGAGCGCCCCGTTCATATGGAGTTCGAAGCGCCGCATGCGATACCGGGCCACCGTCTGATCGACGTGACGGCATCTGCGCTGAGCCGTCTTGCGCAGGCGCGCGCGGCGGGCACGCACTATTCGTCCGGCGGCGGCTATCCGTTCGTCGTCGGCGTCGACGGCGTGGGGCGTGGCGACGACGGCCGGCGCGTCTATTTCTTCGGCGCGCCCGCGCCGTTCGGTGCGATGGCCGAACGCACGATCGTGCCCGACACGCAGTGCGTGCCGCTGCCGGACAACCTCGACGACGTGACGGCCGCCGCGATCGCGATTCCCGGCATGTCGTCGTGGGCGGCGCTGACCGAGCGCGCGCGGCTGGTCGCGGGCGAGACGGTGCTGGTCAACGGCGCGACGGGCGCCTCGGGCGGGCTCGCGGTGCGGATCGCGAAGCATCTGGGCGCCGCGAAGGTGATCGCGACGGGCCGCAACGCGGCCGCGCTGGACGCGTTGCTGAACGCCGGCGCGGACGCCGTCGTGTCGCTGCAGCAGGACGACGCGCATCTGGCCCGCGCGCTCGAACCGCATTTCCGCGCGGGTGTGGACGTCGTGCTCGACTATCTTTGGGGGACTAGCGCGCTCGCACTGCTGATTTCCGCCGCGAAGGCGACGCCCGACGGCCGTCGGTTGCGCTTCGTGCAGATCGGCTCGATCGGCGGCGCGGACGTGCTGTTGCCGGGCGCCGTATTGCGTGCCACCGCGATCGAACTGCTGGGCAGCGGTATTGGCAGCGTGTCGCTGCCGGGGTTGCTGGCTTCGGTGCGCGGCGTGTTCGACGCGGCAGGCCCGGCGGGGCTGACGCTCGAAACGCGCACGGTGCCGCTGTCGGCGGTCGGCGAACACTGGGGCGATGCGAACAGTCGGGTGCGCCCGGTATTCACGATGCAGGGCGATTGACCGGCCGCAGGCCGTGGACATGACGCGATCGGTGCGCGCACCGGCGGCAGACTGGCATCCACCGTCGCGTCGAGCCGCTAGACGATTGCGAACGCGCGGTGTGAAGCAGGGCGGTGGTGCGTACCGACAACGGGCGGCGCGACATGAAAGTCACCCGCCGCCCGCGTCGTCACACTCAGAACCGCTGCTGAATCCCCGCCGTCACGCCGACCTGCGTGGTGCCATACCCGGCGAAATCGCGCGACACGCCGACCTTCTGGTCGTGTTTCGCGATCGCGAACGCGCCGGCCGCGTACAGCACCGTGCGCTTCGACAGCGCGTATTGCGCCCGAACCGATACCAGCGTCGGGTCGGCATCCGTGCCGCCCTTGATGTTCTGGTGATAGACGGCCGCGATCAGCGAGAACGTCGGCGTGAACTGGTACGACCCGCCGAGCCAGTACATATCGCTCAGCTGGTTCGCCGCCGCGGTGCGAAACGTGCGCTTGTAGTTGCGATAGCCGGCCATTGTCTTCAGGTTGCCGAAGTCGTAGCTCAGGCCCGCGTGAATCCCCTGGATGTAGTTGACGGTATCGGCCGGCGTGACGCTGTCGGCCGCACCGTTCTGCCGGTCGAACGTGAGCACCGCCGCGAACGGGCCGGTCTCGTAGCCGAGCGCGAAGTCGTATTTCGAGCTGGTCTTCACGCTGCCCGGCACATTGCCGAAGCCATACATCGCGCCGAACTTGAAGCCGCTGAATTCACCGTCGTAACGCACCGCATTCGACGAGCGCGTGAACATGCCGTCCTTGCGCCCGCCGGTCGCCATCGACGACGACGCCCACGAATAGTTTTGCGAGTAACCCATCGGGTCGAACGGCATCATGTAGTCGTACGTGACGGTGAAGTTGCGGCCAAGCGTCAGCTCGCCCCATTTGCCTTTCAGGCCCACCGTCGCACGGCGCGCGAAGATCGAGTCGGGGCCGTCGTCGGACGCGCCATTCGCGAGATCGATGCCGCTTTCGAGGCGAAACACGGCCTTCAACCCGCCGCCGAGATCCTCGACGCCGCGCAAGCCCCAGCGCGACGTGTTCTTGTTGCCCGACTTCAGCTTGAACGAATTGCCGCCATCCGGTGCCGCATGGTTCGTGTATTCGATGCCGGCGTCCATGATCCCGTAGATCGTGACCGACGACTGCGCGTGCGCGGCCGGCGCGGCGAGACAGGCTGCCGCGGCCGAACCGGTGAGGACTACTGTTCGAATCGAATGTTCTGCGCGTGACTTCATTTTGACGGTGTCTCCTTGGTTGTTGTGGGCTGGTCGAAACGGAAAACGCGTACTCGGTGCGCCATCGGCGGACGCCATGAAGCGTCCGCCGATTCGAGTCGCAAAGGGATGTGCGCCTGAATGCCTGCGCGGCGGCACACGAGCCGCCGCGACGCGGGTCAGCCCGCTTTCGCGAACGCCCAGCAGTCGTTGGTCGGGAATTCGATCCAGTGCTTGCCGGCCGCGCGCGGCACCTGGCCGAACGCGCGCAGGCGCATCTCGCCGCAATGGAACAGGTATTCCCAGCGGTCGCCGAGATACATCGACGTGACGAGGTCGGCCTGCAGCCGGTTCGCGCCCGGGCCGTCGGCGACCTGCACGCGTTCGAGGCGGATCACGGCCTGCGCGTCCTGGCCCGGCGCGAACGTGTCGCGGGCGAGCGCCTGCAGCTCCCAGCCGTCGCCGGCGAGCGTCACGCGTTCGCCGTCGACGGCCGAGACGCGCGCATCGATGCGGTTGTTGCTGCCCATGAATTCGGCCGTGTACAGCGAGCGCGGCGCGCCGTACAGCTCGGCCGGCGTGCCTTCCTGTTCGATGCGGCCGTTGCGCAGCAGCAGGATGCGGTCGGACATCGCCATCGCTTCGGTCTGGTCGTGCGTCACGCAGAGCGCCGACAGCCCGAGCGACACGATCAGCTCGCGCAGCCACGCACGCGCTTCCTCGCGCAGCTTCGCGTCGAGGTTCGACAGCGGCTCGTCGAGCAGGATCACCGGCGGGTTGTAGACGAGCGCACGCGCGATCGCGACACGCTGCTGCTGGCCGCCCGACAGCTGATGCGGAAAGCGCTCGGCGAGGTGGCCGAGGCCGAGCTGGTCGAGCGCGGTCTGCACGCGGCGCTTCTGTTCGGCCGGCGCCACGCGGCGCAGCTTGAGCCCGTAGCCGACGTTGTCGGCGACGGTGCGGTGCGGCCACAGCGCGTAGGACTGGAACACGAGGCCGAGCGAACGCTGTTCGACCGGCAGGTCGACGTGCCGCGCGCCGTCGAAGAACACGCGGTCGTCGAGCTGGATGCGCCCGTCGGACGGCTGTTCGAGGCCGGCCACCGCGCGCAGCAGCGTGGTCTTGCCGCTGCCCGACGCGCCGAGCAGGCACACGACTTCGCCGGCCTTCAGTTCGAACGACACGCCCTTGAGGATCGGGTTGGCGCCATAGCTGAGATGCAGGTCGTCGACGATGAGCTTATCCATGAAGTTTCACTCCGAAGCGCAGGGCCACGCCGAGACCGGCGCCGACCATCGCGATGTTGATGACAGAGAGCGCGGCAACCTGGTCGACGGCGCCGGTCGCCCACAGCGACACGAGCAGCGCGCCGATCACTTCGGTGCCGGGCGACAGCAGATAGACGGCGGTCGAGTATTCGCGCTCGAAGATCATGAAGATCAGCAGCCACGCGGCGAGCAGGCCGAAGCGCACGAGCGGCAGCGTCACGTCGAGCGACACGCGGCTGCGCGTCGCGCCGACGCTGCGGCCGGCTTCCTCGAGTTCCGGGCCGACCTGCAGCAGCGCGCTCTGGATGAGCCGCATCCCGTATGCGAGCCACACGACCGTGTATGCGATCCAGATGCTCCACATCGAATTCTTCAGCTCGCGCAGGCCCGGCACGAACAGGAAGATCCACAGGAACGCGAGACCGGCGAGCAGGCCCGGCACCGCGCGCGGCAGCAGCACGAGGTAGTCGAGCAGTTTCGTCGCCCAGTCGTTGCGGCGATGGCCGGCGAAGGCGACGAGCGAGTAGAAGCCGATCGCGAGCGCACCGCCGATCACGCCGATGCCGAGCGTGTTGACGATCGCGCGCACGAGGTTGTCCTGCTCGAACAGCTCGACGAAGTTCTGCAGCGTCAGCGCTTCGGCGAGCGCGACGCCTTCGCCCCAGTTGCTCACGAACGCGCGCAGCACGATGCCCGAGATCGGCACGATCACCGTCAGCATCAGCCACAGCGCGACGATCGCGAGCGCGACCCAGCGCCATACGCCGAGCGGCAGCACCGTCGCACGGCCGGCCTTGCCCTTCACCGTGACGAAGCGGTTCGCGGTCTTCAGCAGGCGGCGCTGCAGCAGCACGAGCGGGAACGTGATCGCGACGATGCACACCGCGACCGCGGCCATCAGGTGATACGACGGCACGCCGAGCTTGTTGGTCAGCTTGTACAGGTAGGTCGCGAGCACGAGGTGGCCTTCCGGATCGCCGAGCACGAGCGGCAGCCCGAACACCTCGAAGCCGAGGAAGAACACGAGCACGCCGGCGAACAGCAGCGCGGGCATCGTCATCGGCAGGCTCACGTCGAGCGCGACGCGGAACGGCCGCGCCCCCGTCACGCGCGCGGCTTCCTCGACGTCCGAGCCGAGGTTGCGCAGCGCGGCCGACGAGTACAGGTACACGTGCGGCACGTGCGTGAGGCCGACGATCATCGTGATCGCGAAGATCGAGTACACGTTCCATGGAACGTTCTGTACCCCAAACAGTTCCTTGAACCACACGGAATAGAAGCCGACCGGGCCGGCCGCGACCACGTAGCCGAACGCGAGCACCATCGGCGACACGAACACGGGCGTGAGCAGCAGCGGCTCGAGCCAGCGACGGCCGGGCAGGTCGGTGCGCACCATCAGGAACGCGAGGATGCCGCCGAGCGGGATCGAGATGAACAGCATCCCGCCGGCGATGATGAACGAGTTCTTCACGGCCGACCAGAAGTCCGGGTCGGTGAAGATGAAGCGGAAGCCTTCGACGCCGAGCGTCTTGTTCGCGTCGAAGAACGGCGCGGACAGCAGGCTCTGGAACAGGATGAAGCCGAGCGGCAGCGCGACCGCGACGGTGAGCACCGCGACGACGATCCAGCGCAGCATGCCGGCGAGCGGCTGCAGGTTGCTGACCTGCAGCGCGGGAATCGCGCCGCCCTGGCCGGTGGTGGGTGGAACGGCCGGCGCCGCTCCGCGTGTGCTGGTTGAAAGCATGAGTTCGCCCCTGCGGCCATCCGGATGGCCGCCTCTAGGAAGTCGGTAAGGGGAAGGAGGCCGACCGCGCGGCGTGCGGCGGGCGGCCGTCGGTCGGCCGAGGCCGAAGCCGAAGCCGATCAGCGGATCAGCTCTTGATCGCCTGCTGCCATTGCTTCAGGAACGCGAGCCGCTTCGACTGGTCCAGATAGACGAGCAGGCCGGTGCCGATCGGGATCGGCTTCAGCGAATCGCCGAGTTCCTTCGTGAGGCTCGCGGCCGACGTTTCGCCGGTCACGTCCGTGCGAATCGCGTACAGGTTCGCCTGGTTCGCGATCAGCGTCTGGCCGCGCTTCGACAGCAGGTAGTCGACCCACAGCTTCGCGGCGTTCGGATTCTTCGCCTTCTTCGAGATCGTGGCCAGGCGGCTCACGACTTGTGTGTAGTCCTTCGGAAATACGTAGCCGATCGACTTGTCCTTCTTCGCCTTCGCGTACGCATACGAGCCGATGATGTTGTAGCCGATCAGGTTCTCGCCCGACGAGATGCGCTCCATCATCGCGCCGGTGCTCGACTGCAGCTTCGGACCGGTCGCGCCGATCGCCTTCACGAGCTCCCACGTGACCTTCTCGTTCAGGTGCGCGTCCTGCGTCAGCGCGTTGAAGCCGACGCCGGATTTCTCGACGTCGTACGTCGTCAGCTTGCCTTTGAACTTGTCGGGTTGCGACGTGAGCAGCTTGATCAGGTCGGTGCGCGTCTTCGGCACCTCGTTCTCGGGAATCAGCCGCTTGTTGTAGACGATCGCGAGCGGCTCGAACGTCGTGCCGTATGCCTGCTTCTGGTATTGCGCCCATTGCGGCACGTTCGCGCTTTCCGGCGAATCGTACGACGTCATCAGGCCGTCGTTGACGAGCTTGACCTGCAGGTCCATCGCCGAGCTCCACAGCACGTCGGCGCTGGTGCTGCTCGCGGCGTTCTCGCTGATGTAGCGGTTGTACAGCTCGGTGCTGTTCATGTCGTTGTACTCGACCTTCACGCCATACAGGCTTTCGAAGTCCTTGATCAGCGGGCGCACGAGGCCCGTGTCGGTCGTCGAGTAGACGATCAGCTTGCCTTCCTTCTTCGCGGCGTCGACGACACCTTGGTAGTTACCCGGATACCCGGCCGGAACCTGCGCGGTGGCGGCGCCGGCGGCGGTGCCCAGGACGATCGCCAGCGCGGCGGCGAGCTGCTTCGGTGCAAACGGCATGTCTTCCTCCAGTTACGCGTGTGTGTTGTTCGAGTGACGCGGATGTTAATTGCGAGGCACTTTCAGCCTGCTTTCATTTCGGTTCACAATAGTGTCCTTTGTGTCATGGATTTCCCGAGGTCCCCATGCGTGTGCTGCTCGTCGAAGACAACCCGAACCTTGCGCAGTCGTTGAACGACGCGCTGAGTGCCGCGCGCTTCGCGGTCGATCACATGGCGGACGGGGAGGCGGCGGATCATGTGCTGCGCACGCAGGACTACGCGCTGGTGATCCTCGATCTCGGGCTGCCGAAGCTCGACGGGCTCGAGGTGCTGCGGCGGCTGCGCGCGCGCCGCAATCCGGTGCCGGTGCTGATCCTCACCGCGCACGGCTCGGTCGAGGACCGCGTGAAGGGGCTCGATCTCGGCGCCGACGATTACCTCGCGAAGCCGTTCGAGCTGACCGAGCTGGAGGCGCGCGCCCGCGCGCTGATCCGGCGCAGCCTCGGCCACGAGCATTCGCGGGTCGAGTGCGGGCCGCTTTCGTATGACAGTATCGACCGCAGCTTCCACCTCGCCGGCGAACCGCTGCCGCTCACGCCGCGCGAGCGCTCGGTGCTGGAGGTGCTGATCCTGCGCAACGGCCGCGCGATCAACAAGGAGACGCTGTCGGAGAAGATCTTCGGGCTCGACGAGTCGGTCAACGCGGATGCGATCGAGATCTACGTGTACCGGCTGCGCAAGAAGCTGGAGAACACCGGCGTCGCGATCGTCACGCTGCGCGGCCTCGGATACTTGCTCGAAGCGAAGGCGGCCGGATGAACCACCGCCAGGCTTGCCTTCTTTGCATGGGGCCGCGGTACGCGCCAAAGCGCTGCTCGGGATCGACACGTTCGCTGCTTGCCGCGGGCGCGCCAGCCATCCGCGGCCGGCCTGGCAAAGCCGGCCGGCTGCGCGGGCGCGGAGCGAGGCCGCACGCGTTCTCCGCCACGCTGGCTGGTGCAGCCCGGCGGGCAGCATGGTGACACGCCCGAACCTGCGTGCACAGGTTGCGCTGTGGCTGCTGCTGCCGCTGCTCGGGCTGCTCGCGCTCGACTCGTGGCTCACGTACCAGCGCGCGATGAGCGCCGCGCACGTCGCGTTCGACCGCACGCTGTCGTCGTCTCTGAAGTCGATCCGCGAAGGCGTGCGGTTCAACGAGGGCGAGATCGAGGTCGACCTGCCGTATCTCGCGCTCGAGATGTTCGAGTCGGGCGACGGCGGCAAGATCTATTACCTGATCCGCGAGGACAACGGCCGCACGATCACCGGCTATCCGGACCTGCCGCTGCCGCAGGGCGACGGCACGCTATTCGTCACGCGCTACTACAACGTCGTCTATCGCGGCGAGCAGTTGCGCATGGCCGCGTTGCGCGTGCCGGTGCACGACGTGCCGACCGCGCAGACGCGCATCGTGTGGGTGATGGTCGGCGAGACGATCGAGGCGCGCCAGGCGCTCGCGCGCGAGATCCTGATGGGCTCGCTGCTGCAGGAGGGGCTGCTCGTCGTGCTCGCGCTCGGGATCGTGTGGCTCGGCGTCGGGCGCGGGCTGCGGCCGCTGAACCGGCTGTCGGCGACGGTTGCCGCGCGCAGCGACGGCGATCCGACGCCGCTCGATACCGGCGGCATGCCGAGCGAACTCGCGCCGCTCGTCGAGTCGATCAACCAGTACATCGGCCGCACGCAGCGGATGCAGGTCGCGCGGCGGCGTTTCTTCGCGGACGCGGCCCATCAGCTGAAGACCCCGCTCGCGGCGGTGCAGGCCGGCGTCGAGCTGGCGTTGCGGCCGGACGAGCAGCCGCGCGTGAACGTGCATCTGCGGCGCGTGAACGGTGCGGTGCGGCAGGCCGCGAAGATCGTCCAGCAGTTGCTGTCGCTGTCGCGGCTCGATTCGGACAGCGGTCAGGCGGTCGCGCACCAGCCGGTCGCGCTGCACCGGCTCGCGCGCAGCGTGACGCTCGACTGGTCGCCGGTCGCGCGCGCGCGCGACATCGATCTCGGCTTCGAGCACGAGGCGGATGTCGACGTGCTCGGCCAAGCAGACCTGCTCGGCGAATTGATCGGCAACCTGATCGACAACGCGATTCGTTATTCGGGCGACCGCGCGGTGATCACGGTGCGCGTGTCGCGCGATGGCGACCATGCGCGGCTCGACGTGATCGACAACGGGCCGGGCATTCCGGCTGGCGAGCGCGACGCGGTGTTCGAGCGCTTCCATCGCGGCAGCAAGACGCAGACGGTCGAAGGCACGGGGCTCGGGCTGTCGATCGTGCGCGAGATCGCGCGCGTGCATCAGGGCAGCGTGACGCTGGCCGATGCGGCGGGAGGCGGGTTGATCGTGACGGTGATGTTGCCGACGGCGGCGCAGTAGAAGGGCTGGTTCGCCCAATCGCTCAATCGCCGAATCCGATCTCCGCTTCGAGCGACTGCCCGACCTCCAGCCAGGCTCCCGCGCCTTCGACGACGATTGCATTGATGCCGAACGTCAGCGCGTCGTCGTAGTTCGGATTCGCGCGATAGGTCTGCATCGTGTCGGTCGGCTCGTGCGGCCACGCCGGGTTCGGCGCGCCGGTCACCTGGTCGATCGTCGGCATCGGGCAGCGCGTGCACAGCTTCACGAGGCGCAGCCGCACGGGTGTGTCGCCTTCGGCGTCGAGATGCTCGACGAAATCCTCTTCATACGCATCGAGATCCGACACGACGATGTTCGGGCGGAAGCGGTTCATCGGAATCGCCGGCGCGCCTTTCGCGACGAGCTTCGCGTTCAGGTCGTCGAGCGACGACTGGCCGATCACGAGCAGCGGATAGCCGTCCGCGAACTGCGTGTGCGTGTCGATGTCGCCGGTCCATTTGCGGTTGCAGCCGCGGCGCGCATCCGCGCCGAAGCGCGCGAGCTTCAGCGGCGTGCCGAGGAATTCGGTGAGCCATGCGGCTGTCGCGGCGCCCGTGTCGATCGCGTCGACGGTGTCGCGCCAGACGGTCGCGGCCATCTTCGGCGTGGCGGGCGTCGCGTCGCCGTCGAGCGGCGTGCGGATCTCGGGCATGCCCGGCGCGTTCAGCACGAGCGCGTCGTGCTCGAGCGCGGTGCGGATCAGCGCGAGGCGCGGGTGCGTGCGCTGCGTGATCATCATCCCGTCCGGGGTGGTGATCAGCCAGTGGCGATCGTACGCGAGGCCCGTTTCGAGCAGTTGCGCGCGCGACAGCGCGATGCCGGCGCAGGATTTGATCGGGTAGACGAAGAGTTCGGAGATGGCTGGCATGACGCTGGCTGACACGGGCAGGATGGTCGAATCGCGATTGTGCCAGATCGTGCGAAAGCCGTTTGGGCGGTTGCAGGCCGCCGCACGGCCGCGGCTGGTCATGCCAGCGGAAAGCCGAGGTCGAAGGTCGTGCGCACGTCGAGCGGCTGGCGCAGCAGCCCGGCCTTCAGGTAGAAGTCGGCCGTGCGCTGCTGCCCGGCGATCACCGTCGCGTCGATCGGCTGCCAGCGCGTGTTGCGGCGCTCGAACTGCAGCTTCGCGGCCGCCGGCGGGATGCCGATGATGCGCGCGAGTGCCGCGGAATACGCGTCGACGTGCCGGTACGACCAGGCCTGCGCGCGCACCACCCGTTGCAGGAAGTCGTGCAGCACCTCGCGCTTCGACGCGATCGCCGCGTCGGTCGCCGCGATGTAGCTGAAGCCCGACCACAGACCGCGGCCGTTGACGAGCACGCGCGCGCGGCCGCTCGTTTCCGCGAGGGCCGTATAGGGTTCCCACGTCGCCCACGCATCGATCGAACCGGTTGCGAGCGCAAGCATCGTGTCGGCCGGCGGCAGGAAGCGGAACGAGACGGC
Source organism: Burkholderia sp. SCN-KJ (assembly GCF_024656005.1). Lineage (NCBI taxonomy): Bacteria > Pseudomonadati > Pseudomonadota > Betaproteobacteria > Burkholderiales > Burkholderiaceae > Burkholderia > Burkholderia sp. SCN-KJ. The sequence continues at coordinate 174,329 of NZ_JANKOG010000006.1, forward strand.
GTCGGGCGGCAGGCCGGCCGCGTCGAGCGCCTTCAACGTGACGAAATGGCCGATCGAGCCGCGCGTGGTGCCGATGCGCTTGCCTTTCAGGTCGGCGGCGTCCTTCAGCGTCGCGTCGGGCCGCACGAGCACGGCGGTGCCGTACGGGTCGGACCGGTTCGCGCCGATCACCTTGATGCGGGCGCCCGAGGCGAGCGCGAAGATCACCGGCGCGTCGCCGATCGGCCCGCAGTCGACGGCCGCCGCGTTCAATGCTTCGGCCAGGGGTGCGGCGGCCGGGAATTCGGTCCATGCGATGTCGTACGCGAGGCCGTTCAGTTCGCCGGCCGCTTCGAGCAGTGCGCGCAGCCCGCCTTTCTGGTCGCCGGCACGCAGCAGCGGCCGCGCGTCCGATTGCGCATGCAGCGTGGTCGGCGCGGCGGCGAAGGTGGCGGCGGCGAGGGCGCTCGCTTGCGCGAGGAAGTGGCGTCGGGTCGGATTCATCGTGAAGTTCGGTTCGTCGGGAAAGCGGTTCAGGGATTCAATGCGGGAGCCCGGCCTGCACGTCGCGTACGGGTTCGGCGTCCACGCGCAGCAGCAGCGCGGTCAGCGGATCGACGTTCGCGGCGCCGGCCGGCGCTCGCGCCGCGGCATCGGAGCGGCACAGCAAGTCGTCGGCCGACCAGCCCGCACTGCCCGGCAACGCGCGCGCCCGCAGCCAGCCGCGCCGGTCGGCAAGCAGTTGCGTGCCGCCGAACGCAGCGGTCGGCACGCCCGCAATCGTCGCGAACGCTTGCCATGCATCGGGCGTCGATGTGACGCAGTTCGCGCGCGTGCCGACCGGCGGGGGCGGCGTGGACGGATCGCCGGCGGTGACCAGCAGCGTCTGCCAGCGCGGGTCTTCCAGAGGCGGCGTGCCGCCCGGCGCGAGCGCGACGATGCGCACGCGCTGGCCTTCGCGCCAGCGCTCGAGCGGTTGCGGCGCGGCGCTGCCGCAGCGCACGTCGAGCGCCGGCAGCGGAACGGGCACGGGCCACGCCCCTTCCGCCTGCGCGCCGCTGCCGGCTGACAGCGCTTTCAGGTAATCGAGCACGGCCCAGGTGTCGGCCGGGCCGAGCGTCGCGGCAAAGCCCGGCATCGACGCCGCGCCGCGCGCGTCGCGCGTACCGTGCCGCATGCGCCAATACAGTTCGCCGTCGAGCCGGCGGGCAAGCAGTGCGCCCGCGAAGGTCGGCGGCCAATGCGCGAGGCTCGCCGCGAGCGGGCCTTCGCCGCGGCCGTCCGCGCCGTGACAGGCTGCGCAATGCTGCGCATACAGATGCGCGCCGCGCATCAGGTTCACGACGGAAAACGCGGCGGGGCTGCGCTGGAAACTCGTGGGCACCGCCGGCGCGAGCCACAGCGACGGCGGCGGCCACGGCGCGAACCACGCGACGGCCAGCGCGGCGATTACCGCTGCCGCCCGCCACTTGCGCGACACGAGTGCGATGCAGCCGAGCGCCGCGGCGAGCGTGGTCATCGCGATGGCGAATGCAAGCTGTCGCGTGAGCCCCGCGTCGATGCGCAGCGTTTCGAGCGCGATGCGGTGTGCCCAGGGCCACGCGGCCTGTCCGTCGGCATCGCCGGTCAGGCCGGTCGCATGCAGCACCCGGGCCAACGCGATCTGTGCGCGATACAGCAGTTGCAGGAACAGGAGCGCCCAGTCGGCGAACGGCGGCGCGTTCATCGGCGCGGCCCTTGCCGCGCACCGGCCATCCTGCGAAAGGCACTGCGCATCTACCAGCTCGCATCGAGTCCGAGATGCCGCAGCGCTTCGTGACGCAGTTCGGCGAGACGCGGGTCGCCGCGATGGCGCGGATACGGCAGGTCGACACGCAGTTCCGCGACGATGCGTGCGGGCCGCGGCCCGAACACGATCACGCGCTGCGCGAGAAACAGCGCTTCCTCGACATCGTGCGTGACGAGCAGCGCGGAGAACCCGTCGCGTTGCCACAGCGCGGTCAGCTCGGCCTGCATCGTCAGACGCGTCAATGAATCGAGCTTGCCGAGCGGTTCGTCGAGGATCAGCAGGCGCGGATCGTTGACGAGCGCGCGGGCGAGCGCGACACGCTGCGCCATCCCGCCCGACAGCTGATGCGGAAACACGTTCGAGAATTCCTGCAACCCGACGCGCGCGAGCGCATCGTCGACGCGATGCTGCAACGTGCGGGCCACGCCGCGCGCCTCGAGGCCGAGCGCGACGTTCGCGCGCACGCGGCGCCACGGGTAGAGCGTCGGATCCTGGAACACGACGATGCGCGACGGATCGGGCCGTTCGATCGGCGCGCCGTCCTGCGCGATCGTGCCTTGCCGCGCGGCGTCGAGGCCCGCGACGAGCCGCAGCAGCGTCGATTTTCCGCAGCCGCTCGGGCCGAGCAGCGCGACGAATTCGCCGGCCGCGACCGACAGCGTGACGTCGTCGAGCACCGGCAGCGGGCCGCCGGGGCCGTCGAACGCGTGGCTCACGCGGCGGATGTCGATGCGCGCGCCGCGCGGCGCCGTGGCGTCGAGCGCGGCGGGCGGCGTGGCAACGGACGATTCGAGAACGGCGGCGCTTACCATTTGACGGTTCCTTTCTGCCACGCGAGCACACGGTCGCGCACCGCGAACAGCAGCGCGATCAGCCCGGAAAACAGCAGCGCCATCACGATCAGCGCCGCATACATGTTCACGTACGATGCCCAGCCCTGCGCCCAGCTCAGATACCAGCCGAGCCCCGACTTGACGCCCATCATCTCGGCGACGACCAGCACCGTGAACGACGCGCTCAGCCCCATGAAGATGCCGACGAACACGTGCGGCAGCGCGGCCGGAATCGCGACGCGCAACACGAGGAAGCGCGCGTTCGCGCCGAGCGTGCGCGCGACGTCGTAGTACTGCCGGTTTACGCTCGCGACGCCCGACCACGTCAGCACCGCGACCGGGAAGCCGGTCGACAGCGCGATCAGGAACGCGGCGGCCGAATAGCTCGTCGGGAAGAAGTAGAACGTGAGCGGCAGCAGCGCGGTGGCCGGCACGGGGCCGAGCACGCGCAGCACCGGATGCACCCAGTAGCCGATGCGGCGCGACCAGCCGATCGATACGCCGACCGCGAACCCGACCGCGACGCCGTACGCAAACCCGAGGGAAAGCAGCTTCAGCGTGTTGCCGGCGCTGCCGGCAAGGCGCGGCCAGTCGTCGGCGTAGACCTCGATCAGCGCCTGCGGCGGCGCGAAGAACGGCGTCGGCAGCCAGCCGGTCTTGGCCGTGACGATTTCCCACACTGCGAGCACGAGCGGCAGCGCCACGAGCCACGGGCCGGCCGGGCGCACGCGGGCGAGCCGCGCGCGCGTGGCCGGCACGCGATGGCCGAGCGTCGCGGCGGCCAGCAGCAGCGCGCCGATCGCCCACGCGGCGATGCCGAACGTGTCGGTGTACGCCCAGTCGGTGAAACCGACGACGCGGTTCGGCCACACGTAGGTCACCGCGCCGAGCGCGGCCCACGCGAGCGCCGCGACGACGCCGGTCGGCCAGCTGCGTGCGCGGCGGGCTTCGGCCGCGAGCGTCGCGTCGCAGGCCGTGCACGCGGGACGGGACGTGGCAGTCGCGGGCGGCGCCGCGGTGGCGGCATTGCCCGAGGTGGACGCGGTGCGCGCGGCGGACGCGTGTTCGATCGTCGACATCGCGTCACCCCAGCACGTTCGCATAGACCTGCTGCGCGAAGCGCTGCGGGTCGGTGCTCTTCTTCAGCACGCTGATGCGGCGGAAATCGTCCGCGTAGAACGCGATTTCCTGCTGCAGGTCGACGTTGGTCGGGTGGTGCGTGTAGGTCAGCGTCGCGTACAGCTTGCGCAGGTCGTCGGGGTTGATCTTCGGCGAGTACTTCGCGAACGCCTTCGCGGCTTCGTTCGGGTTGTCGTGCGTGTACTCGGTGGCCTGCACGATCGAGCGCGCGAGTGCGGCGGCCGCCGGGCGGTCGTTGCGCACGAGGTCGCCGCGCGCGCCGATCACGCAGCACACCTTGCGCGCGTATTCGCCGGACAGGTTCGTCGCGAGTTCGGTGTACGCGCCGTTGCTGCGCTTCTCGAGCAGATAGAGGTTCGGGTCGCCGTCGGCGATGGCCTGGATCTCGCCCTTGTCGACCGCGACGCCGAGCAGGTCGGCCGGATACTGCCGCCACGTGATGTCGCGTTCGGGATCGATGCCGTTCTTCGCGAGCAGGATCGAGAAGAAATGCTTGCCGGGCGCCGCGAGATCGCTGACGCCGACCGTCTTGCCCTTCAGCGCCTGCAGGGTCGTCACGCCCGCCGTCTTCGACCCGAGCAGCCGCACGCAGCCGCCGTGCGAGCTGCCGATGATCTTCACGTCGAAGCCGGCTTCGAGCGGCTTCAGCCAGCGGTGGATCATCCCGACCGCGGCATCGGCCTTGCCGGTCGCGATCGATTCGAGCAGCTGGTCGGTCGATCCGCTGTAGTTGATCAGTTCGACCTTCAGCCCGTTCTTCTCGAAGAAGCCGTTCTCCTGCGCGACGACGATCGGCGTCAGGCAGAACGCGTTCTGGTTCCACGCGAACGTGAGCTTCTTCAGCGGCGGCGCCGACCAGGCCTTGCGGCCGAGCGTGATCGCCGGTGCGGCGAGCGCGGCGGCCCCGGCCGCGCGCAGCAGCCGGCGGCGCTTGTCGTCATGGGCGCCGGTCGGCGCGGGTGCGGTGGTTTTGGTCATGGTGTGGTCTCCGGTTCCGGTCGTGCGGCGGGCGCTCAGTCGAGCAGGTCGGGTTCGTCGGCGACGACGCGCGCGAACAGGCTGTCGAACGCGTGCAATGCGCCGTCGGGGCCGCCGATCTGGCCGTGCGTGTGTCGCGCGGTCGCATGATCGATCGGTTGCGGCGTGCCGGCCGCTTCGGCCAGCAGCTGCGTGTGCGCGGCGTTGTCGAGCGCGATGTACCACCACGCGGCGGCCTCGACCGTCGGGCCGGCCGTCAGGATGCCGTGGTTCTTCAGGATCACGCCCTTGTGCGTGGTGCCGTCGGGCTTCGCGAGCGCATCCGCGATCCGCGCGCCTTCGCTCGTATCGACGACCATCCCGGTGAAGTCGTCGAACAGCGCGTGGTCCTCGTAGAACACGCACGCGTCCTGCGTCAGCGGGTCGAGCGGGCGGCCGAGCGTCGACCACGCCTTGCCGTAGGTCGAATGCGTATGCGCGGCCGCGACGAGATGCGGATGCGCGTCGTGAATCGCCGCATGGATCGCGAACGCGGCCTTGTTCAGCGGCCGGTTGCCGATCGCGGTTTCGCCGCGCGAATTGACGAGCAGCAGGTCCGACACCTTGATCTGCGAGAAATGCACGCCGAGCGGATTCACCCAGAAGTGGTCGGGCAGTTCCGGGTCGCGCGCGGTGATGTGGCCGGCGAGGCCCGACGCGAAGCCGAAGCGCGCGAACAGGCGGAACGCGGCCGCGAGCCGCTCCTGCCGGTGGCGGCGCTCGGCGGCGACGTCGAAGCGCGGCGCGGGCGGATCGAACCAGAAATGCTGGCGCGGCGTGTCGGCGAGGACGAGGCCCGACGCGGTGCGCACGGGCGAGGACGAAGACAGGACGGCGGACATGGTCGGCGGCTCCCTTAACGTCAGGCCGCGCGGCGCGCCGCGTCGCGTGCCGCGACGGCGCTGCGCACGCGCGGAATCAGTTCGCGGCCGTAGTCGATCGCGTCTTCGAGCGGATCGAAGCCGCGAATCAGGAACGTCGTCACGCCGAGGTCGTAGTAGTCGAGCAGTGCGTCGGCGACCTGTTCGGGCGTGCCGACCAGCGCGGTCGAATTCGAGCGCGCGCCGGTGAGCTTCGCGATCTCGGTCCACAGCCGCTTGTCGACGCGCGCGCCGCGTTCGGCCGCGGCGAGCAGGCGCCGCGCGCCTTCGCTCTGCTGCGGGCCGCCGGTGGCGAGGCCGGCCGCTTCGCGCAGCCGGCGGGTTTCGTCGAGGATCCGGTGCGCGCGCGCCCACGCTTCGTCTTCGGTCGCCGCGAGGATCGGCCGGAACGACACGGAGAAGCGCACCTGCCGGCCGTGCTTCGCGGCTTCGGAGCGCACGCGCGTCGTCAGGTCGCGCACCTGGTCGAGCGATTCGCCCCACAGCGCATAGACGTCCGCGTGCTTGCCGGCGACTTCCAGCGCCGCTTCCGAGGCACCGCCGAAGTAGATCGGCACGTGCGGCTTCTGGAACGGCTTCACTTCCGAAAAACCCTGCGTGAAGCGGTAGTGCGCGCCGTCGTGATCGAACGGCTGCGTGTCGGTCCAGATGCGGCGCAGGATGCCGAGGTATTCGTCGGTGCGTGCGTAGCGTGCGTCGTGGTCGAGGAAATCGCCGTCGCGCTGCTGCTCGCTGTCCGAGCCGCCGGAGATGAAGTGCACGGCGAGCCGGCCGCGGCTGAACTGGTCGAGCGTCGCGATCTGCCGCGCGGCGAGCGTCGGCGCGGTGAAGCCGGGGCGATGCGCGAGCATGAAGTGGATGCGCTCGGTCGCCGCGGCCGCGAACGCGATCGTCAGCGTCGCCGACGGGCCGGTCGAGTGATGCGGGACGAGGATCCGGTCGAAGCCGGCCGTTTCGTGGGCGCGGGCGAAGTCGCGCACGTAGTCGGGGTCGACGACGGGGCCGGCAGGCGGATGGATTTCCGACTGCTTCTGGCTCTGGATCATGCCGATGAATTCGACGCTCATCTGGGTCTCCGATGCAAGGACGGCCCGGCGCGGCCAGCGATGGCCGGCCGGGCGGGAATGGAGCGCAGATTACCGCCGGGATCATGCGGAACGGAAATAATCAATCCCGAATTGAATATCAGATTTGCATGGTTTGGGCGCGTGTGCGTTGCGCATACGCTATGGGCTCACGATCGGGCCGAATGGGCGCCGGCTGCGTGTCGAGCGGGGCTTGCGCGCCGGATCAACACGACGGGAGCCGGATCGGCATCGGGTTCGGAAGCGGGGGGCGGGTCGAAGGCAGAGGTATGCGGCCGATGCGTGCGCGAGCGCCCCGGATCCACGCCACGCGCCCCCGGCGAACCCAGCGCCGATTGCCGCCGGCTCCACGAGCCACCGCCGCCATTCGCCGAGCGATCTTCGCCACGACGTTTTATCCCGCTACCCAGTCACCGAGGGAATCCGTACCGATGTCCGCCAGCCTTGCCGCTTCCTCGCCGCTATCGTCGCAGTCGTCCCAGTCGTCCCAGTCGTCGCTGCGCCACCTGCCTGCCGACGATGCGCGCGTTACCGCGCTGCTCGCGCGTCTCGCGCCCGAACTCGCGGCCGACGCCGCCCGCAACGATGTCGACGGCCGTTTCCCGCACGAGAACTTCGCGCGGCTGCATCGCGCCGGGCTGATCGCGCAGGTCGTGCCGCGCGAGCACGGCGGCGCGGGCGCGACGCTCGCGCAGGCGAGCCGGATCGTGGCCGCGGTCGCGCGCGCCGATCCGGCGACCGCGCTGGTGCTGACGATGACCTACCTGCAGCATCGCGCGCTCGGCCGCGCGGACAACCGCTGGCCCGCGCGCCTGCGGCGTGCGGTGTTCGACAGCGCGGTTGCCGACGGCGCGCTGATCAACGCGCTGCGCGTCGAGCCGGCGCTCGGTTCGCCGTCGCGCGGCGGCCTGCCCGAAACGATCGCGCGTCGCGACGGCGACGGCTGGCGGCTGTCCGGCCACAAGCTGTACAGCACCGGCATTCCGGCGCTGCGCTGGCTGGCCGTGTGGGCCCGCACGGACGAACCCGAGCCGCGCGTCGGCGTGTTCCTCGTGCGGCGCGAGCGCGACACGGAAGTCGATGCGCGCATCCGCGTGATCGAAAGCTGGAATCACCTGGGCCTGCGCGCATCGGGCAGTCACGAGGTGGTGTTCGACGATGTGCGGCTGCCCGCCGATCATGCGGTGGACGTGCGCGCGCCCGATGCGTGGGCCGTGTCGGCCGCGAGTCATGCGGATGTCGATGCGCAGGCCGACCAGCAGGCCTGGATGGTCGCGCTGCTCGGCAGCCTCTACGACGCGGTCGCCCGCGCGTCGCGCGACTGGCTGCTCGATTTCGCGACGACGCGCGCGCCGAGCGGGCTCGGTGCGCCGCTCGCGACGCTGCCGCGCGTGCAGGAGGCTGTCGGCGAGATCGAAGGGTGGCTGCATGCGAACCGCGTGCTGCTCGACGAGCACATCGCGCGCACCGATGCGGGCGACCCGCCGACGGTGACGACGAGCGGCCTCGTCAAGCGGACCGTGACGGAACAGGCGATCCGCACGGTCGAGCACGCGTTGAAGCTGTCGGGCAATCACGGGCTGAGCCGCCACAATCCGCTCGAACGCCACTATCGCGACGTGCTGTGCAGCCGCGTGCATACGCCGCAGGACGATGCGATCGCGGTGGCCGCCGGACGGGCCGTGCTCGACGCGGCGGCGCGACGCGCTGCCACGAACGCGGAAGCGGAAGCGGGCGGAACGTCACGCGACGTGCCGGTATCCGGTCGCGACAGCGATGCGTGAGCGGGGCGGCGGGATGGTGGTCGCAAAGGCCAACGCAAAGGCCAACGCAAAGGCCAACGCAAAGGCCAACGCAAAGGCCAACGCAAAGGCCAACGCAAAGGCCAACGCAAAGGCCAACGCCAACGCGACGCCGCCGCGCAGGCGCCGTCGCGCGTGGTCAAGCGGCTTCGTCGTGCCCGGCCGCATCCGCCGGCAGCGCGAACGCGGTGCGCGCATGCGCGGCCACGGCCGTGAGCGGTGCCTTGAAGCGCGCGGCGTCCTGCCGGTGCAGCAGCCACAGATCGATCTGCGGCTTGAAATCGGCGAGCGGGACGATGTCGACCGCGTCGCGCAGCGGGCTGCCTTCGACGAGCGGCAGCGGCATCAGCCCGATCCCGAAGCCGTTCGCGACGCTCTGCAATTGCAGGTCGCGGCCGTAGGCTTCGAGCGTGACCGGCATCGGCAGCCCCTGCGCGTCGAGCGCGCGGCGCAGCCCCGCACGAAAGCCGCAGCCGTCGGGATTGAGCACCCAGCCGCGCGCCTGGCAGTCGGCGAGCCGGTAGCTGCGGCGCGGCCAGTCGCCCTTGCGGCCGACAGCGACGAGCCGCGTGGCCAGCAGCCGCTCGCCTTCGACGTGCGGCGGCAGCACCATCTCGCGGGCCAGAAACACCAGCGCGGCGTCGAGTTCGCGGTGCGCGACGCGTTCGACGAGCATGCCGCCCCACGCGGTCGTGACCTGCGTGGCGAGCGCCGGCCATTGCGCGGCGAGCTGCGCGATCAGGCCGGGCAGCATCAGCTCGCCGAGCCCTTGCGTGAGGCCGACGCGGAATTCGCCGGCGGGCGGCCGCTGGCCGGCCGTCAGTTCGCGCAGCGCGTCGACTTCGCGCAGGATCGCGCGGCACTGCTCGAACACCTGCAGGCCGATGTCGGTCGGGCGCGGCGGCTTCGTGTTGCGGTCGAGCAGCGTGACGCCGAGCGCCTCCTCGAGGTTCTGCACGCGCCGCGTGATCGCGGGCTGCGTCATGCCGAGCTCGGCCGCGGCCTGGCTCAGCGTCTGGCCGCGAACGACCGCTGCAAAAGCGTCGATATCGCTAATTTTCATGTTTGTTCTGCATGGTATTTCAGGTGCATCATGACGATCCATCATATTCGGCATCATATTCGAGGAGGCAGCCGATGAGTACGCTTTCGTTGCAGCAGACGCCGCTGCGTCCGTTCGTCGACGGGCTGGGCGCGTTGCTCGCGTCCGGCGCGAACGAGGCGCGCATCCTCGACGAGGGCGGCGCGCTGCTGGCCGCGCTCGTCGCGCACGACGACTGGCTGCCCGACGCGTTCGCGCAGCCCGATCCCGAGCGTTACTGCCAGTACCTGCTGCATCTCGATCCCGACGCGCGGTTTTCTGTCGTCAGCTTCGTGTGGGGGGCCGGCCAGACGACGCCGATCCACAACCACACGGTGTGGGGGCTGATCGGGATGCTGCGCGGCGGCGAGTTTTCGCAACCGTACCGGTTCGACGCGGCCGGCAGGCCGGTGCCGGCGGGCGACGCGGTACGGCTGCAGCCGGGCGACGTCGAGGCCGTGTCGCCGCGCATCGGCGACGTTCATCGCGTGACCAACGCGTTCGACGACCAGGTGTCGGTCAGCATTCACGTGTACGGCGCGAACATCGGCCAGGTCGAACGTGCGGTGTTCCTGGACGACGGCACCGTGAAGCCGTTCGTGTCCGGCTATTCGAACGCGTGACCGGACGCATGACGCCGCAAGTCGCCGGCGCCCCGTTGCGACGGCGTGCCCGCGGGCATCGAGCTGCATCCGTTTTCCATGTGCTTTCTTCACCGACTCCAACAGAATCCGACAGAGACATCGTGACGCAATCCGTTGATTCCACTTCCCGTTTCCCCGTCGCGTCGTACCAGGACGTACGCGCGCGCCTGCTGGCCCGCGACGAGCTCGCGCTGATCGACGTGCGCGAGGAAGATCCCTACGCGCAGGGCCACCCGCTGTGGGCCGCCAACTTTCCGCTGTCGAAGCTCGAACTCGACGCATGGACGCGCATTCCGCGCCGCGACACGCCGATCGTCGTGTTCGGCGAAGCCGGCGGCGAGGATCTCGCGCCGCGCGCGGCCGAGAAACTCGCGCAGCTCGGCTATACCGACGTGCGGCTGCTCGACGGCGGCCTCGCGGGCTGGCTCGCCGCGGGCGGCGAACTGTTCATCGACGTGAACGTGCCGAGCAAGTCGTTCGGCGAATGGGTCGAGGCCGAGCGCCATACGCCGTCGCTGTCCGCGCAGGAGGTGCAGGCGCTGATCGATGAAAAGGCCGACGTCGTGATCGTCGACGCGCGCCGCTTCGACGAATACCAGACGATGAACATCCCGACGTCGACGAGCGTGCCGGGCGCGGAACTCGTGCTGCGCGTGCGCGCGCTCGCGCCGAATCCGGCGACGCAGGTGGTGGTGAACTGCGCGGGCCGCACGCGCAGCATCATCGGCACGCAGTCGCTCGTCAACGCGGGGTTGCCGAACCCGGTCGCGGCACTGCGCAACGGCACGATCGGCTGGACGCTCGCCGGCCAGACGCTCGAGCACGGCGCCGCGCGACGCTTTCCGGACGAGATCGCACCCGCGCAGCGTGAGGAAGCACGCCGCGCCGCGCGCGCGGTGGCCGAGCGCGCGGGCGTGCCGCGCATCGCGCTCGCGGAGCTCGCCGCGCTCGACGAACCGGGCCGCACGCTGTACCGCTTCGACGTGCGCACGCCGGAGGAATACGAGGCCGGCCATCTGCCGGGCTTCCTGGGCACGCCGGGCGGCCAGCTCGTGCAGGAGACCGACCATCACGCGGCCGTGCGCGGCGCGCGGATCGTGCTCGCCGACGATGACGGCGTGCGCGCGGACATGACCGCGTCGTGGCTCGCGCAGATGGGCTGGGACGTGCGGGTGCTCGAGCCGGCCGGCACGGCGGCGTTCACCGAGCGCGGCCAGCCGCCGCGCGACGTGCCCGCGACGCCGCAGGTGAGCGAGGTGTCGCCCGCGACGCTCGCGGGCTGGCTGAAGGAGGCGGCCGCGGGCGAGCTCGCGATCGTCGACGTGACGGCCAGCGCGAACTACGTGAAGCGCCATATCCCCGGCGCGTGGTTCGTCGTGCGCGCGCAGTTGCGCGACGCGCTCGCCGCGATTCCGCCGGCGCGGCGCTATGTGTTCACGTGCGGATCGAGCCTGCTCGCGCGGTTCGCGGCCGACGACGCGCGCGCGTGGCTGCCGGCTTCCGCGGCGATCTCGGTGCTGACCGGCGGCACGGCCGCGTGGATCGACGCGGGGTTGCCGCTCGAGCACGGCGAGACACGCCTCGCGTCGCCGCGCGTCGATCGCTACCGGCGCCCGTACGAAGGCACCGACAACGCGGCCGCCGCGATGCAGGCGTATCTCGACTGGGAATACGGGCTGGTCGACCAGCTGAAGCGGGACGGCACGCACCACTTCCGCGTGATCTGACCACGGCGCGGCAACCGGCGTGCGGCACGCGATGCGCCGCGCCCGGTTGCCGCATGTTCAGCGGCTCATCGTATGCGGCACGTTCAGCGCGCTCAACGCTTGAACGTATCGACGGCCGTGCGGCCGACGGCCGGATCGTCGGTGAAGAAGCCGTCGATGCCCGCGCGCAGGTAGGCCTGGATCTCGCGCACCGAGCCCGCGGTGTTGCGCGTGGCCGGCGTGCCGCCATCCTTCAGCGACGCGGGCAGGAAGTTGTTCTCCGGGCGGAACGTATACGGATGCACGACGAGGCCGGCTGCGTGCGCGTCACGCACGTACGACGTCGGCTGCTGCAGCGTGCCGTCCGCGGCCACCGCGATGATCGACGTCTTGTACGGGCCGACGCCGTTCGCATAGGACGCGATCTCGCGCATCCCGTCGCGCGTCGACAGGTCGCCGTAAGTGCGCTTGTCGTTCGCCTTCACGAAGTCGTACGGACGCTGGCCGGCTTCGTCCATCAACTGCACGAGCTTCCAGTTCGGCTGGCTCGACTTGATCCGGTTGCGGATCGCCTTCAGGTTCGCGACCTCGAACGACTGGATGTAGACGGTCGCCGTGCGCGCCGTGTACGGATCCTTCAGCAGCGCGTCGACGAGACGATCCTCGAGCGGCAGGCCGATCGACTGGAAGTAGGTCGGGTGCTTGGTTTCCGGATACAGGTGGATCGTGCGGCCGGTCTGCGCGGACATCTGTTTCGCGAGCGCGACGATCTCGTCGAAGGTCGGAATCTCGAACTGGTCGTTGTACGCGGTGTTCGCCGGGCGCACCTGCGGAATACGTTCGCGGGCACGCAGCGTCTTCAGCTCGGCGAGCGTGAAGTCCTCGGTGAACCAGCCGGTCAGCTGCGTGCCGTCGATCGTCCTGGTCGCCTTGCGGCTCGCGAACTGCGGCAGCGTCGACACGTTCGTCGTGCCGGAGATCTCGTTCTCGTGGCGCGCGACGAGCACGCCGTCGCGGGTCGCGACGAGGTCGGGCTCGATCACGTCCGCGCCGTCCTCGATCGCCTTGCGGTACGACGCGAGCGTGTGCTCGGGGCGCAGCGCGCTCGCGCCGCGATGGCCGACGACCTGGACCTTCGCGGAGATCGGGCGAGCGGGATCGGACGCCGAGACGTCGTCGCCGCCGCAGGCGGCAAGCAGGACGGCGGCGGCACAGGCGAACGGGATGCAGCGCAGGGCGGTCGGGCGCGGGAAGAGCATGTCGATGAACCTTCGGAACGGAAGTCGGTGAAAGGGCAAGCGGTCCGGCGATGCGGGGCCGCGTGAGCGAACGGGACGCGATCGTCGCACCGGAGCATTACATATGTATTACTTGCGCCTTTCTGTTTTGTTGTCGCGTCAGGCGCGAGAATTGCGGGAACACGTCGCGGTCGAGACGGTGCGATCCGCCCGTCGCCGCCAGCCGGCGCCGCGATCGTCGCGCCGACGCGGTTCGGCGGTTGCGCGCTCACTTCGTCGGACGGATCGCGAGCGTGGTCGCCGGATGCACTAAACTTGCGGGACTTTTGCATCGCCGCGCCGGGCCGACACCCGCCCGCGCACGGCGATGCGGCGACTCGCGGGCCGGCGCGGGCGCCCGGCGCCCGCGTGCGTCCGGGGCCCGCGCCGGCCGATTTTTACCGACCCATGACGACGCATACCGATCCCGCCTACCTGCTCGGCGACCTGCTGAAGAACGTTTCCCGCTCCTTCTACCTGACGCTGCGCGTGCTGCCCGACGGCATGCGCGACCCGGTCGGCCTGGCCTACCTGCTCGCGCGCGCGGCCGACACGATCGCCGACACGGCGCTCGTCGCGCCCGATCGCCGCGCGGCGCTGCTGACCGACCTGCGGAACGAAATCGAGCGGCTCGGCGACGGCGCGGCGCTGTCGCGCTCGCTCGAGGACGTGACGCGGATGCAGACGGATTCGCACGAACACGTGCTGCTCGGCTCGATGCAGCCGATGCTCGCGCTGCTGCGCGCGCAGCCGGATGCGGACTGCGCCTCGATCCGCAAGGTCGTCGCGACGCTGACGTCGGGGATGGAATTCGACCTGCGCACGTTCCCCGACGAACAGTCGGGCCGCGTCGCGTCGCTGCCGAACCGTGCCGAGCTCGATCGCTACACGTACCTGGTCGCCGGCTGCGTCGGCGAATTCTGGACCGACATGACCGGCGCACACACGCGCGCCGCGCGCGGCTGGGACGTGCCGGACATGCGCGAGAAGGGCATCCGTTTCGGCAAGGCGCTGCAGATGACCAACATCCTGCGCGACTGCGCGAAGGACCTGCGGATCGGCCGCTGCTATCTGCCGGAGGACGTGCTGGCCGCATACGGCGTCGGCGTCGCCGACCTGATGACACCCGATGCGTCGGCGCGCGCGCGCGGCGTGCTGGTCGACCTGCTGCGCGTGACGCTCGACCAGTATCGCGACGCGTGCCGCTACACGCTCGCGATTCCGCGCCGCTTCGTGCGGCTGCGGCTCGCATGCCTGTGGCCGATCATGATCGGCCTCGAAACGCTCGAACTGCTGGCCGGCCACGATGCGTGGCTCGATCCGGCGACGCCGGCGAAGGTGCCGCGCAAGCGGATCTACCGGATCATGGCGTCGTCGCTCGCGCTCGTCGGTTCGAACGCCGCGATCCGTGCGCGGATCACCGCGCTCGTCGACGCGGTGAACGCGCGGATCGCGCAGCCGTCCGCGCGCTGAATCGCCGACTCGCGCTGAACGATGCCGGCGCCGTAGGCGCGGGCATCGCCCCTCGGCCCGCGTTCGCCGGGCCGCTCCCGTCTCCCGTCCGATGGTCCGCACGCGGACTGAAACGTTTTCACGATTTCGCTTCCCGAAACGTGGGTGTCATGAATGTCAGCGATCCTGCGCGGCGGCGTGAATCGCGGCGTCAGCCGCGCTCACGCATTCGTAGGAAGGTTGTTGCCGAGGGCGTCTGACGACATTGGACGGTCGCGATGCACCAGTAAAAATGTAAAGCTAGGGTTTTCACCGGGAAATGCCGGAAAGGCCCGCTGCGTAAGCGTTTTCAGGTGTTATGTAACCGTTTGGTGAACCCCCGCGTTGCGTCGATCATACGATGACCGACTGCACATGTTGGGAAACGATTGGTAATCCGTCAGAATCGCACCGGCATGTACTCGCACATGTGTCAGTCATAAAACCACACCAGAAAAGAAATCATTCTTTGAGGACGGAGAATCAATGAAAAAGCGCGTCGCTTTCGCCATGACGGCAGCGGGTCTCGCAGCCGCTACCGCAGCCCACGCCCAGAGCAGCGTGACCCTGTACGGTATCGTCGATAACGCTATCGCCTGGCAGAACAACTCGTCGGCGGTCGGCGCGACCACGGGCGGTCACTCGAAGGTGCAGATGGCCACCGGCATTTGGGCAGGCAGCCGCTTCGGCCTGAAGGGCAGCGAAGATCTCGGCGGCGGAACGAAGGCGATTTTCCAGCTGGAAGCCGGCTTCAACGCGAACAACGGCTCGTCGCAATGGGCGAACGGCATCTTTACGCGTCAGGCGTGGGTGGGCCTGACCAACCAGACGTACGGTACGCTGACGGCTGGCCGCCAGTACACCGCGTACTACACGCTGCTGTCGCCGTATAGCCCGACGACCTGGCTGACCGGCTATTACGGCGCGCACCCGGGCGATATCGACTCGCTGGACACCAGCTACCGCGCGAACAACTCGCTCGTCTACATGTCGCCGAAGTTCTACGGCTTCACGGTCGGCGGTTCGTACTCGCTCGGCGGCGTGGCAGGCAGCTTCAACCGCGGCTCGACCTGGAGCGCGGCGGTCCAGTACCTGAACGGCCCGGCAGGCATCGCGGTTGGCTTCCAGAAGGTCAACAACTCGACGCTCGGCGGCGGCGTGTGGGGCGACAACTCGACGGTCACGAGCGGCGGCCAGCCGGCCGTGTCGGCGATCAACAGCGGCTACCAGACGGCGCAAACGCAGCAGCGCCTCGGTGTGACGGCCGGCTACCAGTTCACGCCGGCATGGGACGTGTCCGTGTCGTACACGAACGTCCAGTATGTGCCGGGAGTTGGCTCGGCGTTCCGCAATACGGCGATCTTCAACACGGCAGGCGCCGTGCTGCACTGGAAGGCAGCGCCGCAGTGGGACTTCGCGGCAGGCTACTCGTACACGGCGGCAACGCAGTCGAACGGCGTCTCGAGCGCAGCCAAGTACCACCAGGTCACGCTGTCGCAGTACTACAGCCTGTCGAAGCGCACCGGCCTCTATGCAGTTGAGGCTTACCAGCACGCGAGCGGCAACACGCTGAACAAGGCTGGCGGCATCCAGGCAGCAACGACGTCGATCGGCGACGGCG
Organism: Burkholderia sp. SCN-KJ; assembly: GCF_024656005.1. Lineage (NCBI taxonomy): Bacteria > Pseudomonadati > Pseudomonadota > Betaproteobacteria > Burkholderiales > Burkholderiaceae > Burkholderia > Burkholderia sp. SCN-KJ. Next base: position 190,675 of record NZ_JANKOG010000006.1, read on the forward strand.
TGGGCGCAGGTTCGAAGCAGAACCAGATCGCGGCCGGCGTCGGCCTGATCCACCGCTTCTGATGCCGCGCGGCGCGCGAGCGCCGCTTACGGCTTGCGGTACGAAAACCGGCCTTCGGGCCGGTTTTTCCATTTGCGGCACGCGTTGTGCGTATTGCGGGTTCGGTCATGGATGGTCGTCGAATGGAAGCGCGCGGCGACGGCTGTCGAGCCCGACAAGTGTGCCGCTCATGCGGTGCATGACGTGCAGGCCGGCAATGCCCGGTCGGCGCCGACGCCGTCGTGTCGATCACCGCGCCGCATCATCCATCCAGTTCCCCGCCAGCGCCTGGAACAGCGCCGCCGTGTCGGTCAGCCGGTCGGCCTGCGCGCGCGTGCGGTCGAGCGCGGTCTGCAATGCCTGCCGCTGGGCGTCGAGCAGCGCGAACGCGCTGATCCCGCCCGCCGCGTAACGGTCGCCGGCGATCGCGTTGCCTGCCGCCGCTTCCCGTGCGGCCGTGTCGCGCGCTTGCAGCGCCGTCGCATCGTGTTCGACCGCGCGCATCGCGTCGGCGACCTGCTGGAGCGCCAGCAGCACGGTTTCCCGATAGCTCGCGAACGCGGCGTCGTACGCGGCTTCGGCCGCGCGCTTCCTCGCGCGCAGCTCGCCGCCATGAAAGAGCGGCTGCGTCAGGCCGTGGCCGACATTCCACACATTCAGCCCGCTGACGATATCCGCGATGCGCGTGCGTTCCGAACCGATCCCCGCCGAAATCGAAAAACGCGGATACAGGTTCGCGGTCGCCACGCCGACGTTCGCGCTCGCCTGATGCAACACGGCCTCCGCCGCGCGGATATCGGGCCGTTCGCGCGCGAGCGTCGACGGCAGCGCGACCGGCAGCGTGCGCGGCAGCGTGAGCGCGTCGAGCGCGAGGTCGGGCAGCTCGGCACCGGACGGCGGAGCGCCCAGCAGGATCGCGAGCCGGTGGCCGGCCTGCGCGTAGCGGGCTGCGAGCGGCGGCAGCGAGGCCTGCGTCTGCGCGAGCAGCGTGCGCTGCGCATGCACGTCGGCCTGCGATACGCCGCCCGCCGCGAAGCGTGCGTCGACGATCCGCAACTGCCGGGCTTGCGCGTCGACGAGCTGCCGCGTGAGCGCGATCTGCCGTGCGAGCGACGCGCGCAGGATCGCAGTCGCGACGACGTTGCCCGCGAGCGTCAGGCGTGCGGCGTCGAGCAGGTACGCCTGATAGTCGACCTGGGCGCGCAACGCCTCGAGCGCGCGCCGATTGCCGCCGAACACGTCGAGCGCGTACGACACGCTCACCGACGCGTCGTACAGCGTGAACGGCCCGGGATTCGGCACGTTGGCGGGCAGGCCGAATGCAGCGATGTCGACCTTCTCGCGCTTGGCGGACAGGTTCGCATCGACGCGCGGCAGCATCGTCGCGCCGGCTTCTGCCGCATGGTTCTGGCGCACTTCGTCGAGCCGCGCGCGGGCCTCGGCGAGCGTCGGGCTGTTGTGCCACGCGGTATCGACGAGCCGGTTCAGCGGTGCCGAGCCGAACGCGGTCCACCACTGTTGCGGCGTGTGCGCGGCCGATGCGAACGTCTGCGCGTCGCCACCCGGGCCGGCGGCGGCGGCCGTCGTGACCGGCGCGGCATCGCGCGTGTATTGCCGTGTGGCCGGCGCGTCGGGCGTGCGGAAATCCGGCCCGACCGTGCAACCGGCGACGAGCAGCGCAACGGCTGCCCATGCGCTGCGGCGGGCGGCGGGGCGGGCGCGACGCGAAGCCGGTTTCATCGTGCGGCCCCTAGTCGAGCGTGCGCCGGTAGAAGCGCAGCGCGACGCCCATCACGACGAGCGTGAACAGCGCGACGGGCCACACGGACGGCCACAGGTCGGCCCAGCCGTTGCCTTTCAGCAGGATGCCGCGCACCAGGCGGTTGAAATAGGTGAGCGGCAGCAGGTTGCCGATGAACTGCGCCCACTTCGGCATCCCGGCGAACGGAAACATGAAGCCCGACAGCAGGATGTTCGGCAGGAAGTAGAACACCGCGAGCTGCATCGCCTGCAACTGGTTCTGCGCGAGCGACGACAGCGTGATGCCGACCGTCAGGTTCGCGGCGATGAACAGCAGCGCGGACAGGTAGATCGCGACCATGCCGCCGACGAACGGCACGTGGAACACGAAGCGCGCGGCCACGAGGATGATCGACACCTGGATCAGCCCGATGAACACGTACGGGACGATCTTGCCCGTCATCACCTCCAGCGGCCGCACGGGCGTCGCCAGCAGGTTCTCCATCGTGCCGCGCTCGCGTTCGCGCGTGATCGCGAGGCCCGTCATCATCACCATCGTCATCGTCAGGATCACGCCCATCAGGCCCGGCACGACGTTGTACTGCGTGATGCCTTCCGGGTTGTACAGGCGGTGCAGCACGATGTCGAACGCGGCCGGGCGGCCGTTCAGGTGCGCGAGCGGGCCCGTCAGGTCCTTGTCGGCGACGGGTTGCACGAGGCCCGGCAGCGCGCCGAGCGCCGACGCGGTCGCGACGGGATCGGTCGCGTCCGCCTCGACGAGCAGCGACGGGCGCTCGCCGCGCAGCAGCCGCTTCGAGAAGTCGGCCGGCACGCTCAGCACGAACTGCACGTCGCCGCGTGCGAGCGCATGCCGGCCGGCCGCTTCGTCGGGCAGCGTCGCGACGATGTCGAAGTACGCGGAATTGCGCATCGCGGCGATGAAGCTGCGCGCGAAGGGGCTCGAGTCGGCGACGATCACCGCGGTCGGCAGGTGCTTCGGATCGGTGTTGATCGCGAAGCCGAACAGCGCGAGCTGGATGATCGGCACGCCGACGATCATCGCGAACGTCACGCGGTCGCGGCGCAGCTGCAGGAATTCCTTCAGCACGATGCTCCACCAGCGCGCGACCGAGAACGCGTCGCGCAGGCCCGTCCACGTGCTCATGTCGCCGCTCCGCCGGGCGGCCCGGATGCGCGGCCCATCATGTAGATGAAGACGTCTTCGAGCCCGGTGTCGATCGGCGCGACCTGCAGCGGCGCGTGACCGTTCTCCTGCGCGCCGGCCTGCGCCGCGACCTGCGCGAGCGTCGCGTCGAGCAGCGCGCGATCGCGGCCGCTCACGTGCAGCGTCGAGCCGAACACGACCGTCTGGTCGACGCCCGGCATCGTGCGCAGGCGCGCGGACAGTTCCGCCAGGTGCCCGCCGGTGACCGTGCGCGTCGACAGGTGCTGCGACGCGACGATCTCCGCGGCCGTGCCTTGCGCGAGCAGCGCGCCTGCCGCGATGTACGCGAGCTTGTGGCAGCGCTCGGCCTCGTCCATGTAGTGCGTGCTGACGAGTACCGAGATGCCTTGCGCGGCCAACCGGTGCAGCTCTTCCCAGAAGTCGCGGCGCGCGGCCGGATCGACGCCGGCGGTCGGTTCGTCGAGCAGCAGCAGCTCCGGCTCGTGCAGCATGCACGCGGCGAGCGCGAGGCGCTGTTTCCAGCCGCCCGACAACGCGCCCGTGAGCTGGTCCGCGCGGCTCGCGAGACCGAGCCCGTCGAGCGCGCGCGCGACGGCCGCCTGGCGATCGGGCATCCCGTACACGCGCGCGACGAAATCGAGGTTCTCGCGGATCGACAGGTCTTCCCAGTACGAGAAGCGCTGCGTCATGTAGCCGACGCGGCGCTTGATCTGCGCGCTGTCGCGCACGATGTCGTAGCCGAGGCAGGTGCCGCTGCCCGAGTCGGGCGTGAGCAGGCCGCACATCATGCGGATCGACGTCGTCTTGCCGCTGCCGTTTGGCCCGAGAAAGCCGAAGATCTCCCCGCGCGCGACGCGCAGCGAGACGTCCTTCACGACGTGCTTGTCGCCGAAGCGCTTGTTCAGGCGGTCGACGTCGATCGCATACGGGGCGGGCGGTGCGTTCATCGCATCCTCACGGCGACGGGCTGGCCCGGGTGCAGCTTCGGCGCGTCGGCGACGGCGGGGCGCGCCTCCACCATGAACACGAGTTTGGTCCGGCTCTCGTTGCTGTAGATCACGGGCGGCGTGTACTCGGCCGCGCGCGACACGTAGGTGACGCGCGCGGGGACGTCGGCCGGGCAGCCGTCGCAGCGGATCGCGACCGTGCGCCCCGGCGCGATCGACGCGACGGCGGCCTCCGGCACGAAGAACCGCACTTTCAGGTTCTGCGGCGGCAGCATCTGCACGACCGGATTGCCGGCCTGCACCCATTCGCCGACGCGGTACAGCGTGTCGTACACGCGCCCGGCGGCGGGCGCGGCGACGCGCTTCTGGTCGAGTTTCCATTGCGCTTCGGTGACGGCCGCCTGCGCGGCATCGACCTGCGCTGCCTGGGCCGCCACCTGCTGCGCGCGGCCCGGCAGGCGCGCGACGTCGACCTGGTTCTGCAACTCGCGCACCTGCGCGGCGGTGGTCTGTGCGGACGTGCGCGAATCGTCGAGCTGCTGCCTCGACAGGCCGCCGGCCGCGTACTGGCGTTCGTCGCGCGCGAATTGCGCGGCGGCCCGCGCGGCCTGTGCCGCGGCCTGCGCGAGCTGGGCCCGCGTGACCGCGACTTCCGGCGGGCGCTTGCCGGTCTGCAGGTCGGCAAGCTGCGCGCGCGTGGCGTCGAGCTGGTATTGCGCCTGCCGCAGCGCGGCCGTTTCGTTGACGGCTTCGAGCGAGAACACCGGCGCGCCGGCCGCGATGGCCTGGCCGCGTTCGACCGACAGCTGCGTCAGCGTGCCCGCCTGCGACGACGACAGGTATACGAACTCGCCTTCGACATAGCCCTGGAAGGTCGCGACGTCGTTCGCCGGCCGTCCGCAACCGGCGAGCAACGCGACGGCGGCGGCCAGCGCGAGCGGCAGCGGGCCGGGCGCGTTCACGACGGCCTCCGTCGCGAATGCGCGTCGGGATCCGGCGCGGCGGCGGGTGGCTGCATGCCGGACCCGAGCAGCGCGCGGACGTGGCGCTGCAGCACGTCGCGATCGATCGGCGGCAGGCCGCGCGCGCTCTGCCACAGCTTCGCGGTGGCGAGCGGCAGCATCACCAGCGCGATGATCGAATGGAACAGGAACGCGGGCTCGAGCGCGGGGTTCAGCGTGCCGGCCTGCTGCGCGGCGCGGATGCGCTCGGCAAACCGCCCGACATGCTCGAGCGGAATACGCCGGATCATCCGCTCGCGCAGCAGGCCGCCTTCATGGACGATCTCGCGCAGCCAGATCGACGGCAACCAGGGCATGCGATGCGTGACGTCGAAGAAGCGGTCGACGAGCTCGGCGACGAGCGCGAACGGATCGTTTTCGATGTGCGGCGCGGTCGGCCGCCACACGAACGCGATGACCTGCGCGAGCCGCTCCTCGACGATCGCGTCGAGCAACTGCTCGCGATTCGTGAAGTAGTAGTGGACCATCGCCGACGTGACGCCGGCGGCCTCGGCGATCTGCGCGACCGTCGTCGCGGCGATGCCGCGCTCGGCGAACAGCTGCATCGCGACGTCGAGCATGTGGTCGCGCAAGTCGAAGTCGTCCACCGACGGGCGGCGCCCGCGCGGCCTGGCGACGGTGGATTTCGCGTTCATGAAATCGACGCTAATTGATGAGTTAGTTAATTTCAAGGAAGGGTTTTCGCCCAGGTTGATCGCGATCAGGCGAGTGGCGAATGGCGGGGCGGACGGGCGGGGAGGCGGCGCGGCGAAGGGGCGTGTGCCGGCGGTGGATTGTAGGGAGCGGCTAATGGGGAAGACGCGCGGCATGGGCCGGGACCCGGCCGTGCAGCACGAAGGCGTGCCCGACGCGGCACGCCCCCTGAAACATCGTTACTGATCGATCGGCGACTTCAGCGGCACATGCTCGCCCGTCAGCCCGAACACGACGAGTTGCGCGGGCTCGGTCGCGCTCGCATTGCGCGACACCCTGTGGCGCGAACCGGGCGGCTCGTACCAGCCTTCGCCGGCGCGATAGCGGCGCACCGGGCCGTCGTTCACCTGCGACAGCACTTCGCCTTTCGACACGACCGCGAACACCGAGCCGAGGTGCTTGTGCGCGTCGGACGCCTGGCCCGGCGCATAGTCGACGGTCGCGACGACGGCGAGCTTGCCGGGCGCTTCGGGCACGGCCTGTTGCATGATCGCGTGCACGCTGTCGCCGGTATCGTGCGCGCGGGCTGCGGCCGGCAGCGCGGCGCCGAGTGCGAGCGACGCGCACAGCATCGTGCGGCGGAGCGTGGAGCTGGAGCGCATCATCGTCGTCTCCCCTTACTCGGGCATCTTGCGGAACGCGATCGCGAAGCGGTTCCACGTGTTGATCGTCGCGATCAGCATCGACAGCTCGAACAACTCCGTGTCGCTGAAATGCGGCTTCACGGCTTCCCACACGGCATCGGGCACGTGGTTGTCGGCGACGAGCGTCAGCGCTTCGGTCCATTCGAGCGCCGCACGTTCGCGCTCGGTGAAGAACGGCGTTTCGCGCCAGACGACGACCGTCGCCAGGCGGCGATCGGTTTCGCCGCCGTTGCGTGCGTCGGTGGTGTGCATGTCGACGCAGAACGCACAGCCGTTGATCTGCGACGCGCGCAGCCGGACGAGTTCGGCGAGCGGCTTCTCGATCGAGCTTTTCGCGAGGAATTCCTCGGCGTTGCGCATCACCTTGATGGCGTTCGGGCTGGCGGCATAGAAGTTCAGACGCGGTTGCATGGCAGGTCCTGTTCGGTTGGGTGCGCCCGGTGGCGCGACAGGACCCACTTTAAGCGTGCCACTGGCCTGCTTGAATGGCCAATTCCAGGAAAATTCAGGTAACCAGTTGCAGCCCGCCGACACGGCCTGAATCCAGCAGCGCGGCCAGCTTCGCGAGCGCGGTGTCGATGCGCAGCGCGTCGATCCCGCCATAGCCGAACAGCAGCCCCGCGCGGGCCGCCGAGCCGACGTGGAACGCGGTGATCCCGTACAGGCCGATGTCGTGCTCACGCGCCGCGCGGACCAGCGCGGCTTCGTCGAGCCCCGGTTTCAGGTGCGCGGCGAGGTGGATGCCGGCGGTCGGCACGATCGTGTCGAACCACGGCGCGAGGCCGCCGCGCAGATGCGCGAGCAGCATCTTGCGGCGCGCGTCGTAGTGTTTCTGCACGCGCCGCAGGTGCCGCGCGAAATCGCCTTCGAGCATGAAGCGCGCGAGCGCCGCCTGCGTCAGCGTGCAGGTGTGCCAGTCGACGATCTGCTTCGCCTTGGCGAGCGCGCCGCGCAGCGCGCGCGGCGGAATCGCGTAGCCGATCCGCAGTTCGGGAAAGATCGTCTTCGAGAAGGTGCCGACGTACGCGACCAGACCCGTGCGGTCGAGGCTCTTCAGCGATTCCACCGGCCGGCCTTCGAAGCGGAACTCGCCGTCGTAGTCGTCCTCGATGATCACCGCGCGGCGGCGCTGCGCCCATTCGAGCAGCGCGACGCGCCGCTCCAGCGTCATCGGCATCCCGAGCGGGAACTGGTGCGACGGTGTCACGTAGACGAGGCGCGCGTCGTCGGGCAGCCGCCCGGTGACGAGGCCGTGCGCATCGACCGGCACGCCGATCACCGTCGCGCCGAGCGACGCGAACGCCGCGCGCGCCGGAGGATAACCGGGATTCTCGACCGCGACGACGTCGCCGGGCCGCACGACCACGCGTGCGATCAGGTCGAGCGCCTGTTGCGCGCCTTGCGTGACGAGCACGTCGTCCCAGCCGCACGCGACCGCGCGGCTGAACGCGACGTAGCGCGCGATCGCGCCGCGCAACTGCGGATCGCCGGCCGGCGCATGGTACTGGCCGGGGCCGCGTGCCTGCTGGCGCAACGCGTGATGCAGGCAGCGGCGCCAGGCGTCGAACGGAAACAGTGCCTTGTCGGTCACGCCGCCGCGGAAGTCGAACGCGGGCGTGTCCTGCGGCATGGGCATCGCGAGCGCGTCGGGCAGCGCGTCCCACAGCGCGCGTGCGTCGACGGCATGGACGGGCGGCGAATCCTCGACGAGCGACGGCGTTGCGGCCGCCGCGTGCGGAACCCGCGCGAGGCCGCTGGCGACGAACGTGCCGTCGCCCGCGCGCGTGTTCAGGTAACCCTCGGCGACGAGACGTTCGAACGCGTCGAGCGTCGTCTTGCGCGACACGCCGAGCTGCTTCGCGAGATCGCGCGTCGACGGCAGCCGGGCGCCGCCTTCGAGCCGCCCGTCGACGATCGCGGTGCGCAACTGCCGGAAGATTTGCCCGGTCAGGTCGTGACGGCCTTCGATGCGGATCGCGATGTCCATCGCAGTGGTTACCTCGAATTCGGAAATATGGCGTCGATCAGCATACCGGAAGTTCATGGCCGGATCGGCGTTCGCGCATGCGCGGGCGGCATCCATCGTTCGGCCGGGGCACGCGCGTGGCGTCGAGGGAGCACGGAACGGCAGCACATGGCACGCAACGCCCGCCGGATGCGGAAAATGGCACGGCGCGCTACGGCGCTCCTGCCGGCACGGCATCCGCCAGCTGCCGGCAGCGCCATTCGATTGCGCCGGCGCCCGCCGCTGCCTTACGATCCACCAGACCCCCGACCGGAGCGCCCTCATGCTGTCCGAAGACGAACTCGCGCTGCTCGATGCGATCCGCGCCACCGGCAGCCTGTCGCGGGCGGCCGCGCGGCTCGGCAAGGCGCCGTCGACCGTGTCGCACGCCGCGCGGCAACTCGAAACGCGCTTCGACGCGCTGCTGTTCGACCGGCGCGGCTACCGGCTGCAGCTCACGCCGGCCGGCCAGTTGCTGACCGACGAGGCATCGCGCCTCGCGCTGGACGTCGCGCGGCTCGCGCAGCGCGTGCGGCAGGTCGCGAGCGGCTGGGAAGACCGGCTGTGGATAGTCAGCGACGAGGTGCTGGAATTCGATACGCTGCTGCCGGTCGTCCGCGCATTCGATGCGCTCGATTCCGGCGTGTCGCTGCGCTTCACGCACGAAGTGCTCGGCGGCACCTGGGAAGCGCTGCGCGATGGTCGCGCGGATCTGGTCGTCGGCGCGACCAACGAGCCGCCGGCGATTCCGGGCTTCAAATGGTTCGAACTCGGCGCGATGGAGTGGGTGTTCGCCGTCGCGCCGCGCCATCCGCTGGCGTCGGCGGGCGCGCGGCTGACCCGGGACGCGATCGGCGCGCATCGCGCGGTCGTCGTCGCCGACTCGTCGCGGCAGGCCGGCGGCCGCGTGTACGGGCTGCTCGGCGGGCAGGCGGTGCTTGCGGTGCCGTCGATGCGCGCGAAGATCCTCGCGCAGCGCGACGGGCTCGGCGTCGGCTGGGTGCCGCGCCGGCGGGTCGCGTCGCTGCTGGCGCGCGGCGAGCTGGTCGAAAAGGAAACGGCCGATCCGCGCGAGCCGAACGTTTTATATGTCGCGTGGCGTGGCGACCGCGACGGCCGCGCGCTGCAATGGTGGCTGGAGCAACTGCGCGAACCGCGGCTCGCGCAGCGCCTGCTCGACGGGATCGACGTGTCGGGCTGAGCGCGCCGGGCCGGCACGCGCCGGACGGCCGGGGCAAACACGTTCGAAGATTTCGCACATGTCTGCCGCGCCGGTCGTACGGCAAGGCCGCGCGCCGCGCGCATCCTGTGTTCACGGTCAACTCACCGGTTCAAGGAGAACATCATGCATCGCTTCGAAGGAAAAACGGTCCTCGTCACGGGCGGCAACAGCGGCATCGGCCTGGCGGCCGCACGGGCATTCGCGGCCGAAGGCGCGCGGGTCATCATCACCGGCCGCGACGAGCAGACGCTTGCCGCCGCGCGCGAGTCGCTCGGCGACGGCGCGCTCGCGATCCGCAACGAGGCCGGCAGCGTCGCGTCGGCGCGAGCGCTCGCGGACGCGATCGCGGCCGCCGGTGCGCGCCTCGACGCCGTGTTCATCAACGCGGGCGTCGCGAAACTCGCACCGTTCGCGGATATCGACGAGGCGTTGTGGGATCTCGTGTTCGACACGAACGTGAAGGGCGCGTATTTCCAGATCCAGGCGCTCGTCCCGCTGCTGAACCGCGGCGCGTCGATCGTGATCAATGGCTCGATCAACGCGCACATCGGGATGCCGGGTTCGTCCGTGTATGCGGCGAGCAAGGCGGCCGTCAATTCGTTCGCGAAGACGCTGTCGACGGAACTGCTGCCGCACGGCGTGCGGGTGAACGTGGTGAGCCCCGGGCCGGTCCAGACGCCGCTGTACGGCAAGCTCGGCCTCGATGCGGCGACGCTCGACGAGACGGCCGACAAGATCAGGGGGCTCGTCCCGATCGGCCGGTTCGGCACGCCGGACGAAATCGCGTCGACGGTGCTGCACCTGAGCGCGCCCGAGTCGGCGTTCATCGTCGGCGCGGAAATCATCGCATCGGGCGGGATGGGCTTGCTTTGAGCGTGGAACCGGCGGGGCTGCACGGCCTGACGCGAGGTCAGGCGCCGCAGCCCCGCCGTGCAATCGCATCGCTAGCGCGATGCACAGGCGTCACGGACGTCGCCGGCCTGATCGCGTCCGTGGAGCTGCGTGACCGTCAACCCCGAGAACGTCGCGCTCCCGTGCTCGGCGAACACGGCGACGCGGTCCGCATCGGGCGGCGGGAAGATCAGGTCCGTCAGCGCGACGCGGCCGCCGTTCGCGAACACCTCGACCGAACCGCGATCGACGACGATTTCGAGCCGCAGTTGTCCGTGCTCGAGCGGCAGATCGACGATGTGCTCGCGGCTGAACGTGCCCGCGAAATCCGTGGCGCCGGAGCGCGAGCGGTCGAGCGTCAGCGTGCGCTTCGCCGTGTCGTACACGATCCGGGTGCCGATCGAGCCATCCGCGGAGCCCCGCACGATCAAACCCGCGCGGGCCGCGCGCTGCGGCGCGATCGTCACCGTGATGCGCTGGACGGTGCCGCGCGTGGCGTCCGACAGCGTGCGCGTGGCGGACTCGACGTTCAGGTTGCCTTCATGCACGGCGGGCCGCCCGTCGGCCCACGCATCGAACGCGGCTGCCGGCGTCACGATGAGCGTCGGTTCGCCGCCGATCGTCTTCAGCGCGAGTTCGCGCGGCACCGTCGTCGCGCCGCGCCAGGGCGCCGTCGGCGCTTTCGCCGCGTAGTCCCAGTTGCTCATCCATGCAATCGCGACAGGGCGCGCGCCCGGCGCGCCGGAGAACGCGCCGGCCGCATAGAAGTCGGCGCCGTGATCGACCCAGCGGAATCGTGCGGGATCGGAACCGGCCGGTGCGACCCGGTCGGGGACGAACGTGCGGCCGTCGAAGTCGCCGACGAAATACATCGCGCCGGAACCGCCGGCGATCGACCACGGGTTGACGTTGACGATCATGACCCACTTGATGTGCCGCGGATCGTCGTCGACGGGCAGCGGCACGAGGTCGGGCATTTCCCACAACACGCCCGCATGCGGCACGTCCGGCAGCGTGAAATCGCTCAGGAACGACCAGTGAATCAGGTCGTCGGAACGATAGAGCTTCACGACCTGCGCATCGGCGACGACGGTCGTCATCAGCCAGTAGCGTCCCGGCGCGTACCACGACACCTTCGGGTCGCGGAACTGCTTCGATTCCGGATCGAGCGTGAGCACCGGATTGCGCGCGTAGGGCCGCCAGGTCGCGCCGTGGTCGAGGCTGTACGCGAGCGATTGCGCCTGCGTGCCGGGTGCGTGACCCGAGCCGTCCTTGTAGACGCTCGTGTAAAGCGCAACCAGCGGCGTCTCGCCCGGCGCGCCGAGGCCGGACGTATTGTGCGTGTCGGCGACGATCGAGCCGGAGAAGATTTCCTCCGTCGCGCTCGCGCGCATCGCGACCGGCTGCTCGCGCCAGTGGACGAGGTCGGTGCTGGTCGCATGGCCCCACGACATGTTGCCCCAGTCGTGGCCGAGCGGGTTGTATTGGTAGAACAGGTGATAGCGGCCGTTCTCGTACACGAGGCCGTTCGGATCGTTCATCCAGTTGCGTTGCGGCGTGTAATGCACGGCCGGTCGCCATTGCGGCGTGCCGTTTTCGGGCGGCGTGCCGCAGGGCGCGGCGATGGCGTGCGTGCAGGCCGCGCTTGCCGCACACGCGAACAGCAGCCGGGCGATCCAGCGGGAAAAGCGAAAAAACGTCGATTTCATGCGGGGTTCCGTGCTTCGGCGCGCGAAGCGGGAAAGGAACGCGCATGCCGCTTGCGACGGCGGCATGCGCGATTTCTGCGAAGGAGGGAGGCGGCGCGCCCGCGACACGCGCGACGTGCGCCGCCTCGACGCGGGCGGGCGGTGCCCGCCGCGTCCGTAGCGAGCCCTTTACGGACTCGTCACGGGCGGGTGCCCGCGTCGCCGTCAGTGACCGGCGCCCGTCGCCGGCAGGTTCGTCGGGATGTCGCCGTAACCGCCGAGGCCGCCACGTCCGTACGTGCGGTCGACCGCCGTCGACGTGCCGTTGATGTTGACCTTCACCGTCGGCGCGAGCGTGCCGCCGCGACGCGGGCCGATCGCATCGATGAACGACTCGACGAGCCCGCCCGGCATCACGAAGTGCGAATACGACTGGAATTCGCGCGGGTTCTGGTTCGGGTCCTGCGAATACGGCGCGCCGGCCGGTGCGGAGAAGTCGGTCGGGTTGCCGAGCACGAGGCCGCTGCCGCCGTTCAGCGGCAGGAAGTCGCTGCGGATGCCGTTGCCGACGAAGCCGTAGACGCCGTCCGGCCCGTCGACGCCCGCGGCCATCGTCGTGCGGTGGCTGATCGTGAACAGGTAGTACTTGCCGTCCTTCAGATAGATCTGCGGGCGTTCGGTCTGGTCGTCGACGCAGTTCGCCGACAGGATCGGCGGCAGGAACTTCCATTCGGTCAGTTGCGGGTTCGTCGCGACCGCCAGGCCGACGTTGGCCTTTTGATACACTGCGCCCGAGTTCATCACGGCGTTGAGGTCTTCGCGGTACGGATCGTTCGGCGCGTAGCCGAGGTCGGCCTCGGTACAGGTCCGGGCGCCGCGCTGGCCGCCCGTGTTGCCTTCGAACACCATGTAGGTCTTGCCCGGATGCGCGGGGTCGGTGAACACGAACGGATCGCGGAACGAGAAGTAGGTGTTCTGCTGGCCGGTCTGGTAGTAGTTGCCGTCCGGCTGCAGCAGCGCCTTGTGATCGTCGAAGCCGCTGAACCACACGTGCTTGTCGTCGGCATGGATATGACCGTCGGCGCGCGTGATGATCGCCTGCGGCGGCGTGATGTCGGCGCCGCCGGGCGCCGAACGGTTGAACGACGTCGCGGTGTAGTACAGGCTGACGTTGTCGCCCTGCGTGAGGCGCGCGGAGCCCGACCATTCGGCGTTGTTGGTCATCGGCGACGTGCCGAACACCTTGACGCTCGCACCGTCCGGGAACAGGTGGCCGCCCCAGGTCCAGCCGCCGTTCGCGGGCCGCTGCGACGCGGGAATGCCGGCACGGCGGTAGAAGAAGCCGATGCGCGCGTGGACGTGACGATCGTCGAACGTGTAGCCGGCATGCGGGTCGGCCGTGAGCGAGAAGATCACCTCCCAGCCCTTGTAGCTGAGCTGGTTCGCGCGCAGGTCGGCGAGCGGCCAGGTATCCCAGACCCACACGTTCGAGTTGATCAGCGGGAAATCCTGCGGGATGTCCGGCATCGTCAGCGCCTGCGGCAGCGAGTTCTTGTCGGCGCCGGCCGTGTGCGACTGCGCGACGATCTGGCGGATGTCCGCGCGGGTCCAGCGCATCGTGAAGTTGCCTTCGGGGTCATAGGCCTGCTGCGTATGCGGCGTGGGCGCGGGGGCACCGGTGCTCTGTGCAAGTGCGACGCTCGACGCGGACGCGAAGGCGGCCAGTGCCGCGCCAGCGAACAGCAAACGTTTGGCCGCGGTCGCGCGGCAAAAAGGAAAGTAAGTCATGTAGGCGTAGTTTCCGTTGACGGTGAGAAGGAACTGCTGACGGGATATCGATATCCAAACCGGTTTGGATGCTAATTCAAACCGGTTTGGACGTCAAAAGATAAATATTTGACGGTAATAACTACCATTCGGCAATAATTGCTGCACGGGCGGCCCGGCCGGATGGCATGCACAACGCGAGGAGCGACGTGAAGGTGAATCTGAAGGTGCTGTCGGATGCCCTCGGGCTGTCGCGCACGACGGTCAGTCGGGCGCTGAACGGCTATGACGACGTGAGCGAGGCGACCCGCGAGCGCGTGATGAAGGCCGCGCGCGAACTCGGTTATGTCGCGGATCCGACCGCGCGGCGGCTGGCGACGGGGCGTGCCGATGCGATCGGCATCGTGTATCCGTTCGGGGCCGGCGATCTGGGCGACCCGCGCTTCGGTGAAGTCGTCGCCGGCATTACCGAACGGCTCGGCGAGCGCAATCTCGACTTCATCATCGCGGCCGCGCGGCCGAACGCCGAACTGGACACGTATCGCCGGCTCGTCGACGGCAAGCTCGTCGACGGGCTGATCGTCGCGCGCACGCTGGTCGACGATCCGCGCCTCGCGTACCTGCGTTCGCAAGCGTTTCCGTACGTCGCGTACGGTCGCACGCAAGCCGCCGAGCCTTACGCGTGGTTCGATTTCGACAACGAGGCGGGCGCGCGCGATGCGGTGCGGCGCCTGATCGGCTTCGGTCATCGCCGTATCGCGATGATCAGTGCGCCGCTGTCGCTCAATTTCGCGATGCAGCGTCGCGCCGGGTATCTTGCGGCGCTGCGCGAGGCCGGTATCGCGCCCGATCCGGCACTGCTCGTCGAGTGTCCGTTTACGCGTGACGGCGGGCAGCAGGGCGTGCAGGCGCTGCTCGCCCGGGCCGAACGGCCGACCGCGCTGCTGGTCGACAACAACATCGTGGGCGGCGGCGCGTTCCGGGCGCTGATCGACGGCGGCTTGCAGCTGGGGCGGGACATGTCGCTGATCGTCTACGACGGCGTGCCGCCGGACGTCGCGCATCCGCATCGCGTGACGGCGGTGGTGCAGCCGACCGGACATGCGACCGGGCGTGCGCTCGCGGACCTGATGCTGGCGTTGCTCGCGGACGGCGTTCGCGGCCATCGGCTCGAGATGCCGGTGATCGACGCCGGCGATACGGACGGGCCGCTGCACGGGTAGCCGACGCGGTGTGAGCCGGGGAGCGGGGCGCGATCCGCAACGGACGTTGCGGGACGCGCTCCGTCGCAAAAGCCATGACGGCGGCAGGGCCGAATGGCGGGTTTCTAGACGACCGGTCTAATTCGGCGCTATCATCCAGCCTCATGAATGCGACGTCGCGAAAATGCCATATCGCGCTGCGATGCTGGGCGCGCAGGTGATGCCGTCACTTTTTTTCGAGCCATTTCTAGACGACTGGTCTATTAGGCCTGGCAATATTTTTGGTATGGAGCCGGCACGTTGACGCGCGCCAGCGGCCTAACCCGCAGGCGCGCCGCCGCCGCCGCCGCGACGCGGCCCCGTTCCCCCATTTCGAAGGAGTGTCCGATCATGAAGATTCTGGTTGTCCTGACCTCGCACGACACGCTCGGCGACACCGGCAAGAAAACCGGCTTCTGGCTCGAGGAACTGGCCGCGCCGTATTACACGTTCAAGGATGCGGGCGTCGAGTTGACGCTCGCGTCGCCGCAGGGCGGCCAGCCGCCGCTCGATCCGAAAAGCAGCGATCCGTCGGCGCAGACCGACGCGACGCGCCGCTTCGACGCGGATCCGGCGGCCAAGGCCGAACTCGCCGCCACGCGCAAGCTGGCCGAGGTGTCGGTCGACGATTACGACGCGGTGTTCTATCCGGGCGGGCATGGCCCGCTGTGGGATCTCGCCGAGGACCTGCATTCGATCGGCCTGATCGAGCGCGCGCTGGCGGCCGGCAAGCCGGTCGCGGCCGTGTGCCACGCGCCGGGCGTGCTGCGCCACGTGAAGGACCCGAAGACCGGCGAGTCGGTCGTGCGCGGCAAGCGTGTGACGGGCTTCACCAACAGCGAGGAAGCGGCCGTCGAGCTGACGGAAGTGGTGCCGTTCCTCGTCGAGGACATGCTGAAGACCAACGGTGCGCAGTTCGAGCGCAGCGCCGACTGGGCGCCGCATGTCGTCACCGACGGGCTGCTGATCACGGGGCAGAACCCTGCGTCGTCGGAGCCGGCGGCCGAGGCGCTGCTCGCGAAGCTCGGCCGTCAGTAAGCCGAGCCTGGCGCCGGCATGATCGGCGCCGGATGGTTTCCGTCGTCGGGCGCGACCGTCCCGGCGACGGCTCGCATCGTTCCGCCGTGCGCACCGCGCGGCGGCTCATCCAGTCGTTTCGCAGAACCAAGCAAAGGAGTGGTGGATGTCTGCCCTGTTCGAACCGTTCAAACTCAAGGATGTCACGCTGCGCAACCGCATCGCGGTGCCGCCGATGTGCCAGTACGTCGCCGAAGACGGCATCGTCAACGACTGGCATCACGTGCATCTGGCCGGCATCGCGCGCGGCGGCGCGGGCCTCGTGATCGCGGAGGCGACGGCCGTGTCGCCGGAAGGCCGCATCACGCCGGGCTGTGCCGGGCTGTGGACCGATGCGCAGGCCGAGGCGTTCGCGCCGTCGGTCGCGGCGATCAAGGCGGCCGGCGCGGTGCCCGGCATCCAGATCGCGCATGCGGGCCGCAAGGCGAGCGCGAACCGTCCGTGGGAAGGCGACGACCACATCGCCGACGGCGATCCGCGCGGCTGGCAGACCATCGCACCGTCGGCCGTGCCGTTCGGCGCGCACCTGCCGAAGACGCCGCGCGCGATGACGCACGACGACATCGCCCGCGTGCAGGCCGACTTCGTCGCGTCGGCGAAGCGCGCCCGCGACCTCGGCTTCGAATGGCTCGAACTGCACTTCGCGCACGGCTACCTCGGCCAGAGCTTCTTCTCCGTGCATTCGAACCAGCGCGACGACGAGTACGGCGGTTCGGCGGAAAACCGCGGCCGTTTCCTCGTCGACACGCTGAAGGCCGTCCGCCAGGTCTGGCCGGAGCACCTGCCGCTGACCGCGCGTCTCGGCGTGATCGAATACGACGGGCGCGATGAAGCAACGCTCGCCGAATCGATCGCGCTCACGCAGCGGATGAAGCAGGAGGGCCTCGACATGCTGAGCGTGTCGGTCGGCTTCTCGACGCCCGCCGCGCGCATTCCGTGGGGCCCGGCGTTCCTCGCGCCGATCGCGGAACGCGTGCGCCGCGAGGCCGGCTTGCCGGTGTCGTCCGCCTGGGGGATCGACACGCCGCAACTGGCCGAGCGCGTCGTCGCCGAGCGGCAGCTCGATCTCGTGATGGTCGGCCGCGCGCATCTTGCCGATCCGCACTGGCCGTACTACGCGGCCAAGCAGCTCGGCGTCGAGCGGCCGTCGTGGACGCTGCCCGCGCCGTACGCGCACTGGCTCGAACGCTACCGCATCGCCGACAAGGCGGCCTGAGCGCGCGTTGCACCGCGCGGCGGTGCGGCGTTCGCGGCACGCATTTGACGATGCTTGGCAGTGCGTGCGCATGCCGTTGCGGCGTCGATGGATAGAATGGCGGTTCGTACAGGCTTGCGGCCTGCACGACCGCCATTTTTTCATTTCGACCGAGGTGCCATGCGCGCACATGTCTCGCCTTCCCAGGATTCCGCCACGCGGCCGCGTGCCCAGCAGATCGCCCGCGCCGTGCTGTATGCGGTGCTGCTGGTGCTCGCGCTGTGGGTGATCCGCGATTTCCTGCCCGCCATCGCGTGGGCCTGCGTGATCGCGATCGCGTTGTGGCCGCTGCTGAAACGCTTCGAATCCGACCGCTGGTTTCGCGACCGGCCGACCCTGATCGCGACCGTGATGACCGCGGGCGTGTCGCTGCTGGTCGTGCTGCCGGTCGCGATCGCGCTCGCGCAGGCGATCTCGCAGGCGCACGACCTGCGCCTCTGGCTGCATTCGATCCAGGACAACGGCATTCCGCTGCCGGACGTCGTCGGCCGGTTGCCGTACGGTGCCGCGCAGGTCACCGAGTGGTGGCAGGCCAATCTCGGTCATCCGCTGCACGCGGGGAGCGCAATGCATGGCGCGAGCGGCGAGAAGGTCATCGCGTTCGGCCGGCAGTTCGGCACGAAGCTCGCGCATGCGCTGTTCGAGTTCGGCTTCATGCTGGTCACGCTGTTCGTGATCATGCGGGCCGGCCACAAGCTGTCGGGCGCGTTGCTGCAGGGCGCGCGGCGTGCGTTCGGCCGCGGCGGCGCGGATCTGATCGAGCGGATGGTCGCGGCCGTGTACGGCACGGTGACCGGGCTGGTCGTCGTCGGGCTGGGCGAGGGCGCCATTCTCGGCGTCGCGTATGCGCTCGCCGGGGTTCCGCACGCCGCGCTGCTCGGCCTCGTCACGGCCGTCGCCGCGATGCTGCCGTTCTGCGCGCCGATCGTGTTCTGCGGCGCGGCGCTCTGGCTGTTCGTGCAGGGCGCGACCGCGTGGGCCGTCGTGGTGCTGGTGCTCGGCTGCGTGGTCGTGTTCGTCGCCGAGCATTTCGTGCGGCCGGTGCTGATCGGCAGCTCGACCCGCCTGCCGTTCCTGCTCGTGCTGTTCGGCATCCTCGGCGGGGCCGAGACGTTCGGGCTGATCGGGCTGTTCGTCGGCCCCGCGCTGATGACGGTGCTGACGATGCTGTGGGCGGAATGGGTTGCTTGACGATGCCGCCCGTCGCGCCGATTCGACGCATCGACGCCAGGGGGCGGGTGGGCGCGCGAACGCGCGCGGCACGGCAACGATTCGTGACGATCGGGCCTGCGCCGGACTGCGTCGGGCAGCGCATCGGACACCAGTCTCTACATTTCTTTTCGATCCGGACCCAAAGGTCGAGTAGCATGGGGCTTTCGATCACGCCGGCATGGCGCAGCAGATTTCACCAAGCATGCGATTGATTCCGATGTCCCGCCCCGCAGCGACGCTGTCCCTGGCCGCCAGCTGCCTGATGCTGCACGGTTGCGCGTGGTTCGACTCGTGGCTGCCGTTCTCGTATTCGCGCACGCCGCTGGCGAGGGCCGCGTCGCGGCACGGCGCGACGCGCGCCGACATCGTTCGCGCCGGCGGCAACCCGCGCAGCGTGTGGATGGTCCGCAACGGCAGCGGCGTCTGCTACAACTACTTCATCGAGCACGACAACGATCACCGGGCTTTCTTCGTCGTGTTCGACAAGGCCGGTGCCGTCACGCAACACGGCTTCGATACCTGCATGGACGCCGATCGCAAGGGCACGCTTCAGTCGGACAAGGCCGCCTCGCGCTAGCGCGGCCGCCATGCGCCGCGCGAGCGTGTCACGCCGTCGTCACGCGATCGTGTCGACCACGCCGCCATCGACGCGCAACGCCGCGCCCGTCGTCGCCGAGGCCTGCGGCGAGCACACGTACACGACCAGGTTCGCGACTTCCTCCGTCGTCGCCGGCCGCTGGATGATCGAGCTCGCGCGCTCGCTGCGCACGAAATCCACCGCGACGTCGTCGATGCTGCGGCCCGTGGCGTCGGCCGTTTCCTTCAGCAGCGCCCGCACGCCTTCCGACATCGTCGGCCCCGGCAGCACCGAATTGACCGTCACGCGGGTTCCGGCCGCGAGTTTCGCGAGGCCGCGCGCGATCGCCAGCTGCGCGGTTTTCGTGAACCCGTAGTGAATCATGTCGACCGGGATGTTCAGCCCCGACTCCGACGAAATGAACACGATGCGGCCCGTGTTGCGCGCGAGCATCCCCTTCAGGTAGTGCCGCGCGAGACGCACGCCCGACATCACGTTCATCTGGAAGTAGTGGGCCCATTCGTCGTCGTCGATGTCGAAGAACGCCTTCAGCCCGTAGATGCCCGCGTTGTTGACGAGGATATCGGCCTCCGGCGTGTGCTGCGCGATGCGCGCGACGCCGGCGGCGTCGGACAGGTCGGCCGCGACGCCGTCGAGGTCCGCGCCGGGTACGGCGCTGCGCAGCTGCGCGAGCGCGGCGTCGACCGACTTCTCGCTGCGTCCGTTGACGACGACGCGCGCGCCCGCCTGCGCGAGCCCTTCGGCGATCGCCAGCCCGATGCCGGCGGTGGAAGCGGTGACGACCGCGGTCTTGCCTGTCAGATCGATGTGCATGAGTGTACCGGTTGGAAGAGGGGAACGGAACCCGCCGGGTGCGCCGTGGCGGCCGGAATTCAAAGCTTAGGCGATCCGGCCGCGAAGCGTCGGGTCGCGGTTGCATCGCGCCGCGCAGTCTTGTACGGTGTGCGTTCGCCATCCGATCCGGGAGCCCGTCGCGTGAGCCGTTCCGCCAACCCCTGCGCCATGCCGTCGCCGTTCTGGCGCGACGCCGCGCTGCCGTTCATCGAGGCGCGCACCGTCGACGACGGGCGGACGATCTGCTACGCGAAGCACACGCACGACACGTTTTCGCTCGGCGCGATCGTCGGCGGCACGAGCACCTACCTGAACGGCGCGACCAAGGAGCACGTCGGGCGCGGCGTGCTCGTGATCATCGATCCGGAGCAGGTGCATGCGTGCAATCCGTACGGCCCCGACGCATGGGCGTACCGGATGGTCTACGTGGACGTGCCGTGGCTCACCCGCCTGCAGCATTCGCTCGGACGCGACCCGAACCGCGATTTTCACGGCTTTTCGCCGAAGTTGACGGAACGGCGCGACCTGTTCGCACGGTTCGGCGGCTTTTACCGCACGCTCGTGGCGCCCGGCGTCGATCCGCTCGGCAAGGAGAGTGCGGCAGTCGAGTTCTTCACACGGCTGCACGGCGCGCTCGATCGCGAGCTGCCCGACACTGCCCGGCCCGGGGCCGACAACGCGAAGCTCGCGCGCGCGGCCGACTACATCGCCGCGCATTGCCGTCAGGCCGTGTCGCTCGATGCGATCTGCGCGGCCGCCGACTTGTCGCCGTCCTACCTGATCCGCGCGTTCAACGCCCGCTACGGGATGACGCCGCATGCGTTCCTGATCGACCGCCGCGTGCAGTACGGGCGGGCCGAGTTGCGCCGCGGCCGGCCGATCGCCGACGTCGCGCTCGATGCGGGCTTCGCGGACCAGGCGCATTTCCAGCGCGCATTCCGGCGCATTGCGGCCGCCACGCCTGGGCAGTATCGAAGCGCGGCGAGCTGACCGGCGAACCGTGGGGCGGTGCCGGCCTCGCGACCACACACCGAAACAACGGCGCTAAACGTCGAGCAGATAAAGCGCGCTGCCCGCGAGCAGCAGCGCCATCGCGCGATTGAACAGCCGCATTCGCTGCGCATTCGCGAGCCGGTGCCGCAGCGACGCACCCGCGTACGCCCAGCACGCGATCGACGCAAAGCAGATCACCAGATACAACGCCGCGAATTGCCACACCTGCGCGGGCTCGCCGTCGGCCGCATACGCGCCCATCGCAGCCACGCACGCGAGCCACGCCTTCGGATTCAGCCATTGCATCGCCGCGCCGGCCGCCGCCGACGGGCCGGCGACGGTCTGCGCAGCCGGATCGTCCGGATCGGCCGACAGCCGGCCGTCGTCGAGCGCGAGCCGCAGCGCGAGGTAAAGCAGGAACGCGATTCCCGACCACTGGGCGGCGGTGGTCAGCATCGGCCAGCGCGCGAGCGCCGCGTGCAGCCCGAGGCCGATCAGCAGGAACAGCGCGACGAAGCCGAGGGTCGCGCCGGCCGCATAGCGCAGGCTCGCGCCAAGGCCGTGGCGTGCGCCCGCGCTGAGCGCGACGATGTTGACGGGACCGGGCGTGATCGACGACGCCAGCGCGAACGCGGCCATCGAAACCAGCATGCTCATTGATTGCCTCCATGCGAATGTCAAAGTCGCATCGAGACTAAAGAAGCCGTGCGTGTCCGTATTGAAGAAAACTGCCCTCGGCGGCGCGGCCGCCGTCAATGCATCGCGCGCGGCGCGGGCGCCGGCCGCAGCGCGTGCGGGTCGCCGGCGTCGGCCGCGCGCAGCGGGCCGCTGCTTCCCGGTTGCGTCGACACCGAGAAGCCGAACGTGTTGACGCCGCCCGCGCATGCGACGAACACGCTGCCGCCATGCATCTCCGCGACTGCCTTGACGATCGACAGCCCGAGTCCGTGATTCTCCTTGCTGTTCGCGCGCGCTTCCTCGAGCCGGTAGAAGCGCTCGAACACGTGCGCGCGCTGCGCCGGGTCGATCGGCTCGCCGGGGTTGGCGACCGACACGTCGACGAGCGTATCGCGCGGCGTGATCGTCACGTTCAGCGTCGCGCCGGGCGCCGAATGCTGGATCGCGTTGATGAGCAGGTTGGTCATCGCGCGGCGGAACAGCGACGGGTCGACTGCCGCGCGCGCATCGCCGTGCAGTTCGGCGCGCAACTGCGCTTCGTCGAGCGGAATCTCGAGGAAGTCGAGCATGCGGCGCACTTCGTCGGCGAGCGACACGTGCTTCAGGTCGGTCGCGCGTTCGCCGCGATCGCTGCGCGACAGGAACAGCATGTCGTTGATGATCACGCGCAACCGTTCGAATTCCTCGAGGTTCGACTGCAGCGTCTGGCGCATCCGGTCGACCGAGCGGTCGCGGCTCGTCAGCGCGACCTGGGTCTGTCCGATCAGGATGCTGATCGGCGTGCGCAGCTCGTGCGCGACGTCCGCATTGAACGCCTCGAGCCGCGCGTAGGTCTGCTGGATGCGTTCGAGCGCGCCGTTGAACGACGCGGCGAGATCGCGCAGCTCGGTCGGCAGCGCGTCGGTGTGCAGCCGCTGGCGGCGGTCGGTGGCGCCGATGGCCGCGGCGTCCTGCGACATCCGTTCGAGCGGCGCGAGCCCGAAGCGCGCGACCGCGCGGCTCAGCAGCAGCGTGATGACGGTGGCGATCGCGATCAGCGCGGCGAGCGTCCACGCGAAACGACGCAGCATGCGCTGCGTGCGCTCGCACGACGACGCGACGACCAGCTTCAGGTCGGGACGCTCGCCGCTGCCTGCGATCGGGACGGTCTTCGTCATCACGTCGTAGCTGCTGTGGTTCAGCGCGTACTGCTGGAACGCGCCGAACGGTTCGCCGACGGGCACGCCGTCGACCGGACGGCCGAAGCGGAAGTCCGCGTCGGGGCCGTCGACCTGGTAGCGCGTCGACCCGTCGGGCGGTTCGAGGTCGGCGAGCTTTTCCTGCATCAGGCGGCCGCGCGCGGCCGTGGTCGCGTGCGACACGATCATCTGCGCGACCTTCGCGCGCGTGTCGATCGTCGCACGCAGTTCGGCGAGCAACTGGCGCTCCATCATCACGAACAGCCCGCAGCCGACCAGCGTGAACACGAGCAGCGACACGATGCCGAACATCGCCGACAGGCGCAGGGTGATCGAGCGTTTCATGCGTGCCGCTCCGCGTCGCCGTCCTCGCGCGCCTCGAGCACGTAGCCCATGCCGCGGATCGTATGCAGCAGCTTCTCCGCGAACGGGCCGTCGAGTTTCGCGCGCAGGCGCTTGATCGCCGTCTCGACGACGTTCGCGTTGCTGTCGAAGTTCACGTCCCACACGAGTTCGGCGATCGTCGTTTTCGACAGCACCTCGCCGCTGCGCCGCGCGAGCACGCCGAGCAGCTGGAATTCCTGCGCGGTCAGGTCGAGGCGCGTGCCGTCGCGGGTCGCGCGCCGGCCGATCAGGTCGACGCGCAGGTCGCCGATCGAGATCAGCGTCGATTCCTGCACGCGCGCGCGGCGCGTGAGCGCACGCAGCCGCTCGATCAGTTCGAGGAACGAGAAGGGCTTGGTCAGGTAGTCGTCGGCGCCGCCGCGCAAGCCCCGCACGCGATCGTCGACGCGGTCGCGCGCGGTCAGCATGATCACGGGTGTCTGCTTCTGCGCGCGCAACGCGCGCAGCACGCCGAAGCCGTCGAGCTTCGGCAGCATCACGTCGAGCACGACCACGTCGTAGTCGAATTCGACGGCCTTCCACGCGCCGTCCTCGCCGTCGAGCGCGGTGTCGACGACCCAGCCTTCCTCGCTCAGGCCGCTCTTCAGGTATTCGACGACTTTCGGTTCGTCTTCGACGATCAGGACTTTCATGGGCGGGTCCGCGTAACCGGGTTAGGGAGTGACGCTCGTAGCGGGTTGCGGGCCGGCCGCTGCGACGTCGGTCGGCGGGGCGCCGCCGGGTGTGCCGCCGTCCCAGCCGCCGCCGAGCGCCTTCGCAAGAAACACCACGAGCGCCGCGCGCTGGCCCTGGATCTGCACGGCCTGGCGCTCGCTCGTCAGCAACTGCTGCTGGGCCGTCAGCACGTCGATGAACGGCGTCAGGCCGCCCGCATAGCGGTCTTGCGCGAGCGACACGAGCTTGCGCGCGTCGTCGACGGCCGCCGACGCCTGCTGCGCGGCTTCGGCCAGCACCGACAGGCCCGTCACCGCATTCTGCACCTCCTGGAACGCGGTGAGCACGGTCTGCCGGTAATTGGCCTGCGCGGCGACGTAGCCGGCCTGCGCGAAATCGACGCCGGCCTTCAGCTTGCCGCCTTCGAACAGCGGCTGGCTGACCGACGCGCCGATCGACCACAGCAGCGCCGGCACGGTGAACAGGCCGGAGAAGCGCGTCGCGTCCCAGCCGAGGTCCGGCGACAGCGCGATGCGCGGGAAATACGCGGCGCGCGCGACGCCGATCTGCGCGTTCGCCGCGGCCATCGCGCGCTCGGCCGATGCGACGTCGGGCCGGCGCTGCAGCAGGTCGCTCGGCATCCCGGTCGGCAGCGCGGGCGCGTTGATCGGCGCCACGCGCGGCGGCAGCGAGAACGCAGGGGCCGGCGTGCCGACCAGCGTTGCGATCGCCGTCTCGACCTCGGCGCGCTGCTGGATCAGCAACTGCGCCTGCGTGCGCGTCGCGTCGAGTTGCGCGCGCTGCTGCAGCAGGTCGAGGCCGGACACCGCGCCGAGGTCGTGGCGCGCGCTCACGTAGTCGAGCGCCTTCTGCTGCAGGTCGATCGAACGCTTGACGACGTCGATCTCGGTGTCGAGCTCGCGCAGCGCGAAGTAGCTCGATGCGAGATCGGCACTCAGCACCAGGCGCGCGTTCGCGAAATCGTCGCGCGCCTGCTCGGAGCTGGCCTGCGCGGATTCGACGCTGCGCCGCACGCGGCCGAACAGGTCGAGTTCGTAGCTGACGCTCGCGGCGACCTGGATGTCGTTCTGCACGGTCGACATGCTCTTCGTCGCGTAGTTGGTCTGCGGCCGGTCGGCGGAGATCTTGAAGCGCTGGCCGCTCGCATTCAGGCCGACGGCCGGATACTGCGCGGACGCGACCGACGCGAGCGTCGCCTTCGCCTGGTCGTAGCGCGCGGCGACGGCCTTCAGGTTCTGGTTGTTGCGCAGCGCGTCGGTTTCGAGCGCGTCGAGCTGTGCGTCGCCGAACGCGGTCCACCACGCCGGGTCGAGCGGCGCACGGGCCGGCGCGGCCGGGTGCCAGTATGCATCCGCCGGGTCGAGCCGCCACACGGCGGGCGTCTCGACGGCAGGGCGCCGGTAGTCGGGGCCGACCGTACAGCCGGCGAGCGTCGCGACCGCGACGACGGCCACGACCGTTGCGGGGTGCAGGCAGGCGCGCAGCGCGCTCACGACTGCGCTCCCGCGGCCGCGGAGGCCGGCTTCACGACCGGCGGCGCCTGCACGATCACGGTGTCGCCGTTCGCGAGCGCATCGCTCGGGTTCGCGACGAGGCGGTCGTTCGGCGTGAGCGGGCCGTCGACTTCGAGCGTCTGCCCGATCGTGCGCGCGACCGTCACCGCCTTCAGGCGCACCTGGCCGTTCGCGTCGACGGTCGCGACCGTCGGCCCTTCGGCGCGGAACAGCAGCGTGTTGGCCGGAATCTGCAGGCGGCCGACCGGCGTCATCGGCAGGGTTGCCTGCACGTACGCGCCGGGCAGCAGCCGTCCGTCCGGATTCGGCAGCGTGATCTCGATCTGCAGCGAGCGCGTCGCGACGTCGATCGCCTGGGACGTGCGCGTGATGGTGCCGTCGAAGGTCTGGCCGGGCAGTTCTGCCTGCGCGACGCTCACGCGCTGGCCGACCTTCACCTGCTGCGCATAAGCCTGCGGCACCTGCACGTACAGGCGCAGCCGGTCGGCCTGCACGACCGTGAACAGCGCGCGGCCCGCGTTGCCGGAATTGACGAGGTCGCCGACGTCGACGTTGCGCTGCGTGACGATCCCGTCGATCGGCGCGACGATGCGCTGGAAGCCTTTGAGCTCGGTGAGCCGGCGCATGTTCGCATCGGCCGCCGCGAGGTTCGCGGTGCCCTGGTTGAACGCGCCTTGCCGGTCGTCGAGTTCCTGCTGCGACACCGCATCGCGCTGGCGCAGCTGCTGCGCGCGGTCGAACGACGTCTTCGCGAGCGCGAGCGCGGCCTGCGCCTGCTGGCGCTGCGCGGTGGCCTGCGCGAGTTCCTGGTTCAGCTCGGGCGTGTCGAGCTCGGCGAGCAATTGCCCCTGCTTCACGTGCGCGCCGATATCGGCCTGCCAGCGCAGCACGTAGCCGCTCGCACGCGCGTAGATCGGCGCTTCGACGAAGCCGCGCAGCGTGCCGGGCAGCGCCAGCTTGCCGCCGGTGGCCGCGTCGACCGGATGCACGACGCTCACGTACTGGCGCGTGTTCTGCTCGGCCACCGCGTCGAGGTGATTCCGGTTCAGCACGTTGACGACGATCGTGCGCGCGGCGCCTGCGGCCAGCAGCACGCCGATCACGATCAGGACGACCCGCCCGCGCCGCGACACCGACGTGCGCGTCGGCAGGTGCATGCCGTGTTCGTCCACCTGGATGCCGACGGAGCTGTGATGTTTCTCTTCCATGAATTGACCGGGTCGATAGGCTAGAAATTCAGTGTCCGGCCGGGCGCGCGCGCCGGCGGGCCAGCCGCGCATGCACGCCGCCGAACACGAGCGGCACGAACAGCAGCGTCGAAACGGTGGCGAACAGCAGGCCGCCGATCACCGCGCGGCCGAGCGGCGCGTTCTGCTCGGCGCCTTCGCCGAGACCGAGCGCCATCGGCACCATCCCGATGATCATCGCGAGCGCCGTCATCAGCACCGGGCGGATCCGCGTCGCGCCGGCCTCCAGCGCGGCCGTGAGCGGCGGCGCGCCGGCCGCGAGGCGCTGGCGCGCGAACGACACGACCAGGATGCTGTTGGCGGTCGCGACGCCCACCGTCATGATCGCGCCCGTCAGCGCGGGCACGCTCAGGTGCGTGCCGGTGATGAACAGCATCCACGCGATGCCGGCGAGCGCGGCCGGCATCGCGCTGATGATGATCAGCGGATCGAGCCACGACTGGAAATTCACGACGATCAGCAGGTAGACGAGCACGATCGCCATCGCGACGCCCGCGCCGAGGCCGAGGTACGACGTGCGCATCGTCTCGACCTGGCCGCGCACCGACAGGTCGGTGCCGCGCGGCAGCGTCGCGCGCGCGTCGGACACGATCCGGTCGATCGCGCCCGCGACCGAGCCGAGGTCGCGGCCCTCGACGCTCACGTACAGGTCGATCGCCGGGCGGATGTTGTAGTGCGTGATCACGGCCGGGTTCGCGACGGGATGGATCTGCACGAGGTTGCCGAGCAATTGCAGCGGCATGCCCGCGCGCCCGCTCGCGGAAATCGGCGTGCCGAGCAGGTCGTCGATCGACGCGATGTTGTATTGCGGGGTCTGGATCTGCAGCGGGTACTGGACGCCCGAGCGCGGATTGATCCAGAACGACGGGGTCGTCTGGGAACTGCCGGACAGCGAGATCAGCATGTTCTGCGCGACGTTCTGCGCGGAGAGGCTGAGCTGCTGCATGCGCGTACGGTCCATGTCGGCCACCAGGGTCGGTTCGTCGTTGCGCTGCAGTACGTGCACGTCGACGGCGCCGGGGATTTGCCTGATCTTCTTCATCAGGCTGCTCGCGATAGCCATGTTACTCGCGAGATCGTTGCCGAGCACCTGCACGTCGATCGCGGACGGCTGACCGAAATTGAGGATCTGCGTGATGATGTCCGACGGCTGGAAGAAGAATTCGACGCCCGGGAAGCGCTGCGGCAGCAGCGTGCGCAGCGTCTGCACGTAGTGCGCGGTCGCGCGGTGGCCAGGCTTCAGCGCGATCATCAGTTCACCGTCGAGCGTGCCGATCGTGCCGGCATTGCTGTACGACAGGTTGATGCCGCTCACCGGCAGCCCGAGGTTGTCGACGATCGCGCCGAGCTCGTCCGCCGGCACGGTTTCGCGGATCACGCGCTCGACCCGGTCGGCAAGGCGCGCGGTCTCCTCGATCCGGTAGCCGGTCGGCGCGCGCATGTGCAGCCGCAGGTTGCCGGAATCGGCGTTCGGGAAGAAGTCGCGGCCGAGCACGAACACGAGGCCGGTCGACAGCACGCAGAAGCCGAGGAAGCACGTCGCGTAGAAGCGGCGGCGCACCAGCAGCATGCTGAGCAGCACGATGTACCACGCGCGCAGCCGCTCGAACGCGGCGTTGAACGCGTGATGGATACGCGCGAAACGCGACGTCGAATGATCTGCGCCGCTGGTGGCCTGCTGCGGGCGGAACAGCAGCATCGCGAGCGTCGGCACGAGCGTGCGCGACAGCACGTAGGACGCGAGCATCGCGAACACCACGGCTTCGGCGAGCGGCACGAACAGGAAGCGCGCGACGCCCGTCAGGAAGAACATCGGCACGAACACGATGCAGATGCACAGCGTCGACACGAACGCGGGCACCGCGATCTCGCCCGCGCCTTCGAGGATCGCGTCGTGCAGGTTGGTACCGAGATGCAGGTGCCGCTCGATGTTCTCGATCGTGACGGTCGCGTCGTCGACCAGGATCCCGACCGCGAGCGCGAGCCCGCCGAGCGTCATGATGTTGATCGTCTCGCCGAGCGCGGAGAGTGCGATCAGCGACGTGAAGATCGACAGCGGAATCGAGATCGCGATGATCAGCGTGCTGCGCCAGTTGCCGAGGAACAGCAGGATCATCATCGCGGTCAGCACGGCGGCGATCAGCGCCTCGTGGATCACGCCCTGCACGGCGGCGTTGACGAACACCGACTGGTCGAACAGCGGCGTGATCGTGAGCCCTTCGGGCAGCGTCGGGATCACCTTCGGCAGCAGTGCCTTCAGGTCCGACACGACCTTCAGCGTCGACGCGTCGCCGGTCTTCAGGATCGACATCAGCACGCCGCGCTGGCCGTTCTGCCGCACGACGTTGGTTTGCGGCGCGAAGCCGTCGCGCACCGACGCGACCTCGCGCAGGTAGGTCGTCGCGCCGTTGACGGTCTGGACCGGCAGGCCGTTGATGTCCGCGACCGTGTCGGCCGACGCGTTCGTGTCGATCCGGTATTCGGTCTGGCCCATCTTCGCGGTGCCGGTCGGCAGCACGAGGTTCTGCGCGTTGACCGCGTTGACGATGTCGGCGGGCGTGAGGCCCTTCGCGAGCAGCGCCTGCGGATCGAGGTCGATCGCGACCACGCGCGTGCGGCCGCCGTACGGAAACGGGATCTGCGCGCCCGGGATCGTGATCAGTTGCGGCCGCAGGAAGTTGAGTGCGATGTCGGCGAGCGACTGTTCGCTGAGCGTCTTGCTCGACAGCCCGAGCTGGATCACCGGGATGCTCGACGCCGAATAGGTGATCACGAGCGGCGGCGTCGCGCCCTGCGGCATCTGCCGCACGATCGCCTGCGCGGACGAGACCGTCTGCGCGATCGCGGTCTGCACGTTCGCGCCGGGCTGCAGGAACACCTTCACGACCGCGATGCCCGGCAGCGACGTCGACTCGATGTGCTGGATGTTGTTGACGGTCGTCGTCAGGATCCGTTCATGGACGGCCGTGATGCGGTTGGTCATCTCCTTCGCGGAGAAGCCGGTGTAATTCCAGATCACGCTGATGACGGGAATGTTGACCGCCGGCAGGACGTCGACAGGCGTGCGCATCAGCGCAAGCGGGGTGGCCAGCACGATCATGATGGCCATCACGATGAACGTGTAGGGGCGCCTGAGCGCGAGATTGACGATCCACATGGAGGCGGCGGGACAGGCGGTGATCAGGCGGCGGTGAGGGGAACCCGAATGATAGGCGTCGGGGCTGAACGAGTCACTGACACGAAACTGGCGGATTTGTCAGGTTCGGCGCGCGGCGACCGAGGCGACTTCAGGTCGATTGATCGGATGAAAACGCGCGCGGACGCCGATGCCCGAAAAAGGCCGCCGCATCGCACGCGCATGCCGCAGCGGCGACGCTTCCGTTCATCGGGCGTCGCTCAGATCTGTTCCATCCCGACCCGCGCGAGCGCGGCCAGGTCGACGACTTCGATCTGGTTGTACGCGAGCCGCAGCACGCCGAGTTTCTCGAGTTGCTGCAACGCCTGGTTGATCCGCTGCCGCGACACGCCGACGAGCATTCCCAGTTCCTCCTGCGAGATCGCGAGCGACGGGCCGGTGTCCGGATACAGCGCGGGGTTGAACAGCTGCGCGAGCGCCTGCGCGACGCGCGCGTCGACATCGAGCAGCCGGCTGTTCTGGATCGACGCGATGAACTCGCCCATCCGGTTGTTCAACTGGTGGATCACGAAGCGCGTGAACGGCAGGCTCGTGTCGAGCAGCGCATGGAACGTGTCGACCGGGACGAACAGCACGATCGAGCGCTGGACGGCGACGACTTCGTACTTGCGCAGCTCGCGCTTGATCACGCTGCCTTCGCCGAACCAGCCGCCCGACGGCACGCCGGAAAACGTGCAGCCGCGCCCCGACGCGTTGAAGATCGCGAGCTTCAGCAACCCGCGATGCACGCCGATCCAGTATTCGGACGGTGCGAGCCGCTGCGCGATCACGTCGCCGGCCTCGTGCTGCTCGGCGCGCGAATGCGCGAGCACGAGCGCCTGGTGTTCCGGCGCCAGCGCGCGGAACCACGCGCACTGGCCGAACAGCACGGACAGGGCGGGCAACGGGCCCGGTTCGAGCGGCGTGTCGGCCGGCGGGCTGGCCGGCGGGCTGACAGCGGCGGCCGCGTCGGGCGGCGCAACGAGGTGGTCGTGCATGGATGCGGGTTTGCGAGGATAGGGATAACGCGCAGCGCTCATGAGGCACTCTGTCGTTTCGATGACAGACGGCTCACAATAGCGCCCGTTAGGCTAGCGGCAATTGAACCACATCAAGACCGGTCGGGGTGCATGCACACTTGCCGGATACGAGGCCGACGCACGCGCCGGTCGACAGAAAACGGGAGACAGGATCATGACGCAGATGTTCGAGGCCGGACTCGGCCGCCGCGATGCCAACTACGTGCCGCTCACGCCGATCGATTTTCTGGTCCGCGCGGCCGAAGTCTACGGCGCGCGCCTCGCGATCGTGCACGGCGACGTGCGGCGCACGTGGGGCGAGACCTACACGCGGGCGAAGCAGCTCGCGAGCGCGCTCGCGCAGGCCGGCGTCGCGCGCGGCGAGACGGTGGCCGCGCTGCTGCCGAACATCCCGGCGATGGTCGAGGCGCACTTCGGCGTGCCGATGGCCGGCGCCGTGCTCAACACGATCAACACGCGGCTCGACATTTCATCGGTGCTGTTCATGCTGCGTCACGGCGAGGCGAAGGTGCTGATCGTCGACACCGAATACGCGGAGCTCGCGCATCGCGCGGCGCTCGAAGTGCCGGGCCTGAAGATCGTCAGCGTCGCCGATGCGATGCCGGCCGACCCCGCGCGCTTCGCGGGCGCGACCGACTACGAGGCGTTCGTCGCGGGCGGCGACCCCGACTACGCATGGACGCCGCCCGCCGACGAGTGGGACGCGATCGCGCTGAACTACACGTCCGGCACGACGGGCGACCCGAAGGGCGTCGTGTATCACCATCGCGGCGCGTATCTCGCGGCGATCAGCAACCTCCTCGAATGGGACATGCCGAAGCACGCGGTGTATCTGTGGACGCTGCCGATGTTCCACTGCAACGGCTGGTGTTTCCCGTGGGCCGTCGCGGCGCGCGCGGGCGTGAACGTGTGCCTGCGCAAGTTCGACGCGAAGACGGTGTTCGACCTGATCCGCCGCGAACGCATCACGCATTACTGCGGCGCGCCGATCGTACAGAGCGCGATCGCGAATGCGCCGGCCGAGTTGCGCGCCGGCATCGATCACACGGTGCACGCGATGGTCGCCGGTGCCGCGCCCGCGCCGGCCGTGATCGCGAAGATGAAGGAGATCGGCTTCGACCTGCTGCACGTGTACGGATTGACCGAGGTCTATGGCCCGGCAACCGTATGCGCGAAGCAGGCGCACTGGGACGAGCTGCCGGACGACGAGCGCGCGCGGCTCAATGCGCGGCAGGGCGTGCGCTATCACCTGGAAGCGGGCGCGACGGTGCTCGATCCGGACACGATGGCGCCGGTGCCGGCCGACGGCGAGACGCTCGGCGAGATCATGTTCCGCGGCAACATCTGCATGAAGGGCTACCTGAAGAACCCGCACGCGACGGAGGAAGCATTCCACGGCGGCTGGTTCCATACGGGCGATCTCGGCGTGCTGACGCCGGACGGCTACATCCGCATCAAGGATCGCCGCAAGGACATCATCATTTCGGGCGGCGAGAACATCTCGAGCATCGAGGTCGAGGATGCGCTGTACCGGCATCCGGCCGTCGCGGTCGCGGCGGTCGTCGCGATGCCCGACCCGAAGTGGGGCGAGGTGCCGTGCGCGTTCGTCGAGCTGCGCGAAGGCGCGAGCGCGACCGAGGCAGAGATCGTCGCCCACTGCCGGCAGTTGCTCGCGGGTTTCAAGGTGCCGAAGGTCGTGCGCTTCGGCGAGCTGCCGAAGACGTCGACCGGCAAGATCCAGAAATTCCAGCTGCGCAACGCTGTCGGATCGGACAAGGCGATCGACCTGGCGGGAGACAAGAAGTAACGGCGACGGGGCGTCGTGCGGGCGGCCGCCTTGATGCGTGAATGCGTCGGTGCGCCAAGGCGCCAAGGCATCAAGGCGCCGATGCATCAAGGCACGACGAGCCACGCGATCGCCAGATACCGCCCGACCTTCGCGATCGTCACGATCGCGACGAAGGTCGGCAGCGGCTCGCGCAGCACGCCGGCGATCATCGTCAGCGGGTCGCCGATCACCGGCGCCCAGCTCAGCAGCAGCGACCAGCGGCCATAGCGCCGATACCAGCCCTCGGCGCGCGCGAGCGCGGCCGGCTTCACCGGAAACCAGCGGCGGTCGCGGAAGTGTTCGATGCCGCGGCCGAGCGCCCAGTTGATCGCCGCGCCCGCGACGTTGCCGACGCTCGCCACCAGCACCAGCGCCCACACGGGTTCGCGCCCGGCGAGCAGCAGGCCGGCAAGCACGGCTTCGGACTGGAGCGGCAACAGGGTCGCGGCGACCATCGACACGGCGAACAGGCCGCCGTAAGTGAGCAGTTCGGACATCGCGCGATTGTACTGGTCGTACCGGCCGCGCGTCGGCCGGCGTGGGGTGATGCGCGCCGTAGCGCGCCACGTCACGCGCGCAGGCGGCCGCTCAGTTCCAGCCGACCATGATCGCGCCCATCCCGACCAGCAGCCCGCCCGTCACGCGATTCATCGCGCGCATCCGCGCCGGCCGCTGCAGCGCACGGCTCAGCCGGTGCGAGAACAGCGCCATCGACGCGACGCCGCCGGCGAACAGCAGCGCGAAGCTCGCCGCGAGCAGCAGGAATTGCGCGTTCAGGCTCCAGTCGGGATCCGGGACGATGAACTGCGGAAAGAACGACGGAAAGAACAGCAGCGTCTTCGGGTTCAGGCCCGAGGTGGCGACGCCGCGCCAGAACAGCGCGCGTCCGGTGGCGGTGTCGTCGGGTGCCGTGCTGCCGGCGTCCGTCGACGCGGCGGGCGCGGTGACCGGCGCCCGGCCGAGCCATTGCTTGCAGCCGAGCCATACGAGGTAGGCGGCGCCGGCCCAGCGCAGCACGGTCAGCGCGTGCTCGTCGAGGTGAACCAGCGAATTCAGGCACAGCGCGGTCAGCGCGAGCTGCAGCAGCACGGCGAGCGTGCCGCCCCAGACGCACGGCAGCGCGCGGCGCCAGCCGGCGCGCAATGCCTGGTTCATCGTGAGGAGGTTGACGGGGCCGGGTGCGTAGATGAGGACGGCGGACGCAGCGAGGAACGACAGATAAAGCCTGAACGACATGACGGGAGTGCGAAAACGGAGGATCAGGCGCCGGCCCGTGCGACCGGGTAGGCGCGCGGGGGGCGGGACGTTGCATGCCTGCGTGTCCTGCGCCGCAACTCGTGATTGCGGCCAGGCGTCCCGGTGCGAAGGGGTTGTCGCGGGGAGCGTGCCGGACACCAGGCATGGAGAAAATGTATCAAGCGGGCCGGTTAAAAGGCTTCCTATTTTCCAGCAAAACGCACCCGAAACCGGAAGCCTGTTCAGATAGAATGCAGATTTTCAGTAGAAGATTCTTCCTGTCATGGCTACCCGCGAACGCACGCCGAAAACCCTCGACAACCAGGACCGCAAGATCCTCGGTGCACTGCAAAAAAATGCGCGCCTGTCGAACGCCGAACTGGCCGAACAGATCGGCATGTCGACCACCGCCTGCTGGAACCGCACGCGGCAGCTCGAACTCGACGGTTACATCGACGGCTACGTCGCGCTGGTCAACCAGCGCATGCTCGGCTACGCGGACATCGTGATCCTCGAAGTCACGCTCGATCGCCACGAGGACGATGCGCTCGCGCGTTTCGGCGCCGAACTCGCGGCGCTGCCCGAAGTGCTCGAGGCCTACCTCGTGTCGGGCGAATACGACTACTGGATCAAGGTCGCGGTGGACGGCACGGCCGGCTACGAGCGCTTCCTGCGGGAGAAGCTGTACAGGATTTCGAGCATTCGCCACAGTCGCTCGATGTTCGCGCTGCGGTGCATGAAAGACGTGCCGTCGATTCAGGTATGAAGACGCGGGCGACGCGCCGCGCGGCGTCGTGACGACGCGGTTCGCGGCGGTGCTGGAGAAGGGCGGGAATCGGACTTCGCGCCCGTTGCGCGCGGCCCGGAGCCGGATACCGGCAGGCCGTGCCCGCGCGGCGGGAAAACGGATGAATCTTCCGTGACGGCCAGGCCCGGCGCATGGTGCGCAGCGGGCATGCATCGGCTACGCAGCGGCCGGACATTCCGGGAAGCTGCGATCAACACCGTGCCGACAAGTTCGCCGGCACCGGCATCTGCGTATCGACATCGCTGCGACCGTGCTCCCAGCGCGTGAGCACCATTCCATCGACGGCATTCGCCCTTTTTGCGACTTCCGTCAGGCGCCCCATGCCGGACGCGGCGGCCTTTCGGCGCGCGTCCCGGCGAGGCGCATCAGACGGATGGAGATGGCGTGCGGCCGGCTGGCGGCCGGTCGCTGCGCTCAGCGCGGCAGGCGTGCGTGCGCTTCAGCGATGAGTGCGCAGTTCTCGAGGTGCAGTGCCCATGCTTCTGCAAGCAGCTCGCCGACACGTGCGAGCCAGCCAGCGGATTGGGTGGAACGATCGGAGACATTAGACGTTTGCATGACGAAGCCCCATGTAGGTGGCGAGTTAGGGATAACCCTAATCATAAAGAAACGTCACCGTCTTGTGAAATGCGATTTCGTTATATGAGAATTACTGACAATTTATGTTGCTGCCACGCAACATGAGCTGCGCCACCTTCTGCGTGACGAGCGGGCGTGCCGAGACCGTGGCGAGCACGGCCTCGCATTGACGGGCGAAAAGGAAAAGCCGGGTGATGAGAACGGGCGCGGCAGCGCGGCTGCGATTACCCGCCGATCCACCCGAAGCGCCACGACAGGCGGCGCGCCGCGGCGAGCAGCGTATGCGCGAGTTCGCTGTGCGGCCCGCGCGGGAAGCCGCGCGACGAGCCGATGATCGCAATCACGAGCCGGATGCTGCCGGTGTGATCGAACACCGGCGCGGCGATCGTCCCGATGCCCGGCACCGGCGCGTCGAAGGCGAAATCGAGTTCGTCCGCGCGGATCGTCGCGAGCCGCGCGCGAAACGCGTCGTCGACCTGCGTCGCGCGGCCCGCGAGGCGCACCGGCTCGTCGGCCAGCAGGCCGGCCAGCACGTCGTCGGACATGCCGGCTGCGAAAATCCGCCCGATCGCCGTATTCACGAGCGACATCACCGTGCCGACCTGAAGGCTCACGTGCTGCGGCCGCGCCGATTCCTCGAGACGGATCACGGTCGGCCCGAGCGGCCCGAGCGTCGCCGCGGCCACGCTCAGGTCGGTCGCGGCCGCCAGCGCGACGATTTCGGCTTCCGCATCGCGCGTCGGCGACACGCGCTGCATCGCGATCAGGCCGAGCGCCTGCGCGAGCGGGCCGCCGCCGAAGCAGCCCGCGTCGTCGCGGCTCAGCAGGCCGATCTTCTGCAGGCTCACGAGGTGCGGAAACGCCTTCGCGGCCGGCATGCCGGCGGCTGCCGCGAGATCGCGCAACGGCAGCGCACGGCCCGCCGAGACGAGCGCGAGCAGCAGTTCGCCCGTGCTGTCGAGCGCGTTGATGCCGCGCTGCGCCTTCGTGTCGTCGGCGAGCGCGGGCGGCATGCGCTGCGTGGCCGGCGGCATGCCCGGCGCGACCGGCGGTGCGTCGCGTCCCGCGTCGAGCGCCGCGGTGGCTTGCCGCGCCGCATCGCGCAGCGCCGTCGCGATCGGGCCGTCCCAGCCGACGTCGATCGAGCCGCTCGAACCGATCACCGTCAACGCGAGTTGCAGGCGGCCGTCCGCGTCCAGCACCGGCACGCACATCGCGCTGACGCCGGGGCTCGGCCGATCCACGCCGCGCTCGATCCCGCGCGCGCGAATCGCGTCGAGTTCGGCCTGCCACGCGCGGGCGTCGGACGGGGGCTGGTCGCCCTCCGCGCCGGCGAGCGTGGCGCCGGCGCCGGCCTGGCTGGCCGCCATCGCGTCGAGCTGGGCGGGGTCGCCGAACGCGCGGAACACCCGGCCGGTCGCCGTCGTGTCGAGCGACATGACGGATCCGACGTGCAGGTTCACGTGCAGCGGATAGCCGCCGTGCTCGATGCGCACGATCGTGGGCCCGAGCGCGCCCGGCACCGACAGCGCGACGCTCAGGCCGACCGCTTCCGCGAGCCGCGCCGCGTGCGGCAGCGCCGCGCGATAGGCCGGCTGGCGCTCGATCGACATCAGCCCGAGCCGCAGCGACAGCGGCCCCGGCTCGTAGTTGCCGGTGAGCGCGTCGCGCTTCACGAGCGCGAGCCGCGTCAGGCTGACGAGATAGGTGTGCGCCTGCGCGGTCGACAGGTCGGCCGCGGCCGCCAGCTCCGACAGCCCGAGCGGCTTGCGCCGGCGCGCGAGCGCGTCGAGCAGCCGGCCGCCGACCTCGACGCTCTGGATCCCGCGCTGCGCCTTGGGCGGCGCGTCGTCTGCGCTGACTTCGTGGTTCTGCACGCGATGATTCTTCCGTTGACGAAACCCCGCATGGTATCCGACGCCATTTGACGCGCCAGCCCGCAGGTTTACCCGTATTAGACAATAGCAAGTGAATTTGTCATTGACAAATAATCGGCGCGGGAAGATGATCCGCTCACTCCCCTCAACACATGGCTCGCAGCCACGGAACGCAACATGGCCAAAGCATTCGCCTCCCAAGCCGATCTGGAAGAGAAGAAAGTCACCTGGACGCAGCTGTCCGAGAACGCGTACGCCTATACCGCCGAAGGCGACCCGAACTCGGGCGTGATCATCGGCGACGACAGCGTGCTGATCGTCGACACGACCGCGACGCCCGCGATGGCGCAGGACCTGATCGCGAAGATCCGCAGCGTGACCGACAAGCCGATCAAGCACGTCGTGCTGTCGCATTACCACGCGGTGCGCGTGCTCGGCGCGTCCGCGTATTTCGACGAAGGCGCGCAGCACGTGATCGCGAGCCGCGGCACCTACGAAATGATCGTCGAGCGCGGCGAGGCCGACATGAAGTCGGAGATCGAGCGCTTCCCGCGGCTGTTCGCGGGCGTGGAGACGGTGCCGGGCCTGACCTGGCCGACGCTCGTGTTCGAGCGCGAGATCACGCTGTTCCTCGGCAAGCTCGAGGTGAAGATCATGCACGTCGGCTCGGGCCACACGAAGGGCGACACAATCGTCTGGCTGCCGTCGCAGAAGGTGCTGTTCTCGGGCGACCTGGTCGAGTACGACGCGGCCTGCTATTGCGGCGACGCGCAGCTCGAACAGTGGCCGGCCACGCTCGAGGCGCTGCGCGCGCTCGGCGCGGAAAAGCTCGTGCCGGGCCGCGGCCCCGCGCTGCTGAATCCGGCCGAAGTGAACAAGGGCCTCGACTACACGAAGGACTTCGTGACGACGCTGCTCGCGCAGGGCCGCAAGGCCGTCGAGCGCAAGCTCGACCTGAAGGCGTCGATGGCGCTCACGCGCGAAGCGATGGATCCGAAGTTCGGCCACGTGTTCATCTACGAGCACTGTCTGCCGTTCGACGTGTCGCGCGCGTACGACGAGGCGAGCGGCATCACGCATCCGCGCATCTGGACCGCGCAGCGCGACAAGGAAATGTGGGACGCGCTGCAGGACTGAATGGGTGACGGCGGCGGGGCGTCCGGGCGGGCGCCGCGCCGTTTTCCTGACGGCGCCTGAGCGGCGGCCGCATCGCGCGGCGGTTCAGGGAGCCGACTTCCGATCTCACAAGAAAGCCGGGCGCATGCACGCCCGCGGAGACTGCTGCGCGCCCGAATCGCGCGGCCCGTTTGGAGAGAGACATGCCCCAATCGCTTCCCGCCGAAGCGACGATCACGCACGCGAGTGCCGCGGCGTCGGCTTCCGCCTGTGAATCCGCGCCGGCGTCCGCTGCCGGCGACGCGCTGCTGTTCCGCAAGATCGCGTGGCGGATCGTGCCGTTCCTGTTCCTCTGCTACGTCGTGTCGTTCCTCGACCGCATCAACATCGGCTTCGCGCAGTTGCAGATGAAGCACGACCTCGGCTTCAGCGATGCGATGTACGGCCTCGGCGCCGCGGTGTTCTACGTCGGCTACGTGTTCTGCGAGGTGCCGAGCAACCTGCTGCTCGCGCGCTTCGGCGCGCGCCGCACGTTCACGCGGATCATGCTGCTGTGGGGCATCGCGTCGACCGCGATGATGTTCGTGTCGCAGCCGTCGCATTTCTACGTGCTGCGTTTCCTGCTCGGCGTATTCGAGGCCGGCTTCTTTCCCGGCATCGTGCTGTACCTGACCTACTGGTTCCCGGCGAACCGCCGCGCGGCGGCGATCTCGGTGTTCTTCGCGGGCGTCGCGGTGGCGGGCGTGCTGGGCGGCCTGATGTCGGGCTGGATCATGCGCGACATGAGCGGCGTGCTCGGGCTGCACGGCTGGCAATGGATGTTCGCGATCGAAGGCGCGCCGGCGATCGTGCTCGCATGCTTCGCGTTCACGTACCTGGTCGACCGGCCGCAGGACGCCGCGTGGCTCACGTCCGACGAAAAGGCGCGCGTCGCCGCGCTGTGCAGCGATGGCCGTGCGCATGGCGCACACGATAAGCGCAGCCTGGTCGCCGCGCTCGCGAACCCGCGCGTCTACCTGTTCGCGTTCATCTATTTCTCGCTGACCTGCGCATCGCTGACGCTCAACTTCTGGATGCCGCTGATGATCCGCGATTTCGGCGTGACCGACGTCGTGTCGGTGAGCCTCTACACGGTCGTGCCGAACGCGGTCGGCGCGGTCGGGCTGATCCTGATCGCCCGCCATTCCGACCGCACCGGCGAGCGCCGCAAGCACTTCGCGTGCTGCACGATCGGCGGCGGGCTGGCGCTCGCGGCGCTCACGCTGCACCTGCACAGCTTCGCGGCGATGCTCGCGTGCCTGTCGATCGCGGCGACGCTGATCTTCGCCGCGTTGCCGATCTTCTGGGCCGTGCCGACCCGCTATCTGTCGGGCAACGCGGCCGCGGCCGGGATCGCGCTGATCAGCAGCATCGGGATCACGAGCGGCATCGTCAGCCCGTGGGTGATCGGGCTGATCCGCACGCGCACCGGCAGCATGGATCTCGCCGTGTACCTGCTGGCCGCGCTGCTCGCGCTGAGCGGCGCCGCGCTGATGCTCGGCGTGAAGGGCGAACCCGCACGCCGCGCCTGAATCGCGGCCGGGCGCTGCCGGCGGGCGGCGGCGACCGGCGCTGAATTTCCTGTCCGCACCGTATCCGCATCCATCGAGGAGACGATCGATGTCAGCCCCTCTTCAAGCGGACGCCGCGCAGGCGATTGCGTCCGGTTCCCGTGCGCCGGCGTCGGACCACGACGCGCTGTACCGCCGTATCGGCGCGCGGATCGTGCCGTTCCTGTTCATCTGCTACATCGTGTCGATCCTCGACCGCAGCAACATCGGCTTCGCGCAGCTGCAGATGCGACAGGATCTCGGCCTGACCGATGCGATGTACAGCCTCGGCGCGGTGCTGTTCTTCGTCGGCTACGTGCTGTTCGAGGTGCCGAGCAACGCGCTGCTGCGCCGCTTCGGCGCGCGCCGCACGTTCGCGCGGATCATGGTCCTGTGGGGCGCGGTGTCGGTCGCGATGATCACCGTCGACAGCGCGAAGCACTTCTACGTGCTGCGCTTCCTGCTCGGGCTGTTCGAGGCCGGCTTCTTCCCGGGCGTCGTGTTCTACCTGACCTACTGGTATCCGGCGCGCCGGCGCGCGTCGGTGCTGTCGATCTTCTATGCGGGCGTCGCGGTGGCCGGGATGGTCGGCGGGCTGCTGTCGGGCTGGCTGATGCGGGCGATGTCGGGTGTGCTCGGGCTCCACGGCTGGCAGTGGATGTTCGCGATCGAGGGCGCGCCCGCGATCCTGCTCGGCGTGATCGCGTGGTTCTGGCTGTGCGACCGCCCCGATCAGGCGCGCTGGCTGTCCGACGACGACCGCCAGCGGCTCGCGGCCGACCTGGCCGCCGACCGGGCGGAGGCGCCCGCGCATGCAGCGTCGTCGCTGCGGCAGGTGCTCGCCGCGCCGCGCACCTGGCTGTTCGCATTCATCTATTTTTCGCTGACGACGGCGCTGTTGATGCTGCTGTTCTGGATGCCGCTGATGATTCGCGAATTCGGCATTCACGACGTCGTGCACATCAGCCTGCTGTCGATCGTGCCGAACGCGATCGGCGCGGCCGGCCTGATCGCGATCGCGCGGCGCTCCGACCGCAAGCGCGAGCGTCGCCGGCACTTCGCCGCGTGCGCATTCGGCGGCGCGGTGGCGCTCGCGTTGCTGACGCTGCACTTGCCGAGCATCGTCGCGATGATGGCGCTGCTGTCGATCGCGGCGATGCTGATCTTCGCCGCGCATCCGGTGTTCTGGGCCGTGCCGTCCGCGTATTTCTCGGGCGCCGGCGCGGCGGGCGGGATCGCGCTGATCAGCAGCATCGGCGTATCGAGCGGGATGATCACGCCGTGGATCGTCGGGGTGATCCGCACCCGTACCGGCAGCATGGATGCGGCGATGCTGATGATCGCGGGATTGCTGGCCGCGTGCGCGGTCGCGATGCTGCTCGGTGTGCGCGCGACCTCGCGCGACGCGGCGCCCGTGTCGCGTTGATCGCGTGATGCGTCGACGCGGCGCGCGTACGACGGGGTGGGCGGCCAGGACCGGCGCGAGCCCGTTGTCGGCGGGAACACGCGCTAGGCCCGATACACCTCGATCCGGTTGCGGCCGCGCTCCTTCGCGACATATAGCGCCTTGTCGGCCCGCGACAGTGCCTGGTACGCGCCGAAGTCGGACGTCCGCATCGCGTCGATGCCGATGCTGACGGTCAGCACGAGCGGCTGATCCTCATGCACGAGCCGCGAATCGGCCACGCGCTGCTGCACGCGCAGTGCGAGCGCGCACGCCGCGTCGATCCCGGTGTGCGGCAGCACGATCGCGAATTCCTCGCCACCGATGCGCCCGACGATGCCGTCCGTCCCGATCTCCGCGAGCAGCAGCCGCGCGAAATGCCGGAGCGCGCGATCGCCGAGCGGATGGCCCCAGCGGTCGTTCAGCGCCTTGAAGTGATCGAGGTCGAGCATCAGCACCGCGGCGTCCTGGCCGGTCGCGCGCACGTCGCGCAACGCGGCTTCGCTCTGCCGCATGAACGCGTGGCGGTTCGACAGCTGGGTCAGGTGATCGGTCGTCGCCATCCGGTGCAGTTCGGTCTCGATGTGCTTGCGTTCGGTCGCATCCGTGATGAAGCCGTGCCAGACCGTGCCGCCGTCCGGCGTGCGTTGCGGGCGCGCGTCGCCTTCGCGCCAGCGCATTCCCTGATCCGGCAGCAGCACGCGGTATTCGAGCCGCCACGGCGCCAGGCGCTCCGCCGACACCCGCAGCGACTGACGGTAGGCGACCAGGTCGGCAGGATGAATCCGCGTTTCGACCGCATCCGCGTCGCGGGCGATCTGCTCGGGCGTCAGTTCGTAGATGTCGCGTGCGCCCGCGCTCGCGTACGAAAAGAACCGGCGGCCGTCGGCGGTCTGCCGCAGCTGGAACACGAGGCCCGGCACCTGGTCGGTCAGGCTCGTCACGAGCGTGACGGAGTCGCTCAACCGGCCGGCGAGTTCGCGCAGCGCGGTGATGTCCGTGGTCGTGCCGACCATGCGCAGCGCGCGCCCGTGGCTGTCGCGGGCGATGACCTTGCCGCGGCTGCAGATCCATTTGTACGTGCCGTTCTTGCAGCGGATGCGGTGTTCGACCGCATAGCTGTCGGTCCGGCTTTCGAAGTGCGCGAGCATCGCGGCTTTCACGTCGGCGACGTCGTCCGGGTGCAGCCGTTCGTATGCATCCTCGATCCGGCTCGTCAGTTCATCGGGCGCATATCCGAGCAGCGCCTTCCAGGCCGCCGAGTAATGGATCTCGCCGGTTTCCACGTTGCGATCCCACACGCCGGTGCCGCTTTCGTTCAGCGCCAGCGTGGTCAGCGCGCTGTGTTCCTCGACGACGCCGAGCCGTTCGCGCAGCGCGGTTTGCGCGCTCGCGCGGCCGATCGCGCGTTCCGCCAGTGTCGCCAGGTCGTGCAGGAAAGCGCGCTGCGCGGCGTCGAGCGTCAGGCCGGTGCTGCCGGCGACGCATAGCGCGCCCAGCGCGCTGCCGTCGGGCGCGAGCAACTCGCAGGCCGCGACGACGTGCGGCGCGTCATTCGGGAGGTCGCCCGCGGCGGGCGTGATGAAGCGTCGGCCGGCCGCCGGAACGGGCGCGGCACGCGGCGGGAAATGCATGGCAGGAAGCGTGGCGGGCAGCGTGCCGTCGGACGCCGCCACGCGCTGCGCGCCGGCTTCGGCGGACGCGATGAACGCACCGGCCGTGCCGAAATGCGTGCGGGCGAGACGGCACACGGTGTCGAGTTCGGGCAACGGCGCAAGCGCCGGTCGAGCGTCGGCGGGAGCGCGACAGGAGCCGGGCGTGTCGCCGGTCCCGGTGGTGAACATACGGAACCGCATGGTCGAAATCCGCGACGGTCGATTGCGCCGATGATCGGACGAATGCCGGAGGGCGCTGCTTCGGGGGCTGGGATCGTAGAGCTTAGCGTCGCGAGGAATGCGTGGCAAGCAAGGGCGAAACCGGGTGGGTGGGCGGCGAGTTCGGGGCGTGGAGAAGGGGCGCAGAGAAGCAGCGCAGAGAAGCAGCGCAGAGAAGCAGCGCAGAGAAGGGCCGCTTCAGGCATCCTGAATGAATGCGCGGGCAAACCGGCAAGCGCCGGCTTCGCAGTCCGATCGTGCGGAAGCCGGCGCCTTTCGGCAGATCAATGCGTGCGCAGGATTGCGCCGCGCGACGTCACGCGACGGGAATCGGGTTGTCGACAACGAAGCGGTTGAACTCGTCGACGAACGCGTGCTCGTTCGGCCCGGCATTGTCGCGCAACGGCTTCGCCGCTTCGACGACGACTTCGGTGGTGGCGGTCTCGAGCAGTGCCAGCGTCTCGGCGACGAACGCATCGACCGGCATCGCGCGCGGATCGCCGCTCTTGTGCACGAGATCGGTGTCGACCCACGGCGGCGCGATTTCCAGCACGCGCACGCTCGTGTCGCGCAGCATGAAACGCTGCGACAGCGTGTACGAATGGATCGCGGCCTTCGTCGCCGAATACAGCGCGGTCGACGCGAGCGGCACGTACGCGAGCACCGAGCTGTTGTTGATGATCGTCGCGTCCGGCTGTCGCTTCAGGTGTTCGACGAACGCCGCGCTGACGCGCACCGGGCCGAGCAGGTTCGTCTCGACGAGGCGCACGGCCTGTTCGTCGTCGAGCGGCCCGGCCGCATCGTCGAACGGCATGATGCCCGCGTTGTTGATCACGACGTTCAGCGCCGGGTAGCGGTCGATCAGCCGCGCCGCGACCGCGCGGATCTGCGCCGCATCGCCGACGTCGAGTTCGATCGTGTCGATGTTCGGATACTGCCGCGCGATCTCGTCGAGCAGCTTCGTGCGCCGGCCGGCGACGACGACCTTGTTGCCCAGGTCGTCGAGCGCGATCGCCAGCGCACGGCCGATCCCGGACGTGCCGCCGGTGATGAGGATGGTGTTGCCGTCGAGTTTCATGACGATGCGCCTCAGCGGGCGGCCGCATAGCGCGGCGCCGGCGAATCGGTCGACAGGTGCGGCGCCATCGTGCGGCGCGCGGCCTCGAACGCATCCCATTCGTCAGCCGCGTGCAGCGACGGAATCGTCACGAGTTCGCGGCGGTCGAAGCCGACCAGCGCCGCGTCGACCAGGTCGGACGCCGACATCACGATCTCCTTCGGCAGGTGTTCGAGCGGCAGGCCGC
The DNA here is from genome assembly GCF_024656005.1 of Burkholderia sp. SCN-KJ. Lineage (NCBI taxonomy): Bacteria > Pseudomonadati > Pseudomonadota > Betaproteobacteria > Burkholderiales > Burkholderiaceae > Burkholderia > Burkholderia sp. SCN-KJ. Next base: position 235,296 of record NZ_JANKOG010000006.1, read on the forward strand.
CGGTCTGCCAGAACTCGGTGGCCGTCGCGCCGGGCAGCACGGCCTGCACCTGCACGCCGTGGTCCGCGAGTTCGTGATGCAGCGACTGGCTGAACGCGAGCACGAATGCCTTGCTGCCGCCGTAGACGCCATTGAGCGTTTCCGGCGACAGCGCGACGATCGACGAGATGTTGATCACGGCACCGCGGCCGCGCGCGACGAAGCCGGGCACGGCCGCATAGGTCAGGCGCGTGAGCGCGGTCACGTTCAGGTCGATCAGCCGCGTCATCGCGTCGACGTCGCTGTCGAGCAGCGGCGTGTGCGTGCCGACGCCCGCGTTGTTGACGAGCAGCGTGATGCTAGCGTCCTGTTTCAGCTTCGCTTCGACGGCGGCGAGCCCCGCGCGGTCGTTGAGGTCGGCGCCGACGATCTCGACGCTGCGCTGCGTGTCGTTCGTGATGCGTTCGGCGAGCGCGGCCAGCCGGTCGCGGTTGCGCGCGACCAGGATCAGGTCGTAGCCGCGGCGCGCGAGGCGGTCCGCATAGATCGCGCCGATGCCGGACGATGCGCCGGTGATGACGGCGGTACCGCGATGTGCTTCAGTCATGATGTCGCTCCGTGTCGAGGAAAGGGTGAGTGCATGAAGGCATTCTGGCCTCGAATCGCCGCGACACAAATGACGTAGATGGGTATGATTCAGGACATCGGGTGCCGATCGTGCCGCCCGCCACCGGAGACACGCATGCACCGCATCGGCTTTCTGATCAGCGACGGCTTCCAGATCATGGCGCTCGCCACGCAGTCGGTGTTCGAGTACGCGAACCTGGCCGCGGGCGAACCGTTCTACGTGATGGACAACTATTCCGTCGAGGGTGGCGACGTGCGCTCGTCGCTCGGGTTGTCGGTCGCGACGCGCGCGCTCAGCGGCCGGGTCGACGTCGATACGTGGATCGTCGCGGGCGTCAACGATCCGCTCGCATCGCTGGCGCCGGCCGGCGTCGTCGCGTTCCTGCGGCGCGCGAACGCGCGCGCGCGGCGGGTCGCCGGCATCTGCACGGGCGCGTTCGTGCTCGCCGAGGCCGGGCTGCTCGCGCAGCGCCGCGCGACGACGCACTGGGCGTACGGCCGCGAGATGCAGAAGCACTTTCCGGACATTCGTGTCGAGGAGGACCGGATCTACATCGTCGACGGCCCGATCTGGACGTCGGCCGGAATGACGGCCGGCCTCGACCTGACGCTCGCGATGGTGGAGAAGGATCTCGGCGCGGACGCCGCGCGCTCGGTCGCGCGCAAGCTCGTGATGCACCAGCGCCGCTCGGGCGGGCAGTCGCAGCATTCGGAAATGCTGGATCTCGCGCCGAAATCGGACCGGATCCAGAACGCGCTCAACTATGCGCGGCAGAACCTCGGCCGCGCGCTGACCGTCGAGGAACTGGCCGACGCCGTCCACCTGAGTCCGCGCCAGTTCAGCCGCGTGTTCACGCTGGAAACGGGGCAGTCGCCGGCGAAGGCGATCGAGCGGCTGCGGCTCGAGGCCGCGCGGCTGATGATCGAGCAGAGCCGGCACTCGCTCGACGTGATCGCGAAGGAGAACGGTTTTCGCGACCGGCGCCACCTGCGCGACGCGTTCGTGCGCGGTTTCGGCGTGCCGCCGCAGGCGGTGCGACGCGACGCGCGGGTGGACGAGCGCGAATCGGCCTGACGTTCGCGGGCGCGAGCCGCCAGCGCGGGTCCGGGAAATCGCGCAGAATCTCCCGCATTCCTCGCGAGGAGACACCATGCACGCCGCCCCGTTCAACATTGCGATTCCCGATCGCGCGCTCGACGACCTGCGTCGGCGCCTGCGCGACATGCGCGCACCGCTGCTGACGCCCGCCGACCCGTGGCAGCAGGGTGTGGATGGCGCGTGGCTGCGCGAACTGGTCGCGTACTGGGCCGAGCGCTTCGACTGGCGTGCGGCGGAGCGCGCGCTGAACAGGCTGCCGCAGTTCGTCGCGGACGCAGGCGGGCAACGCGTGCATTTCATCCATCGGCGCGGGGCGGGGCCGAAGCCGTATCCGCTCGTCATCACGCACGGCTGGCCGGGCTCCGTATTCGAGTTCGACGCGCTGATCGATCGCCTGTGCGATCCGGCCGCGTTCGGCGGCGATCCGCACGACGCGTTCGACGTCGTCGCGCCGTCGCTTCCGGGCTTCGCGTTCTCGCCCGCGCCCGCGGCGCCCGGCATGTCGGCATTTCAGGTCGCCGACAGTTGGGCGGCGTTGATGTCCGGGCTCGGATATCGCCGCTTCGGCGCGCAAGGCGGCGATCTCGGCGCAGGCGTGTCGATTGCGCTCGGCGCGCGACATCCCGGCGTGGTGGACGGCATTCATCTGAACTACCTGCCCGGCAGCTACGAGCCTCCGGCCGACGCGGCTTCGCCGCTCACCGAGGACGAACGGGCCTTCGTGACGCAGCGCGGAGAGTGGGCCGCGCTGGAGGGCGGATACGCGCATGTGCACATGACGAAGCCGCAGACGCTGGCCGTCGCGCTCAACGATTCGCCGGCCGGGCTGGCCGCGTGGATCGCCGAGAAATTCCGCGCGTGGAGCGATTGCGACGGCGACGTCGCGCGGCGGTTTTCGCACGACACGCTGCTGACCGGCATCTCGCTCTACTGGTTTACCGGCAGCATCGGCTCGGCAATGCAGATGTATTGGGAAAACCGGCTGCAGCCGATGCGCTTCGCGGCCGGGGAACGCGTGGCGGTGCCCGTCGCGTTCGCGCGCTTTCCGAAGGAAATCAGCCGCCCGCCGCGCAGCTGGCTCGAACGGGTGTTCGACGTCGTGCAGTGGGCCGACATGCCGAGCGGCGGGCATTTTGCCGCGATGGAAGAACCGGACCTGCTGGCCAGCGATATTCGCCGATTTTTCCGGCGTTTTCGGTAAGGCACCGGAACGCGGCGTCGCTGGCGAAGTACGCCGGCGGCCATCAGCGCGCTGGCGAGTGCCGGCACCGTGCGGATCGTGACGCGACGATCCCGCCTGTCTTATCGCATGACTTACCGCGTTACAAACGGCGCAGCATCGTGCGGCACCGTACGCGCATGCTTGCGCTGGCGCAGCAGCGCGACGCGGCAATTCTCGCGCGCGGTCTCGCGGCCGTCGTCGTCGAGCAGCACCAGGTCGCCGCGCATCACGTTGAGCGTGATCACGTCGTCGCCGGGCGCGCCGAGCGTTTCCGGCGTGTGCACCGACCCGGCCGGTTCGAGCACCGTCGAGCCGGCCTGCGCGATCCACGTGTACTCGCGGTAGCGCCACGCACCCTGCAGCGTATGGACGAACACCTCGCCGTCGTGGCGATGGCGCGGCAGCGTGCCGCCGGCCGGCATCTTCAGCAGCGCGGTCAGCGTGTCTTCCGCCGCATTGATATGCAGATACTTGATCGCGAGTCCCGGCAGGTCGGCGCTCATCGGCAGCCACGGCAGCGCGTCGCCGGGCAGGCACGAAATCGGCGGCAGGTCGGTGGAGAGCGGGGCGGACGGCTGCGTCATGGCGGAGGGAGAGCGGAAACGGGGAAGTGCGCATTATCGCAGAGCGGGAGCGGGCGGCTGCCACGGTCGCGGCCGGACGCCAGCGCGGGCGAAGCCCGAACCGGGCTACGCGGCGGCGCTGTCGTCGCCCGGTCGCGGCGCCGCATGCGCGGCTTCCAGGCAAGACTGGAACAGCAGCGCCGCCCGCGACGGCCGCGGCGAGCGCCGCAGCAGGCTCACGAACCGGCACCGGTAGTTGAAACGGTGCGGCGCGATCGGCTGCATCAGCCCCTTGTTTTCGAAGCTCTCCGCGTAATGGTCGGGCAGGAAGCCGAGATAGCGGCCGGACAGGATCAGCGTCGCGATCGATTCCTGGTCCGACGCCGTCGCGCTGCGCGTGAGCTTCGCGCGATGGCTCAGTTCCATGTTCGGCGAATGGAAGCCGAGCCCGGCGAACGCATGGTTGCGGATCGTCGTCCATGTGAGCTTGCCGTGCGGCGCGTCGAACAGCGGGTGCTGGCGGCCGCAGTACAGCAGCATCCGCTCGTCGAACAGTTCCGAATACACGAGGCTGCCCGAGCTGCGGTGCGCGGGGATGATCCCGACCTGATAGCTGCCGTCGATGATCCCGCGCTCGACCTCGTTGATCGACGCGACATGCAGGTTCAGCGCGACGTCGGGCGCCTCGTCCGCGAACTGGCGGATCGCGTCGCCGAGCCGCGCCTGCGGGTTGGTGGCGGTCTTGTCGAATACGGCGACGTGCAGTTCTCCGCCCATTTTGTCGTGAATGCCGTCGATCCTGCTGCGAAATGCCTCCATCGACGCGAGCAGGCGCAGGGTTTCCTCGTAGACGGTCTGCCCCTCGGCGGTCAGCGTGAAGCCGGCGCGGCCGCGCCGGCACAGCACGAGGCCGAGGCGCGTTTCCAGATCCTTCACGTGCCGGCTGATCGTCGAGATGCCGATATTCAGCTCGAGTTCGGCCGCCGCCATCCCGCCGCACTGCACGACGCCCTTGAAGACCCGCAGCAGCCGCAGATCCATGTCGCTGAGCTGCCCGAGCAGCGCGCGGCTCTTCGGTTTCTTTGCTTGCATAGATGAGCAAGTGAACATTGATATTGCGATATTGAAGAGACTAATTGGCGTCCCGACAATGCGCAACATCAACACAAGAAGGAGGGGCGCGCCGCGCCGACCGACATGACCGATACGACCATCGCCAAGCAGCAGGAAGAGACGAACCTCCGCACCGACGCCGCGTGGCTCGACGCCCACTGGATGCCGTTCACGGCGAACCGCCAGTTCAAGTCCGATCCGCGCATGATCGTGTCGGCGAAGGACGCGTATTACACGGATGGCGAAGGCCGCAAGATCTTCGACGGCCTGTCGGGCCTGTGGTGCACGGGCCTCGGTCACGGCCGCACGGAAATCACGGAAGCCGTGAGCCGCCAGGTCGCGCAGCTCGACTACGCGCCGGCGTTCCAGTTCGGTCATCCGAAGTCGTTCGAGCTCGCGAACAAGATCAAGGACCTGACGCCGGCCGGCCTCGACTACGTGTTCTTCACCGGCTCGGGCTCGGAAGCGGCCGACACGTCGCTGAAAATGGCCCGCGCGTACTGGCGCGCCAAGGGCAAGGGCACGAAGACGCGCCTGATCGGCCGCGAGAAGGGCTATCACGGCGTCAACTTCGGCGGCATCTCGGTCGGCGGGATCGGCGCGAACCGCAAGCTGTTCGGCCAGGGGATCGACGCCGATTTCCTGCCGCACACGCAGCTCGCGGAAAACCGGTTCTCGCGCGGGATGCCGGAAAACGGCGCCGACCTGGCCGACCGCCTGCTCGACCTGATCACGCTGCACGACGCGTCGAACATCGCGGCCGTGATCGTCGAGCCGTTCTCCGGCTCGGCGGGCGTGGTGATCCCGCCGAAGGGCTATCTGAAGCGCCTGCGCGACATCTGTACCGCGCACGACATCCTGCTGATCTTCGACGAAGTCATCACGGGCTTCGGCCGGGCCGGCGCGATGACGGGCGCCGACGCGTTCGGCGTGGTGCCGGACATCATGAACTTCGCGAAACAGGTGACGAACGGCGTGCAGCCGCTCGGCGGCGTGATCGCGACGAAGGAAATCTACGACACGTTCATGGCCGCGGGCGGCCCCGAGTACATGCTCGAGTTCCCGCACGGCTACACGTATTCGGCGCACCCGGTCGCGTGCGCGGCCGGCGTCGCGGCGCTCGACCTGCTCGTGAAGGAAGACGCGGTGGCCCGCGTGCGCGATCTCGCGCCGCATTTCGAGGCGGCCGTGCACGGGCTGAAGGGCCAGCGCCATATCACCGACATCCGCAACTACGGGCTCGCGGCCGGCCTGACGATCGCGGCGCTGCCGGGCGAGCCGGCACGGCGCCCGTACGAGATCGCGATGCGCTGCTGGGCGAAGGGCTTCTACGTGCGTTACGGCGGCGACACGATCCAGCTCGCGCCGCCGTTCATCGCAGAGAAGCGCGAGATCGACAACCTCGTGAACGCGCTGTCCGACGCGCTGAACGAAGTGGACTGAGCCGCGGCCCGTTTCCCGCGACAACCGAATTCACGAAAGAGCCTGAACGATGAAACACGACAGCAATGTGACCTCCACCCTCGGCCACCTGATCGACGGCAAGCGCGTCGACGGCGGCAGCCGCGTCCAGCCGGTGTTCGACCCGGCCACCGGCGAATCGCACAAGAGCGTTGCGCTCGCCGACAAGCTGACCGTCGAAGCCGCGATCGCGTCCGCGCAGGCCGCGTTCCCGGCATGGCGCAATACGCCGCCGCTGAAGCGCGCGCGCGTGATGAGCCGCTTCAAGACGCTGCTCGAGGAGCATGCGGACGAACTGTGCGCGCTGATTACCGCCGAGCACGGCAAGGTGCTCGCCGACGCGATGGGCGAACTGCAGCGCGGGATCGAGAACGTCGAATACGCGTCCTACGTGCCCGAGCTGCTGAAGGGCGAGCACAGCAAGAACGTCGGCCCCGCGATCGATTCGTGGAGCGAATTCCAGGCGCTCGGCGTGGCCGCCGGCATCACGCCGTTCAACTTCCCGGTGATGGTGCCGCTGTGGATGTGGCCGATGGCCGTCGCGTGCGGCAACACGTTCGTGCTGAAGCCGTCCGAGCGCACGCCGTCGTCGACGCTGCGCATGGCCGAGCTCGCGCTCGAGGCCGGCCTGCCGCCGGGCGTGCTGAACGTCGTGAACGGCGACAAGGAAGCCGTCGACACGCTCCTGACCGACCCGCGCGTGAAGGCGGTGAGCTTCGTCGGCTCGACGCCGATCGCCGAATACATCTACTCGACCGGCTGCGCGCACGGCAAGCGCGTGCAGGCGCTCGGCGGCGCGAAGAACTTCGCGGTCGTGATGCCCGACGCCGACATCGGCAACGCGGTGAACGCGCTGATGGGCGCCGCGTACGGCTCGTGCGGCGAGCGCTGCATGGCGATTCCGCTGGTCGTCGCGATCGGCGAGGAAACCGGCGACAAGGTAGTCGAAGGCCTGCAGGCCGAGATCGCGAAGATGAAGGTCGGCCCGGGCAACGGGGCCGGCGTCGACATGGGGCCGCTCGTCACGCAGCAGCATTTCGAGAAGGTGACGGGCTTCGTCGAGGCGGGCGTGGCGGCCGGCGCGACGCTCGTCGTCGACGGCCGCGGCGTGAAGGTCGACGGCCACGACGGCGGCTACTACCTCGGCCCGTGCCTGTTCGACAACGTGAAGCCCGGCATGCCGATCTATCAGCACGAGATCTTCGGGCCGGTGCTCGGCGTGATCCGCCTGAAGTCGCTCGACGAGGCGATGGCGCTGATCGACGCGCACGAATACGGCAACGGCACGTGCCTGTTCACGCGTGACGGCGAAGCGGCGCGCTACTTCAGCGACAACATCCAGATCGGCATGGTGGGCATCAACGTGCCGCTGCCGGTGCCGGTCGCGTACCACTCGTTCGGCGGCTGGAAGCGCTCGCTGTTCGGTGATCTCCACGCGTACGGCCCGGATGCGGTGCGGTTCTATACGAAGCGCAAGACGATCACGCAGCGCTGGCCGTCGGCCGGCGTGCGCGAAGGGACGGTGTTCAGCTTCCCGTCGAACCGCTGACGCACTGACGCGCGATCCGGCCGCAACGCGACGCGCGCCGCTCGGCGTGTGTCGCCACGCGGCCCGCGCAAGGACGCACGAGCCCGCCCCGGTCGACGATCGGGGCGGGCCTTTTTACATGTACGGCGGTCGTGCCGACGCTGAAGACGGGGAAAGAACGCTTACGGCGCGACCACGTGCCACATGTTCTTGAAGTTGTCGCCGTTGCGGTCGCCCTGTTTCATGTCCTTCGCGAAGAAGTACAGCGGCTTGCCCTTGTAGGCCCATTGCGGGCTGCCGTCGTCGCGCTTGACGATCGTATAGGGGCCGACCGGGACGTCGGTCGCGCTGGCCTTGTACGGCGGCCAGAAGGACTCGCATTGGCCCTTGCATGCGCTGGTGCCGGCGTTGGGCTTGTCCTGGTCGAAGGTGTAGACGGTCATTCCGTTCGCGGCGACGAGCGCGCCGTTTTCGACCTTGGTGATCGAGCCTTGCGCCAAGGCCGAAACGGACGCCATGGCGAGCAGAACGGAGCTGACGAGCAGCACGGCTTTCATGATTACCTCCTTGTAGTCCGGTGGGCGGCGCGCTCGCGCGCACGGCCGGGCGTGCGCGCGAGCGCGGGGAATGGTGCCGGAACGCGGCGCCGTGGCCGCCGGTGCGAGCGACGCGAAGTCGAATGACGGCGGAACGGACCCGCTTCATTCACCATAGGCGGTTTTTCGCGAGGCTGCGAGAAGAACCGGGGGCGCATCGGCGGCGCGTAGGCGTCGCGCAACGTCGCGGGGGTTGCGCGTGCAGCGGTATTCGACATCCGTCCCCGCAGCGGCGCGAAGTGGCGCCGCATGTGCTGGCTCGTTGCATTCGGCAACGGTGCCACGCCGTCAGCGAAACACCGGCGCCGACGCGAGCGCCGTCAGCACGGCCGGCATCGCGAGCGCGGCGGCGATCGTCTGGAACGCGGTGATGCCGGCCATCAGCGGCGCGTCGCCGCCGAGCTGGCGCGCCATGATGTACGACGAGGACGAAGTCGGCAGCGCCTGGAACAGCAGCGCGATGGTCAGCGCGGCATCGCCGAGCCCGAACAGGCGGCCGGCCGCGAGCGTGGCGAGCGGCATCGCCATGAACTTGAACGCCGACGCGATGCACATCGGCTGCATCCATCCGCGCGCCGCGTCGAACTTCAGTGCCGCGCCCACGCACAGCAGGCCGAGCGGCATCGATGCGGCGCCCAGCGCGCGCATGGCCGGTTCGACGGCGGCCGGAAACGCGAGGCCGGCGGCCTGCATCGCGATCCCCAGCGCGCACCCGACGACGAGCGGATTCGACAGGATCTGGCGCACGAGCGCCCACGCGCCGAGCCGCGTGTCGCCGTAGCGCGCGAACACCAGCACGCACATCAGGTTCACGGTCGGCACGATCGCCGCGACGCACACGGCCGCGAGCGCGATGCCGTGCGCGCCGAACAGTCCGGCGGCGAGGGCGGTGCCGACATAGTTGTTGAAGCGCACCGCGCCCTGGAACACCGACGTGAACCCGGCGCCGTCGACCTGCACGAACCGGCGGACCAGCAGAAGCAGCGCCGCGACGAGCACGGTCGAGCCGACCAGCGCCGCCGCGAGCGGCAAGACGGGCAGCGCTTGCAGCCGCGCAGTCGCGAGACCGTGCGCGAACAGCGCGGGCAGCAGCACGTAATAGCAAAGCCGCTCGGCGTGCGGCCAGAACGCATCGGCGATGAAGCCCGTGCGCCGCAGGCCGTGGCCGAGCGCGACCAGCAGCGCGACCGGCGCGAGCGCGAGCACGATCGGGCCGATCATCGACGCGCCTTCAGGCGAGATGGGCGACGCGGGCGGGACGGCCGGCGGGCGGTGCAGCGGAACGAAGCGGGAATCCATCCGGCGGGCAACATGGCGGCACGCAATCGAAAGAGTGACGATGCCGCCAAGTTAACACGCGCAAGCAGCAGGAATAATGGTGAATTATCGGGTGTTCAATGAGAAATTCTCATCGATGATGCGCTGACTTCGGCGGCCAGCGCACGTGCGAAACGCTCGGCCGGACGCGACTGGTGTTCGAGCAGCACGACCGCGCGGCCCATCTGCGGCTGGCCGAACGGCAAGCGCGTGACGGGCGGCAGCCGCGCGAGCGTCGCGTCGGGGAGCGCGACGATCGCCGCGCCGAGCCCGCGCGCCACCATCCGCGCGATCGTCTCCGCGCTGTCGAGCACCATCTCCTCGCGCACGCGCACGCCGATGCGGCGCAGCTCGGCGGCGATCATCCGGCCGGCCCACGCCTGCGCGTCGAAGCGGATGAACGGCAGCGCCTCGAGCAGCGTGCCCGCGTCGCGCTCCGCGTAGTGCGGCGGCGCGAGCAGCCAGAAGCGGTCTTCGTACAGCGTGGTCCACGTCAGTTCCGCCGGATGCGGGCGCACCGGGCGCGTCGTGATCGCCGCGTCGAGTTCGCCGGCCGCGACGCGGTTCGCCAGTTCGGCCGACATGCCGGCCGATACGTGCACGCGCAACGACGGGTGCGCATCGCGCAGCGCGAGCAGCGCATCGGGCAGCGGGCCGGACAGCGCGGTATGGATTGCGCCGATCCGCAGACGGCCGACGAGCTTCTTCTCGTCGCTGAGCGCATCGGGAATCCGGTCGACCATCGCGAGCACCTGCTCGGCCTGCGCGACGAGGATCTTGCCGGCTTCGGTGAGTACCGGCTGGCGGCGCGAACGGTCGAACAACCGGACGTCGTATTCGCTTTCGAGCGTCTTGACCTGCAGGCTCACGGCGGACTGCGTGAGCCCGATCGCTTCGCCGGCGCGCGCGAAGGTGTGGTATCGGGCGATCGCGACCAGGGTTCTGAATGCGCGTAGTGACATGGGCTCGGTGAGAGGGGCGGCCGGGACCGGCACGCGGATTGCTCGATGATGCCGGAGGCGGTGCAGGGGCGACGTGCCGATTGCGCCGCCGACGCCGCCGACGGCCGCCGAAGCGGACGGGTGCGGCCGGCACGCTGCCGGACATCATGCCCGCGCGTGCGAAAACGGGCAACCGCGGCAGCGGCGGCATCGGCTGCCTGCGGCTGAATGCGGCTGAATGCGGCAGAACGCGCGGTGCGTCGCGAGCGGACCGGCCGGTGCGGGTTTTCGTGAATGGCATCGAGCCGGGCGGGCGCGCTCATCTGTGGACGCAGGATGAGCCGCGCTCGCGCGTGCCGCCCGGCTGCGTTTCATCGATGCGTCGGGGCGACGCGTGCCGTCGCGTCGCCCCGACTCTTTGCGGAGGTAACGACGATGCCAGAGGACCCCGGTGAGGTTGCGCGCGCCAGCTATCGCGCGTATGTCGACAAGGACCGCGACGCGATCGAAGCGCTGATCGCGCCGGACTTCCATTTCACGAGCCCGCTCGACAACCGGCTCGATCGCGACGCGTATCTCGCGCGCTGCTGGCCGAACAGCGCGATGCTCGCCGGTTTCGAGTTCGTCGACGTCGCCGTGCACGGCGAATACGTGTTCGTCGTGTACGAAGCCGCGACGACCGCCGGCCGGCGGTTCCGGAATGCGGAGCGGTTGCGGGTCCGCGACGGCCGGATCGTCGAGGCCGAGGTGTATTTCGGCTGGTACGTGCCGCATCAGGCGCCCGATGGCGGGTTCGTCGAATCGGGCGGTTGACGCGCGACGTGCAGCGGCAGGTCACACCCAGAGCCGGTACATCCAGAACGATTCGTCCTCGGCGAAGCGCCGCACGAACTCGGTTGGCGAGAAGCCCGTGATGCGCCGCGTCGCGCGGCTCAGGTGCGCCTGGTCGGCGAACCCTTCGTCCAGCGCGAGCGCGGCCCAGTCGACCGGTTGTCCGGCGTCCTGCCGGTCGCGCGCGGCGAAGAACACGCCTTCGGTGCGCACCAGCATTTGCCAGTCGCGCAACGAGCGCCCGCTGTACGCCTTGATGCGCCGTTCCACCTGGCGCGGGCTGTGGGTGTGCCGCCATTCGCGCGCGATCGACGCGAGCCGCCCGACCCAGCTGCGCCCGGCATCGCGCAGCGACCACAGCGGCGACACGCTGCCGCGCAGCGCATGCCAGCGCGGCGCGAGGTGTCGGTCGAGCGCGGCCAGCGCGTCGTCGTCGTGCTCGGCACCGGCGAGCGCATCGAGCAGCGGCCGCCAGCTGTCGTCGAGGCATGCATGTGCGTCGACGAAGGTGTCGTGGATCGTCGGCAGCGCGACGCCGAACAGCGCGCGCGCAGCATCGGCATGCAGGCAGACGATGCCGCCTTGTCCGCCCGTCGGCGCCCAGCTCGCGACCGGCATCGACTGGCTGCCCGACAGCGTCGCCGATGCACCGAACGGCCGCCATACGGGGCCGTCGCCCGTGGGCCGGACGAGCCCGACGTCGAAGCCGCGATACCACGACAGGCAGACGATCGGCGACGCGGGGAAATGCGTGAGCCGCTGCGCGTCGCTCAACGCGAAGCCGCGCGTGTCGCGGCAGATGATCGCGACGACCGCGCCTCGCAGCGCGGCCGGTGGCGGATACAGCCGCGTGGGCGGCGATCGGCCGTCGCACCGCACGCGCGGCGCACGCGCGTGCGGATCGGGACACGGCGACGGATTCGGAGACGGACCGGAGGGCATGATGCCGGAGTATAGGGACCGGCGCCGCACGTGTCGATGTCGTTTGCGTTCAAGACCGGCAGCGTGTCGATCCGGACAATCCGGAGCATGAACCCACGATCCTCTTCCCGATGCCCGTTTCATGCGGACGCCGCTGATGCGTCGCCCGTGCTTCACCCGCCCGGCGTATGGCCGCCGGGGCCGCGTGCCGGCCTGACGGGTTGGCCGCTGCTGCGCGCGATGTCGCGCGACCTGACCGGCGCGCTCGCCGGCTGGCAGCGTGCGCATGGCGACGTCGTGCACCTGCGCATGTGGCCCGAACATGCGGTGGTCGTGACCGATCCCGCGCTCGTGCGTGAACTGCTGGTCACGCATCACGATGCGTTCGTGCGCTGGGAACGCGGCATCCGCGTGTTCTCGCGGGTTCACGGGCACAGCGTGCTGGTCGCCGAGGGCGACGCATGGCGCGACAAGCGCCACGCGCTGCAGGCGAACTTCGCGCCGAAACCGGTGCAGGCGTTCGTGCCGTCGATCGCCGCGACGGCCGGCCGTGCGCTCGCGCAGTGGCCCGCGTGCGACGCACACTGGCCGGTCGAGAGCGCGCTGACGTCGCTGGCGATGGACGTGATCATGCGCACGATGTTCTCGGATGCGATCGGCGCACACGCGCGCGTTGCCGAAGAGGCCGTGCGCACGGTCGGCGCGGCGGCGAACGCGGAGTTCTACCAGCCGGCCAGCGCGCCGGACTGGATGCCGTGGAAGCGCGGCAAGGCGCGGGCGCTGGCGGTGCTAAACGGACTGATCGACCGGCAACTGCGTGCGCGTCTCGACATGCCCGAGCACGGCTGGCCGGACGACCTGCTGTCGCGCCTGTTGCGGCTGCACCGTGCCGACGGGCACGCATGGCCGCTGCGGGCCGTGCACGACGAGTGCATGACGGCATTCCTGGCCGGCCACGAGACGGCCGCGGCCACGCTGACCTGGTGGGCGTGGAACATGGCCGCGAATCCGGCCGCGCAGGCCGCCGCGCGCGACGAGGTCGTGCGCGTGCTGGGCGGCCGTGCGCCGACCGCCGACACGCGCCCCGCATTGCGCTACCTGACGCAGACGCTCGAGGAAACGATGCGCCTGTACCCGGCGGCACCGATCCTGATCAGCCGTCGCGCATTGCGGCCGGTCGCGCTGGGCGCATGGCGGTTTCCCGCGCGGACGCTGTTCATGCTGCCGATTCAGCTGATGCATCACGATGCACGATGGTTTCCGGAACCGCGGGCCTTCCGGCCCGAGCGCTTCGCCGACGACGCGCCGGCGATTCCGCGCGGCGCGTACCTGCCGTTCGGCACGGGGCCGCGTGTGTGCCTCGGGCAGCATCTGGCGATGACGGAGATGACGGTGGTGGCGGCGATGATCCTGCAGCGCCATGAATTGTCCGTGCCGCCCGGCATGGCGGCGCCGCGCGCGGCGCTGAACGTGACGTTGCGACCCGAGTGCGCCCTGCACGTGGCGATCGCGCCGACCGGGCTGGCGGCGGACGTCGCATTGTCGTAACGCGGCGGCGTGTCGCGCTTACCCCGCCGCATCCTCCCCAAGCGCCTGGATGAACCGCGAAAACAGCTCCGGCTGCGACGAGATCCCGAGCTTCGCGTAAAGATGCCGCCGATGCACCTTCACCGTTTCCGGTGAAATCGCCAGCCGCTCGGCGATCGCCTTCGACGAATTGCCGCGCAGCACCATTCGCGCGATCGACATCTCGCGATCGGTCAGCACGCCCGCGCCGAAGCGCGCGAGCGCCTGCTCGACGCGCGCGCCGAGATCGCCGTCGGGTGTCACGCGCGCGGCGTCGCCCACCAGCCGCCAGTGCTGCCGGATCGTCGCGAGCACCCAGGGCATCGCGGCCGTCAGCTTGCCGAGCGGTTCGACGTCGAAGCGCGCGGCCGCGCCGAGCGACAACGACAGCAGCAGGTCGGGGTTCGGCCGCAGCAGGATCTGGATTTCATCGTCGCCGACCGCGTGGCGGAAGTAGTTCAGGAAATACTCGCTCTGCCGGAACAGGTCGGGCGCGACCTCCTCGAGCCGGTAGCAGCCGTCGGCGAGCCCGTCGTGCGCGGCCTGCAGGAACGGATCGAGCAGATATAACCCGTTGAGGTAAAGCGGCACGGGCGATGCGCTGTCGGTGCCGCCCGTGTCGTATTCGTCGAGGACGAGCGGCACGCCGTCGCGGCCGATCGCGGTCGCGAGCGCGTTGTCGAACGGCACCATTTCGTTGAGCAGCAGCACCAGGAAACGCCAGAAGCGCGGCTGGCCGAGATGATCGATCGCGCGGCCGAGCGCCTGGTGCATCGCGATTTCGGAGAAGAGTCGATCCATATCACCACCGAAGGGTGTAACACGAAGGGGGAATAGCGGTCCTGAAATTGGCTTCCTAGACTGCCACGCAATCAATCGGGCCCGAGTATGGGTGTTCAAAAAAGCGCAGGACAGAAGCAACAGGAGAACGAAATGGCGATGATGTCGGAATCGACGGGCACGCTGCAAGCGACGCCTGCCACGGAAGGCGCGCCGCGCGCGTTGTCGCAGACGCTCAGCGTGCGCGACGCGGTGATGATCACCGTGTCGGGCGTGACGCCCGCCAGCTCGATCTTCGTGATCGCGCCGTTCGCGATCCAGCAGGCCGGCAGCGGCGCGGTGCTGTCGTTCCTGCTCGGCGGCGTGCTCGCGCTCGCGTTCGCGCTCTGCTACGCGGAGCTCAGCGCCGCGCACCGCAGCGCGGGCGGTGAATACGTGATGGCCAAACGCGTGTTCGGCACGCTGCCCGGCTACCTGACCTTCATCACGGTGCTGTCCGTCAGCGTGTTCATTCCCGCGGTGCTCGCGAGCGGTGCCGCGCCTTACCTGAACAACGCGCTCGGCACGCACTTCAGCAACCAGTCGGTCGCGTTGACGATCGTGTTGCTCAGCTACGTGCTCGGCATGCTGAACATCAAGACGAACGCGTGGATCACCGGCGCGTTTCTCGTCGTCGAGATCGGCGTGCTGATGCTGATTGCGGGGCTCGGCTTCGGCTCGCCGCATCGCGGCGCGGACGCACTGGTCGCGCCGGTGGTCGCGAGCGGCAATGCGCTGATGCCGGCCACGCTCGCGGCGATCGTGCCCGCGATCGGCACGGCGATCTTCTGCTACAACGGCTTCGGCTCCGCCGCCTATCTCGCGGAAGACCTGCGCGGCGGCAACCGCAACGTCGCGAAGGCGGTGATCTATTCGCTGCTGGTGATCCTCGTCGTCGAACTGATTCCGCTCACCGCGATCGTGCTCGGCGCGCCGTCGCTGACGGAACTGACGAAGAGCGCCGACCCGATCGGCTATGTCGTGCGCTCGCTGAGCAACCCGGCGGTGTCGCGCGCGGTCAGCGGCGGGATCTTCCTGTCGGTATTCAACGCGATCATCGCGATCGTGATCACGATGGGGCGCCTGCTGTACAGCAGCGGCCGCCATGCGCTCTGGTCGCGCACCTGCAACCGCGCGTTCTCGACGATCCATCCGCGCTTCGAATCGCCGTGGCTCGCGACGCTCGCGCTCGCCGTGCCGTCGTCGGGGCTGGTGTTCGTGTCGAGCCTCGACGAGCTGACCGCGTTCACGGTCGACCTGCTGCTGCTGATCTACCTGGTCGTCGGGCTGGCCGCGCTCGCGAGCCGGCTCGTGCGCCGCGACGTCGAGCATCATTACCGGATGCCGCTGTGGCCCGTGACGCCGCTCGTCGCGGTCGCGGGTGCCGCGTACACGCTCTACACGACGCTGGCGACCGCGACCAAGCCGACCGACCTGATCATCATCGGCGCGCTGCTGGTGGCCGCGCTCGCGATGTATGCGGTCTGGGCGCGCCACAGCGATGCGTTCCGCTCGCTCTGAACCACTCGCACACCGAACCATTGAAAGACTGGAGGAATTGCATCATGCGCACGAGGGATCTCGGCATCCGCATCGGACTCGGCACGCCGGGCCGCTTCAACGCGATCACGGACGTACCGGGCGTGCGGGTCGGACATTGCACGCTGAACGTCGAGCACGGCGATGCATCGATCCGCACCGGCGTGACTGTCATCGAGCCACGCGCGGGCGCCGCGCACGATTCGCCGTGCTTCGCGGGCGTCCATGTGCTGAACGGCAACGGCGACGCGACCGGGCTCGAATGGATCCGCGAAGCCGGCCTGCTGACGACGCCGATCGCCTATACGAACACGCACAGCGTCGGCGCGGTGCGCGATGCGCTGGTCGCGAACGAACGCGAGGCGGCGGCCGGGCGCGTGTACTGGTGCATGCCGGTCGTGATGGAAACCTACGACGGCCTGCTCAACGACATCTGGGGGCAGCACGTGCGCGCCGAGCACGTGCTGCGCGCGCTGGCCGCCGCGCAGTCGGGGCCGGTCGCCGAAGGCGGCGTGGGCGGCGGCACCGGCATGATCTGCCACGAGTTCAAGGGCGGCATCGGCACCGCGTCGCGGGTGGTGACGGCCGACGCGGGCGGCTGGACCGTCGGCGCGCTCGTGCAGGCGAACTACGGCGTGCGCGAGATGCTGCGCGTGGCCGGTTATCCGGTCGGCGACGTGCTGCGGCACGTGCCTTCGCCGTTTCGCGCGCCCGACGGGCAGGGCGAGGCCGGGATGGGTTCGATCGTCGTCACGATCGCGACCGACGCGCCGCTGCTGCCGCATCAATGCACGCGCCTCGCGCAGCGTGCGAGCGTCGGGCTGGCACGCGTGGGCGGCGGCACCGAGGATTCGAGCGGCGACATTTTCCTTGCGTTCGCAACGGGGAACGACGGTTTGCCCGCCGCGAACTACGGCAGCAAGGGCGCGCCGACGACGGCCGTGAAGATGGTGAACAACGACCACATCTCCGCACTGTTCGTCGCCGCGGCGGAAGCGGTGGAGGAAGCGATCGTGAATGCGCTGGTCGCGGGGAGCGACGTCGAGTCGCGGGGCGCGCGGGTCGAAGGGCTGGGGCAGGCGCGCTTGCTGGATGCGTTGCGCGAAGTGGGGTGGCGGCCGGGGCGCGGCGCCTGAAACGGCATGCGCCGCTTCAATCGAAGCGGCGTGGCGGGCAGGGTCGTTGCGGCGATCGGCCGGCTCGTCGTGCACGCGCGCAGGCGATACGTGCGATACGTGCGATGTGCGCGCGGCGAGCCCGGCCGTGACGACGCGGCGTCATGCTCAGCTGCCGAAGTAGACGTTGCAGAAGCTGACGGGGCCCACGCATGCGTTCGGATCTTCCTGCTTCGATTGCGCACGATCGACGCGGCCCGAGGCCTGGACGGCTTCGGCGCGGTTCGCCGGTTGTTGCGCGACGTCGGCCGGCGCGCTCTGGGCGTGCGCGACGGCGGCGGTGAGCGACAGGGCAACGAGGGCGAGGTGCAGCGGCTTCATTTCGGTTTCTCCTGGGTCAGTGCCAGTCTCGCTGGCAGTGAGGAAACTATAGGCTCGCACTGCCTGGAAATTAATCACCGCGGGTGCAGAGCTTATTTCCAATCGGAACAACGGTGACGTTGCGTACGCATCGATCTCCCGACGACCGTCATCGGCGCTCAATGACGATGACGGTTGAACGGCGCATCCTTGTCCAGCAGCGCGCTGCGGATGAAGTGCAGGCAGCCGACGATGCGCTGCATGCGGTGGCGTTCGTCGGGCACCGCGTACCACGCGTGCAGCGTGTGCTGCGCGGCGCGGATCGACAGGTTCACCGATTTGAGCGTGCGCGCGTGATGGCCCGGCGTCGGATCGTCGAAGAAGCGCGGCAGCTCGTGCAGCACCGCGTCGACCGAGGCGGTCCAGCGCAGCGTCTGCGGCGGTTTCGATTCGCAGAACCCGTGCAGCTCGTCGCGCAGGTCGATCACCGCATGGCCGACTTCGAGCGTCGACAGCATCCAGCGCAGCGCGTCGCGATGCTGCCGCGTGCGCTTGACGAGCAGCGTGCGCAGCTGCGCCATCAGGTCGTGCGTGCTGGACTGGAAGCGCGCGGCGAGCCCGTCGCGTGCGCCTTCGCACGCGAGCGTGACCTGGCGGCGCAGGTCGTGCGCGATCCGCGACGTGAGCCACGGCATGTGGGTCGGAAACACGACGGCGAACACGATCGAGCACGCCAGCATCGCGACGACGACGGCGAAGCCGTTGTTGATCAGCACCTCGGGCGTATACGCGATCGCGTTGTCGGGGCCCGCGAGCAGGCAGAAGAACACCGCGAAGCCGATCCCGTAGCCGGACAGGCCCGGGCGCATCGCGAGAAACGCGCCGAGGCCGAGCACCGGCGCGAGTGCCGCGCACAGCAGCGGAAAACCGTCGATGTTCGGATAGACGTAGCAGAGGAACACGTAGCCGACGGCCGTCGCGAACGCCGCGCCGACGCCCATCTGCGCGACGAACTTCGGTGCGCGCGGCGACGTCGAGCTGAGCGCGCACGCGATCGCGGTGGCGATCACGGCGAGCGAGCCGCTCGGCCATTCGGACGCGAGCCAGAACGCGCTCATCGCGCCGACGGCGACGAGCGTGCGCAGGAACGCGAAGCCGACGAAGAACGAGTTGGTCTTCACCGCGTAGTGCGTGACCGAGCGTTCGAACGCGTGATCGTCGCGGTCGAGCGATGCGTTGGTGTCGGCGTAGCCGAGGTACTCGCCGATGAAGCGATACATCAGCTCGATCGCGGTATCGAAGTCGAGCAGGCCGCCGGCCGCGTGATCCTCGATCGCGCGGCGCGATGCGCGCGCGGCCTTCGGCAACGCGGCGTGAAAGCGGCGCAGTTCGAGCAGTGCGCCGGTGGTCGACGCGATGCCGCGCTGCCGCTCGTCGCGCAATGCGGTGATCCGTTGCGCGAGCGCATCGATGTGCGGCGCGAGTGCGTCGAGCACCGCGTCCGACCGGTTCGCGCGCAGGCGTTTGACGAGCTGGTGCAACGCATGCAGGCGCGTGCACGCATTCATGAACTCGCTGTTGAGCCGCGCGAGCCGGCGGCTGCGCGCGCGAATATGCGGATCCTCGAACGACGCGAACGCGCGGTTGGCCTCGAACCCGACGATCTCGTCGACGAAATCGGCGAAGCGCCGCTCGAAGTCGCCGCGCGCGAGGTCGCCCGACAGCGCGCCGGCCGCGAACGCCGCGAACTTCACATGACGCGCGCTCAGCGAGCGCATCAGCGCTTTCGCGGAACTGAGCGGCAGGATCAGCGCGCTGACCGCGCCGGAGCATGCGATGCCGAGCGCGACTTCCGCGGCGCGCGTGAGCGCGGACTGGAACAGCGTCTGCGGCGTCATCACCGCGGGCAGGCCGATCAGCGCTGCGGTGTAGCCGGCGAGCACGAACCCGTACCAGCGGAAATGGCGGTTGCGCACCGCGAGCGCGATGCAGCCGCCGACCCACAGCGTGATGCCGGCCATGTACAGCTCCGGCTGCTGCGCGAACAGCCCGCCGAGCGCGAGCGCGGCGACGAGGCCGGCCGCCGTGCCGAGCATGCGGTAGAAGCTCTTCGCGAACACCATCCCCGACAGCGGCTGCATCAGCACGAACACGGTCGTCATCGCCGTGCGCGGCTGCGACATCTCGAGCCGCATCGCGATCCCCATCGCGAGCAGCGCGGCGAGCACGGTCTTGGCGAGGTGCAGCCAGATCAGCCCGTCGGTCGCGGCCCAGTCGCGCGCGGCGCCGCCGAGCGGATCGAGCCAGGTTCTCCATCGGGCCGGTTCGATGGAAGGTGGCTCGATCGCAGGTTGTGGCTTCATGAAAAAAAGCGGGGCGCGTGCGGTGCCGCGGCGCGTCCGGACGGGTCCGTTCGACTGGTGAGGCGCCGATTGTAGGAGTGCGGCGCGTGGGCATTAACGCAGCTACGGGGAAACGATAGTTGCAGGCCGCGTAACAATCTGTCGCACCCGCTGGAGGAAAATAGCGGCTCCGCTACAGGTGGCTCACAGGAATGGATACCCTACAAAACATGCGGGTGTTTACGCGCGTCGTCGAGACGGGCAGTTTCACCGCGGCCGCGCAATCGCTGAATTCGACGACGGGTGCGATGTCGCGCGCGGTGTCGGAACTCGAGGCGCGCCTGCGCACCCGTCTGATGAATCGCTCGACGCGCCGCCTTGCGCTGACGTCGGCCGGCGAAAGCTATCTGCGGCGCTGCCGCCAGATTCTTGCCGACGTCGATCGCGCCGAGGAGGAGGCGAGCTGCGCGCACGAACGGCCGGCCGGCGTGCTGCGCATGCACAGCTTCGCGAGCGTCGGCCATCACTACGTGATGCCCGCGCTCACGCGCTACCACACGCAATATCCGGACGTGTCGATCGAGCTGTCGCTGTCGCAGCGCATGCCCGACCTGTTCGACGGCACGAGCGACATGGCGGTCGTGACCGCATCGTCGCTGCCCGATTCGGAGCTCGTGTCGCACCTGCTCGGCTCGACCTTCAGCATCCTGTGCGCGTCGCCCGAGTACGTGAAGCGCCACGGCGCCCCGGCCCGCCCGCAGGATCTCGGCGCGCACGCGTGCCTGACACTTTGCACGCCGGCGTTCCCGACCCACGAATGGGTGCTCGAAGGCGCCGACGGCATCGAGCAGATCCATGTCACCGGGCCGGTGCAGACCAATACGGCCGAGTCGCTCGCGCTCGCGATCCGCGACGGTATCGGGATCGGCATGCTGCCGCTGTATGCGGCGATCGACGCGCTGCAGGACGGCACGCTCGTGCGCGTGCTGCCCGGTCATATCCTGCAGAAGATGAACGTGTATGCGCTGTATCCGTCACGCCGCTTCATCGACGCGAAGGTGCGCACCTGGGTCGAGATGCTGCGTGCGCAGGTGCCGGGGATGATCGCCCGCGACGTCGAGATGCTGAACGCGATCGACCGCGAGCCGCAGGCTGCCTGATCGGGCAGCCCGAGCGCGAATCCAGGACGAGATGGCCGCGTGCCGGACGGCACGCTGTCCGGCCGCATCCATCGTGACGGACCGGTTCGCGCGATTTCCGCCGCGCCCGCGGAACACATGTCACGCGGGTGCGGCGTTGCTGCGTGTCTTCACAGCGCGGGCTTTGCCGCCACGCCCGATTCCGTTGCGCCCGCACCGGCCGGGCCATATGCGCGTTGCGCGGCCTTGTGCTCGGCGAGCCGTTTTGCTGCCAGGCGTTCCTGCGCGGCCATGATGTCGTCCGGATAGTTGCCGGCGTCGCCGAGCGACGGGTTGTAGCCGACCGATTCGAGGTCGTAGAGCTCCTGCAGCACCTGGGCGCGCGTGACGGGCGCCTTGGCGGACTGAGCGAACGACAGGGCCGGTGCGGCAAGCAGGACGGCAGCGGCGGCGGTAACGACGAGCGATTTCACGATGTTCTCCAGTAGACGGGGGGTGAGGCCGGTCCGGTGATCGACGCGCGATCCGGACCGTCGATGCCAGTCTATGCAGCACACGCGCGCACAAAAACCCCGATTCCGGGCAGGCAGCTTTCCAGATGGAACAACATTGGTGCAGGTCGCTCACAGCGCGCGAACCCGTCAGCCAGGACACGGTCCCGGCTGACGGGCGACGGGCGCTCACGCGGCGCGGAACTCAGAACCGCGTGCGCATGCCGATCGTGCCGACGATCTGGTTCGCGGTGCTCGAGGCGCCGCCCGACGTGTTGATGAAGGCCTGGTAGCCGCGGCCCGACGCGTGCTGGTACATCGCTTCCGCGTACAGGTCGGTGCGGCGCGACAGCTTGTACACGGCCTGCAGGTCGACCTGGTGCCACTTCGGATCGGTGCCGTGCTTGCTGTCCGGGTTCGACACGCTGGCGTCCGTGTACACGTAGGCCGCGCCGAGGCTGACGGCCGGCGTCACCGCATAGCGCACGTTCACGTCGTAGTTGTTGAACGCGACCTGGCCGGTGGAACCGAACGAGCCCGAGTTGTCGTACTGCGAGCGCGTATAGACGAAGCCGACCGTCGCCGGACCGAACACGTAGCTGACACCGCCGCCGTACGAGCGCATGCGGTCCGCGCCCACCGACCAGCCGCCCTGGCTCACGCTCTTCGCTTCGGCCACGTCGGTCGCGCCCGGGCTCGCGCTCGTCGAGCCCTTCGTGCCGTTCATCTGCAGGTACGCGCCGGCCAGCTTCAGCGGGCCGTTCGTGTAGCTTGCCGCGACGCTGTACGCGCGATTGCCGGCGAAGTTCGTGGAGTTCGAGAAGCCGTACAGCGCGCCGACCTTGAAGCCCGCGATCGTGTCGCTCGTGTACTTCACCGCGTTGTTGATGCGCACCGAGTGGTTCAGGTTGTCGTTGTCGAACGGATGCGCGAAGCCGGTATCGCCGAAGTCGCCGGCCGTCGCGGACAGCGGCGCGACGAAGTCGACCATCGTGTCGTACTGGCGGCCGAGCGTCAGCGTGCCGTAGCCGCTGCTGGTCAGGCCGACATACGCGTGGCGGCCGAACAGCTTGCCGTCCTGCCCGAGCGCGCCGTTGTTCACGTTGAAGCCGTTCTCCAGGACGAACAGCGCCTTCAGGCCGCCGCCGAGATCTTCCGTGCCGCGCAGGCCGAAGCGGCTGCCGTTGACCGTGCCGGAGGTCATGCGCCACAGCGATGCGCCGCCGGCGTTGTTGGTGTAAGCGATGCCGGCGTCGATCAGGCCGTACAGCGTGACCGAGCTCTGGGCGTGCGCGAGCGGGGCGAAGAGTGCGGCCGCGGATGCGGCGGCAATCAGGGTTTTGTTCGTTTTGTGCATGTAACAGCTCCTGCGTGTGGGACGGGTGACCAAAGTTCGGCGCAAGTGTAGGGGCGGGGTCGCGCGATTCCGGCCGCAGGCGCGCGAGTACACCGTTGCGAGCTGCGCAAGAGTGCGTCACACGGCGTTCACAAATCGGTCCGGAGGCCGGACGGCGTGCGTTTTCGCCGACGGCGCGACGCGAGCGGTCGAGCGACCGCACATGCCGTGTCGCGCATTGACAACAGGCGCGTCGCCGGCGCGGGAGTTGATCGCCGCGCCGCGCGCGTGGAGAATGGGCAGACCATTGCCGAGATCCGGAGCCCCCGATGACC
The DNA here is from genome assembly GCF_024656005.1 of Burkholderia sp. SCN-KJ. Classification (NCBI taxonomy): domain Bacteria; kingdom Pseudomonadati; phylum Pseudomonadota; class Betaproteobacteria; order Burkholderiales; family Burkholderiaceae; genus Burkholderia; species Burkholderia sp. SCN-KJ. The sequence continues at coordinate 258,536 of NZ_JANKOG010000006.1, forward strand.
ACGCCGCGCCGTCCTTCCTTGAGTGCCGCGCTGTGCTACCGCGACCCGAAAGCCGCGCTCGCATGGCTCGAACGCGCATTCGGCTTCGAGTGCGCGCTGGTCGTCACCACGCCGGAAGGCGACATCGCGCATGCCGAAATGAGATTCGGCGACGGCCTCGTCATGATCGGCGGCGCGTGGGCCGACTTCATCGCGTCGCCGCAGGACACGGGCGACCGGAACACGCAGCACGTCCACGTGCATCTTCCCGACGACGCCGACATCGACGCGCACTGCGAACGCGCACGTGCGGCCGGCGCGGAGATCCTGCAGGCGCCGGCCGACCAGTTCTACGGCGATCGCATGTATCGCGCGCGCGATCCCGGCCGGCACGTGTGGACGTTCGGCAAGCACGTGCGCGACGTGACGAACGACGAGATGAGCGCGGCGACCGGCCTGACGATCGAGGATTTCAAATAAGCGCGGCACGCATCGCAGGAGCCGGTTTTTCCCCACCACGCGGCGCGCTGACGCCGCATGACGCCTAGACCCACCATGAACCTCTTCAATGCACGCCTGCGCGGCCGCGACGGGCTGTTCACGATCGGCATCGACGGCGACCGGATCGCGCGGATCGACGCGCAGGCCGCGCCGGTCACATCGGTCGGCGCCGGCGATGTCGATGCGGGCGGCCGTCTCGCAATTCCGCCGCTCGTCGAACCGCATATCCATCTCGATGCCGTGCTCACGGCCGGCGAGCCGGCCTGGAACATGAGCGGCACGTTGTTCGAGGGCATCGAGCGCTGGTCCGAGCGCAAGGCGACGATCACGCACGAGGACACGAAGACGCGCGCGCATGCGGCGATCGGCATGCTGCGCGATCACGGCATCCAGCACGTGCGCACCCACGTCGACGTCACCGATCCGACGCTGGCCGCGCTGAAGGCGATGCTCGAAGTGAAGGACGAGGCGCGCGGGCTGATCGACCTGCAGATCGTCGCGTTTCCGCAGGAAGGCATCGAGTCGTTCGACGGCGGCCGCGCGCTGATGGCGCAGGCGATCGAACTCGGCGCGGACGTCGTCGGCGGGATCCCGCATTTCGAGAACACGCGCGAGCAGGGCGTCAGCTCGATCCGCTTCCTGATGGAGCTGGCCGAGCGCACCGGCTGCCTCGTCGACGTGCACTGCGACGAGACCGACGATCCGCATTCGCGCTTTCTGGAAGTCCTCGCGGAAGAGGCGCGCGTGCGCGGCATGGGCGCGCGCGTGACCGCGAGCCACACGACTGCGATGGGCTCGTACGACAACGCGTATTGCTCGAAGCTGTTCCGGCTGCTGAAGCGCGCGGGCCTGAACTTCGTGTCGTGCCCGACCGAGAGCATCCATCTGCAGGGGCGCTTCGACACGTTTCCGAAGCGGCGCGGGCTCACGCGCGTCGCGGAACTCGATCGCGCGGGCCTGAACGTGTGCTTCGGACAGGATTCGATCAAGGATCCCTGGTATCCGCTCGGCAACGGCAACATCCTGCGCGTGCTCGACGCCGGCCTGCACATCTGCCACATGATGGGCTACCAGGACCTGCAGCGCTGTCTCGACTTCGTGACCGATCACAGCGCGACGACGATGCATCTCGGCGACGGCTACGGGATCGCGGTCGGGCGGCCGGCGAACCTGGTCGTGCTCGATGCCGACAGCGACTATGAAGCCGTGCGCCGGCAGGTGAAGGCCACGCTGTCGGTGCGCCACGGGAAGGTGATCATGCGGCGCGAGCCGGAGCGCGTCACGTATCCGGAGTGACGCGGATGCGGCGACGGCGGCGGACGGCGGCACGCCCCGTCGGGAACTGCCGTCTTTCTTGTATGCGCTGAATGCATGAGTTGATCAGAAAAATACGTTTGTCTCATGAGAGATCGACGCCTACGATGCGGTCCTGACGGCGGCGTGCATGGTGCGCGCCGTCTTGTCGATCATCGTCCGCCGACCTCATGCGCCTCGATCTCCCGTCTGCTCCCGTGTCTTCCTCGCCGTCCGCCAGTTCGTTCGCGCGGATGGCTGCCGTCACGATCCTGACCGGCATCGGCGCTGGCGTCGGCGGGATGCTGCTCGCGCTGCTGCTGCACGCGATCCAGCACGTCGCGTACGACTACAGCCTCGCGCACGTGGTCGGCACCGAGAGCTTCCTTACCGGCGTGAGCCAGGCCGACCCGCAGCGCCGGCTCGCGGTACTCGTCGTCTGCGGGCTCGTCGCGGGCGGCGGCTGGTGGGCGCTGTACCGCTATGGCCGGCCGCTCGTCAGCATCCGCCGTGCGGTGCGTGCCGCCGATCCGCAGATGCCGTTCGTCAGCACGACGGTGCACGCGCTGCTGCAGATCGTCACAGTCGCGCTCGGTTCGCCGCTCGGCCGCGAAGTCGCGCCGCGCGAGATCGGCTCGCTGCTGGCCGGGCAGCTCGCGCACCGCGCGGGGTTGACGCCCGCCGACTGCCGGCTGATGGTCGCGTGCGGTGCGGGTGCAGGGCTCGCGGCCGTCTACAACGTGCCGCTCGGCGGTGCGGTGTTCGTGCTCGAAGTGCTGCTCGGCACGTTCGAACTGCGCGCGCTGGTGGTCGCCGTCGTCACGTCGGCGATCGCGGCGGCCGTCGCATGGATCGGGCTCGGCAACGAACACCAGTACACGGTGCCTGCGTTCGTGCTGAGCACGCCGCTCGTCGCGTGGTCGATCGTCTGCGGGCCGCTGTTCGGTTTCGCCGCGTACGGCTTCGTGCGGCTCACGACCCGCGCGCGGGCCGATGCGCCGAAGGGCCGGCTGCTGCCGGTGCTCGCGCTGGTCAACTTCGCGGTGATCGGTGTGCTCGCGATGCGCTTTCCGCAACTGCTCGGCAACGGCAAGGGGCCGGCTTCGATGGGCTTCGACGGCACGCTGACGATCGGGCTCGCGGCGACGCTGCTCGTGCTGAAGGTGGCGATCGAGGCGGGAAGCCTGCGCGCGGGGGCGGAGGGCGGGCTGCTGACGCCCGGTCTCGCGAACGGCGCGCTGCTCGGGATCGTGCTCGGCGGGCTGTGGAGCCTCGCGTGGCCGGGCGCGTCGATCGGCGGATGCGCGCTGGTCGGCGCGACCGCGTTCCTCGCCGCGTCGATGCAGATGCCGATCACGGCCGTCGTGCTGTTGCTCGAATTCACGCGCGCGAATCACGACAGCCTGGTGCCGATGCTGCTGGCCGTGGCGGGCTCGCTGGTCGCATACCGGTTCGCGCAGCAGCTGGCGGAGCGGCGGATGGGTGCGGCCGCAACCGTCGCCACGCCGGTGACGGCGACCCGGTAGCCCTCCTCGGCGCAGGCCGCGGCGCCCGGGCTGCCTGTCATCGCTTTTTCCCGTTCTCTTGCCGGTTTCCAGCCCGTATCGCGACCGGATCACGCCGAAGCGCGTCTGCCGGTTCTGTGCAAGATCTCGCCGGTCCTCAATCGCGCGATCGTGCGTCGGTGCGTTCGTGTCCGTGGCGCAACGCGAGGCTCGCGAACGCTGCGACGACGAGCGCTGCCGCCAGCAGCGTCAGCCCGTTCTTCGCATTGCCGGTCGCCTGTTCGATCGCGCCGACGACGGTCGGGCCGACGAAGCCGCCGAGCAGCCCGCACGTATTCACGAGGCCGAGACCGCCGGCCAGCGCACTGCCGGCGAGTCGCGACGCGGGAAACGTGAACACGATCGACTGCACGACGAAGAACATCGACGCGGCGACGCACACGCAAGCGAGACCGGCCACGGGCGACGCATGCGCGGCACCTACCATTCCCGCGGCCATTACGATGAGCCCGGCGCACAGTATCCGGCGCGAATGATGCGACTCGCGCGCGAAGCGCGGCAGTGTGGCGGCGCCGAGGGCGGCAGCGAGCCAAGGCAACGCGGTCAGCAATCCCACCGCGAACGGCGAAAAGCGTCCGGATGCGCCGATGATGCCCGGCAGGAAGAAAATCACCGTGTAGATCGTCAACTGGTGGCAGAAGTACACGAAGATCGCGAGCCAGATCTGCGGATCGCGCAGCGCGGCACCGAACGCGTGGCCGCCGTGGGTGGCAACGCCTGCATCCTGTTCCGCCGCCAGCGTGCGTTCGAGCGCGCGGCCGGTTTCGGGGGACAGCCACGGCGCGCTGCTCGGGCGGTCCGGCAGGCGTGTCCACACGACGAAGGCGAGCAGGACGGCCGGAATTCCCTCGACGACGAACAGCCATTGCCAGCCGTGGAAGCCGAGCGTTCCATCGAGTTCGATCAGCGCGCCGGCCAGCGGACCACCGACGATGTTCGCGATGCACACGCCGAGGAGGAAATAGCCGGTCGCCCGCGCACGTTCCTCGCGACCGAACCAGTACGTGAGGTACAGCATCACGCCCGGAAACAGCCCGGCTTCGGCGGCGCCGAGCAGCAGGCGCATCACGTAAAACGACGTCGGGCCGGCGACGAACGCCATCGCGATCGACAACGCACCCCACGTGATCATGATTCGCGTGATCCAGAAGCGCGCGCCCACCCGGTGCATGATCAGGTTGCTCGGGATTTCGAACAGCGCGTAGGTGAGAAAGAACAGGCCCGCGCCGAGTCCGTAGGCGGCCGATGAAATGCCGAGATCGACACCCATCGAGTGTTTTGCGAATGCGATGTTGGTGCGGTCGAGGAAGCTGATTACGTAGGCGGCGATCAGCAGCGGCATCAGTTTGCGAAACAGCAGCCGGTTCAGCGACGCACTTGCGTCGCCGGCGGCGGAAGGCAGGGCCTGGGCGTGATGAGTGGACATGCGGACGACTCCGATAATGGCGAACGGGCGCACACGGCAAGCACGGCGTGCCGCGTTCGGCTGAGGCCGCTGCGTCGCGCGCAGCGGAGGGGCAGACGACGGAGCCGCGCCGGCGGCGCTCGACGGGAGCGGGGCGATGGAAGGCATCCTGGCACCGGCCGGCTCGGGCCGGCGCCTTGTCTCTGCGCTTGCGGGTCCTGGTGTTGCGTGGTGTCGGGCGCAACCCGGCGATCAGAACTTGACCGCGTCGCCGCCCTTGAGCTTGAGCATCGCGCGCGCCTCGGCCGGCGTCGCGATCTCCAGCGACAGGCCTTCGAGCACCTGCCGCATCTTCAATACCTGCGCGGCGCTCGATTCGGCGAGCTTGCCGGGCGCGATCCACAGCGAATCCTCGAGCCCGACGCGCACATTCGCGCCTTGCGCGGCACCGATCGTCGCGAGCGGAATCTGGTTGCGCCCGGCGCCGAGTATCGACCACACGTAATCGCTGCCGAACAGGCGGTCGGCCGTGCGGCGCATGTGCATCAGGTCTTCCGGGTGCGCGCCGATCCCGCCGAGCAGTCCGAACACGCTCTGCACGAAGAACGGCGGCTTCGCGAGCCCGCGGTCGACGAAGTGCGCGAGGTTGTACAGGTGCGAGATGTCGTAGCACTCGAATTCGAATCGCGTGCCGTTCGCGCCGCAGCGCGTGAGGATCGTCTCGATGTCGGCGAACGTGTTCTTGAACACGAGATCGCGGCTTTTCTCGAGATGTTCACGCTCCCACGGATGCTTCAGTTCGCGGAAGCGCTCGAGCATCGGGTACAACCCGAAGTTCATCGAGCCCATGTTCAACGAGGCGACCTCGGGCTGGAAATGCAGCGCGGGTTGCAACCGTTCGTCGACCGTCATGTGCGGGCTGCCGCCCGACGTGAGGTTGATCACCGCGTCGGTCTGCGCTTTGATGCGCGGCAGGAATTCCGCGAACACGGCCGGGTCCTGCGTCGGTTTGCCGTCCGACGGATTGCGCGCGTGCAGATGCAGGATCGCCGCGCCGGCCTGCGCAGCCGCGACGGCGGCCGTCTCGATCTGATGCGGCGTGACGGGCAGGTACGGCGACATCGACGGCGTATGGATCGCGCCGGTCGGCGCACACGTGATGATGACTTTGCGAGCGTTTGCCACGGATGGATTCCTTTCGATGAACGATGCGGGAGGCGTCAGAGCACTTCGACATTGCCGCAGACGGAGATCGCCTGCCCGGTAATGCCGTGCCCGCCCGGCGAGCACAGGAACAGCGCGGTCGCGGCGATCTCGGCCGGATCGGTCATGCGCCGCAGCGAGATCTTCTCGAGATAGCGCTTCTCCATCTCGTCGTAGCCGATGCCGAGCTGCTGCGCGCGCGCCTCGATCACGCGGCGCATCCGCGGGCCGCGCACGATGCCGGGCTGGATCGCGTTCACGCGGATGCCGAGCGGCCCGAGTTCGATCGCGAGGCTTTTCACGAGGCCGACCACCGCCCATTTCGTGGCCGCGTAGGGCGTACGAAACGCGTAACCGAGCCGGCCGGCGACCGATGACAGCGCGATGATCGCGCCGCCGTGTTTCGAGTCGCGCAGCAGCGGCACCGCGCGGCGGGCGAACTGGAATTGCGCGTTCAGGTTGATCGCGACGGTCTGCTCCCACTGCACAGGGTCGATTTCGTCGATGCCGCCGGTCGGGCCGGCGATGCCCGCGTTGTTGACCAGCACGTCGAGGCCGCCGAGCGTCGTTGCGACGTCCGCGAATACGCGATCGACCGCGGCGGGATCGGATACGTCGGCAAGCGTCGCACTGATCGCGCCGGTTGCGGCGCGCGGCGGCCGGTCGGCGAGCGCCGCGATCGCGGCTTGCGACGCGTCGCACACGTGCACGCGCGCGCCGCATTCGACGAACGCGTCGGCGATTTCGAGGCCGATGCCCGATGCGCCGCCCGTCACGAGGACACGCAGGCCGTCATAGGGTTTCAGCAGGTCGGAAGCTGTCATGCCGGGTTGTCTCCATCGTTGGTGTAGTCGGATTGCGGTCGCTCGCGATTCGTCCGGTCGCGGCGAGCGGCCGCTACGGTTTCGCGTTCACGGTCCGCGGTGTCTGTTCGGCTCGCAGCGTCTCGGCGAGATCATGCGCGGCGCCGCCGATGTCGAGCGCGATGCCGGCGCGCACACCGGCGCCGTCGCGCCGTTCGAGGGCATCGACGATCGCGCGGTGTGCATCCATCGAGCGCCGCATGTGCGGAATGTCGAGCGCGACCATGTTGAGGAACGGACCGACGCGCATCCACAGGTTCTCGACGATCGCAAGCGTGCTTTCACTGGCACCGTGCGCGTAGATGGCGCTGTGAAACGCGAAATTGCTTTGCAGGTAGGCGCGCGAGCGGCCGGCCTCGACGTGCGCCTGCATCGTCTCGCAGGTCTTGCGCACGGCAGCGATCTGCGCGGCGGTCATCCGTGCGCACGCGCGCTCGGCGATGCAGCCTTCGAGTGCGATCCGCACGTCGCGCAGTTCGTCGAGCATGTCGAGCGTCATCGGCGGCACGACGAGCGCGCGGTTAGGGCCGTCGACCAGCGCGCGTTCGGCGCGCAGCCGCGTGAGCGCTGCGCGCACCGGCATCGTCGACGAGCCGACGGCCTCGGCGACGCTGCGCAGGCTCAGCGCCTGACCCGGCGCGAAGCGGCCGCTCATCAGCGCTTCGCGCAATTGCTGGTAGACCTTGTCGGCCATCGTTTCAGATTCGATGGCTTTCAGTGCGGGCGGGACGATACGGGGCGCCAAGGCGGGTTCTCCTGGGTTTGATCTGCGATCTGTGATCACACTTGCGATGTGTGAAGTTTTGACGATCGGGGGAGCCGAGTCAAGCTGAACGGGATCGGGGAAAACGAGGGGGCGGGTGGGCGAAGAGTCTGGCAGGCCGATGCTCATCAGGTCGCACTTCCCATCGGAATCTTTCCATCCTGGGCGGAGACAGTCGGCAATACTTTTCCCCGATTCTCGCGGCACGGACAGGGGGTGACCGAGGGGGAGCATGCGGCCTCAATGCGCAAGGCTACGCCCCGCCCCGCTGTTCAACGGGCGGACGTGTCACGATCATTGTTACTTCAACGAACCGGGCGCGCGGTATCGTACCGATCGCGCCAATTTTTGGAGTCTGTCATGAGGGGAGCCTGGGTCGCTGCCGCGTTGGTGTGCATCGCGCTTCAACCGGAGATGGGTGTGGCGAAAAACGCCGCACCGGCCTCCCCAGAGTCCGGTTCACGGACTTATCTCCAGAATTTCAAGGACATGGCGCTCTCGGAGTGCCTCGCTACCGCGTACAAGCAGGAACCCGGCGTGAGCAAGGACATCGGCAGCAGTACCAGCGCGTTGCGCGACTGGACCTACTACGACATGGAACGTGCGCCGGATGTCATTCACGCGCTGGTCGCGAAGTATCTGGCCCGCGACTATCGGAATCCGGTCGTCGAATCGGAAGTCGGGGACGTGAAATTCGACTTCCTGAAGTGCATCGATCTGTATCACGGCAAGGAACTGGACGCCGCCGCGAAGCAGCTCGTATTACGCCCGAACAGCACCTATCGGACCGAGCATTCGCCGAAGCCGCAGTAGCGATAAGACGCCGTTGCGCAATGCAACGGCGCGCCCGATGCCGTTTCGCCGACGCTATTCAAGCGTCCGGATCGAATTGCTGATTCCGCGCGCGCAGTCGATCACCGCCGGCGCGAGCTTGCGGCGCGCATCGTCGAACGTCCAGCGGCTCGTCGGCGCGACCACGTGCACGGCCGCGACCGGCTGCCCCTGGCTGCCGAGCACGGGCGCGGCAATCGACATGTCCCCGATGAACAGTTCTTCCTGGTTGGTCGCGTAGCCTTCGCGCCGTGCACCGTCGAGCAATGCGACGAGCTCGTCGAGCGCCGTGACCGTACGCGGCGTATGCGGCGTACGCACCATGCCGTCGAGCCGCACACGCGCTTCTTCCGGCGGCAACGCGCTCAGGAATGCACGGCCGCTGCCGGTGCAGTACATCGGGATACGGCTGCCGATCGGCATGTGGATCGGCACGAACTTCGTCGATACGAAACGCGCGACGTACACCATTTCGTCGTCGTCCGGCTCGGTGAGATTGGTGGTCTCGCCGGTCAGGTTCGTGAGCTCGGACAGGAACGGATTCGCGACGTCGATCAACGTATCGGCCGCGAGATAGTTGAAGCCGATCCGCATCACGTGCGGCGTGAGCTGGAAACGCCGCGTGACCGGATGCTTGCGGATGTAGCCGAGCTGCTCAAGCGTATAGACCATCCGCTGCGCGGAGCTTTTCGTGATCCCTGCCGCGTCGGCCACTTCCGCCAGCGTCATCGTGCGCCGCTTCGCGCTGAACGCGCGCAGCACGTTGAGCCCTTTTTCCAGCGACTGATTGAACAGCAGATCGTTTGATTGATCGGGTGACGTTTCCATGGCGAGGGGCGGGAGCGATTCGATATCACATCCTATCGTATCGCATATCGATACGCAAAAATCTTTTCGCGATATTTTTGATTCGTTTTAAGATCGGGTCATCGTCGCAGTGTCGATCCGCGGCCGGCCGACGCACCGGGTTAATCGAGAAGGAGACGTCATGGTTTCGTTCATCAAGCGGTTCGGCGCACTGGCCGCCGGTTTCGCCACCTGTATCGCACTCTCCACGGCTTCGGCGAGCGCCGTTGCGGCCGAGCCCACGCTGAAGGTCGGCGCGACGGCCACCGGCGTGCCGTTCACGTTTCTCGACGTCAAGAGCAATTCGATCCAGGGGATGATGGTCGACGCGATCACCGCGGCCGGGAAGTCGGCCGGGTTTCGCGTCGACGTGCAGCAGACCGTGTTCTCGGCGCTGATCCCGTCGCTCACCACGCAGAAGATCGACATCATCTCGGCCGCGATGCTCAAGACGCCGGCGCGCCAGCAGGTCGTCGATTTCTCCGACACCGTCTACTCGTTCGGCGAAGGCCTGATCGTGAAGGCCGACGACCCGGGCCGCTATACGTCGATGGACGATTTCAAGGGGCAGGTGGTCGGCGCGCAGGTCGGCACCGCGTTCGTCGATGCGCTCAACAAGAAGGGCATCTTCCAGGAAGTCCGGACCTACGATTCGATCGCCGACATCATGCGCGACGTCGCACTCGGGCGCATCAAGGCCGGCTTCGCCGACCAGCCGATCGTCGCGTACCAGATCGAGCACGGCGTCAATCGCCAGGTGCGGCTCGTGCCCGAATACCAGAGCGTGGTGAAGGGGCAGGTCTGCTTCATCGTGCGCAAAGGCGACAACGCGACGCTCGAACAGCTCAACGGCGCGATCCGCAAGATGAAGAGCGACGGCACGCTGCAGCAGATCCTGCAGAAGTGGCACATGAGCTGAGCACCGGCGCCCGATTCCCGTCCGGCATCGCCCGCGCGTCGCGGGCATCCATCGCGGCGCGCCGTTCGGGCGTCGCATAGGAGACCTCATGTTTTTTCAGAACGCGATCGATTTCCTGCCGATCCTGCTGAAGGGCGCGGTGGTCACCGTCGAGATCACGGCATGCGCGTTCGTGCTCAGCTCGGTGCTCGGACTGATCCTCGCGCTGATGAAAGTGTCGCGCAACCGGGCGGTGTCGACGGCCGGCAGCACGATCGTCAACGTGATCCGCGGGCTGCCGATCATCGTGCAGCTGTTCTACATGTACTTCGTGCTGCCCGATCTCGGCGTGCAACTGTCGGCGTTCCAGGCCGGCGTGCTCGGCCTTGGCATCGCGTATTCGGCGTACCAGGCCGAGAACTTCCGCGCGGGCATCGAGGCGATCGATCGCGGCCAGATCGAAGCCGCGCACGCGATCGGCATGCGCGGCCCGATGATCATGCGGCGCGTGGTGCTGCCGCAGGCGTTCCGCATCGCGTTGCCGCCGTACGGCAATACGCTCGTGATGCTGCTGAAGGATTCATCGGTCGCGTCGACGATCACGGTCGCGGAAATCACGCGTGCCGGCCAGCTGATCGCGTCGTCGACGTTCCAGAACATGAGCGTCTACACGCTCGTTGCGCTGCTGTATCTCGCGCTCGGCCTGCCGCTGATGTTCGGCGTGAACCGGCTCGGCAAGCGGCTCGCACTGAGGAGGGGCGCATGATCAGGATCGAATCGATACACAAGCGGTTTCAGCAACACGCGGTGCTGAAGGGCGTGAGCCTCGACGTGCAGCAGGGTGAAGTCGTGTGCCTGATCGGGCCGTCCGGTTCCGGCAAGTCGACCGTGCTGCGCTGTATCAACGGTTTCGAGACCTACGACGAAGGGTCGATCACGATCGACGGCGTGAAGGTCGACGCACATTCGACGCGCATCCACGAGCTCCGGATGCGCGTCGGCATGGTGTTCCAGCGCTTCAACCTGTTCGCGCACCGCACGGCGCTCGAGAACGTGATGGAAGGGCCGGTGCACGTGCGTCGCAGGCCGGCCGCGCAAGCGCGCGAGCAGGCCCGCGCGCTGCTCGACAAGGTCGGGCTCGCGCACCGGATGAATGCGTATCCGTCGGAGCTGTCGGGCGGCCAGCAGCAGCGCGTCGCGATCGCACGCGCGCTCGCGATGGAGCCGCAGGCGATCCTGTTCGACGAGCCGACGTCGGCGCTCGACCCCGAACTCGTCGGCGAAGTGCTCGGCGTGATGCGCGGGCTCGCCCGCGACGGGATGACGATGGTGGTCGTCACGCACGAGATGGCGTTCGCACGCGAGGTGGCCGATCGCGTGTGCTTCCTGCACGACGGCACCATTTGCGAAAGCGGGCCGGCGCGCGCCGTGCTGACGCAGCCGACGCATCCCCGCACGCAGGAATTCCTGCGCCGCCTGCTGGCGTCGGACGGCGCCGACAACCCGGATCGAACATGAGTGCAACGAACGCGGCACCCGGATGGCCCGACTCGCCGTGGCCGGATTCGCTATGGGCGGCGACCGCCGCGCCGGCACCCGATACGCCGGCGCTCGACGCGTCCGTGTCGTGCGACGTGGCGATTGTCGGCGCCGGCTTCACGGGCCTGTCGACCGCACTTCACCTGGCCGAGCGCGGCGTGAACGTTCGCGTGATCGACGGCGCGCAGCCGGGCTGGGGTGCGTCGGGCCGCAACGGCGGGCAGGTAATTCCCGGGCTGAAATACGACCCGGACGAACTGGTGCGCCAGTTCGGCGATGCGGCCGGCGAGCAGCTTGCCGGCATCGTCGGCGGCGCGGCCGACACCGTGTTCGACCTGATCGCGCGGCATGCGATCGACTGCGATGCGCGTCGCCACGGCTGGATCCAGCCGGCGCCGACCGCCGCGATGCTCGACACGGTCGCACGCCGGGCGCAGCAATGGGCCGCGCGCGGTGCACCGGTCGAGGTGCTCGGCCGCGACGACGTCGCGCGACGGCTCGGCACGCATGCGTATGCGGGTGGCTGGATCGATCGCCGCGCGGGCAGCGTGCAGCCGCTCAGCTATACGCGCGGCCTGGTGCGCGCCGCGCAGGCGAGCGGGGCCGTCGTGCATGGCTCGACCCGCGCCGTCGGGCTGACGCGCGTCGACGGCCGCTGGCGGATCGCGACGTCGGGCGGCGCGACGCTGTCCGCCCAGCGCGTCGTGATCGCGACCAACGGCTACACGGACGGGCTGTGGCCCGGCTTGCGCCAGTCGGTGATCGCCGCGAACAGTTTCATCGTCGCGACGGAACCGCTCGCGCCGGAGCTTGGTCGCGACATCCTCTCCGGCGGCGAGGTCGCATCGGATGCGCGGCGTCTGCTGCTGTACTTCCGCCGTGACGCCGCCGGGCGCCTGCTGATGGGCGGCCGCGGCCCGTTCGCCGAACCGCGTGCGCCGGGCGACTGGCGCCATCTCGAGCGCGCGACGACGCTGCTGTATCCGCAACTGAAGGGCGTCCGGTTCGAATACCGCTGGGCGGGGCGCGTCGCGATCACCGCGGATTTCCTGCCGCACGTGCACGAGCCCGCGCCGGGCGTGACGATCGCGCTCGGCTACAACGGCCGCGGTATCGCGATGGCGACGACGCTCGGCAAACATCTGGCCGCGCATCTGTCGGGCGATGCGCAACTGCCGCTGCCGTTCCGGGTCACGCCGATCAGGCCGATTCCATTGCACGGGCTGCAGCGCTTCTATATCGCGGCCGGGGTCGCCTGGTATCGTCTGCTCGACAGCCTGTCCTGACGCCGGCGTGAGGGGCGGGTCGCCATCCATCGTTCGATCGGGCAGAATCGGCCTGCTGCCTTTCCACCGACGGACGCCGCATGACGGACCCGACCGAACCTCCCGCCCGCCGCGCTTACGCGACCTTCGCGCAACGCTACGCGGACATCGCGCCGACCAAGGCGCACAACGCGCTCTACGAGCGTCCGGCGACGCTGGCCCTGCTCGGCGACGCCGACGGCCTGACGGTGCTTGACGCCGGCTGCGGGCCCGGCATCTGCAGTGCGCATCTCGCGCGCCACGGCGCGACCGTCCACGCATTCGACATCACGCCCGAGATGGTCGCGCTCGCGCAAACGCGCTGCGCAGGCCTCACGGTCGACGTCGTGGAGGGCGACCTGGAGGCGCCGCTCGCGTGGCTGCCCGACGCGTCGGTCGACAAGGTGCTGTGCTCGCTCGCGCTCGACTACGTGCACGACCTCGCACCGACGCTGCGTGAATTCAGACGCGTCGCACGGCCCGGCGGGACGCTCGTGTTCTCGATGGCGCACCCGATGCGCGACTGGATGGACGAGCGCACACGCGGGGACGCCACGTACTTCGATACGAGCCGTTTCGGCTTCCACTGGTCGGGTTTCGGCGAACCGAAGCCCTATGTCGAAGCGTGGCGCCGGCCGCTTGCCGACATCCTGAACGCGCTCGCCGACGCAGGCTGGCGGCTCGACCGGTTCGTCGAACCGACGCCGCTGCCCGAGATGAAGGCCGTGTCGGAGCGGCTCCATGCGGAGCTGTCGCTGGCGCCGGCGTTCCTCTGCATCCGCGCGCAGCGCTGACCAGACGGGCGGCGGGCCAGCCGTCAGCGTGCCGGCTCGTCGGTCAGCGTGCCGAGAAACGCTTCGATATCCTTGATGTCCTGCTCGTTCATCGCGGGCTTGTCGCCGGGCTTGCGATCGAACGGTGCGTCCGTCACGTCGACGTTCGCGCGGTACTTCGCCGGGATGTCGTCGTACACGTCGACCTTGCCGTCCGCGCCGCGCGGATAGAACTTCTGCGGCGAGATGCTGCGCTCGTTGTAGAACGCCATCACCTGGTCGAGCGTATGGAACACGCCGTTGTGGAAGAACACGTGGCGCGTCGCCGCGTTGCGCAGCGTCGGCGTGAGGAACATCGCGCAGTACTGCGTCTGGTCCTTCAGGTCCTCGCGGAACGGCCCGCACACGCCGAGATCGTAGAACGCCGGGTTGCGGTTCTGCGCGAGCGCCTTGTTGCGCGGCGCGCCGAGCGCCTCGTACTGGTAGTCGGTAAACATCGGCGGCAAGCCGTCCTTGCCGGGCTTCGACAGGTGGCAGCCCGCGCAATTCGCCTTGTCCGGATCGTTGAAGAGTCTCAGCCCGCGCAACTCGGCCTGCGTCAGGCGCGCGCGACCTTCGAGCCAGCGATCGTACTTGCTGTTGTACGGATGGAACGACGGATCCTCGACCTGATAGCGCGCGATCGCGAACATGGCCTCCGACACCGCGAGCTGCGGCGTGGAGAACACGCGCGGCCCGAACAGCTGCTCGAACTGCGCGCGATGCGGCGACTGCGCGAGCTTGCGCGCGACGTCGTCGATGCTCGCATTGGCCATCTCGACCGGATTCAGCAGCGGCCCGAACGCTTGCTGCTGCAACGTATCGGCGCGGCCGTCCCAGAACATCCCGCCTTGCGGCACGAGTTGCGGCGCGGCCGACGTGCCGGCCACCTTCTGCGCCTTGACGACGCCGGCGGCCGACGCGGCCTGCTGTGCGACGCTCGGCGCGGCGTCGTTTTCGCCGGCATCGGGGCCGATGCTGAAGTTGGGCTGGCGATACAGGTACATCAGCGACGGCGGCGGGCGGTAGCCCTGCTGCGTCATCGCGAGGCCGCCCGGCTGCACGTCGAGCCCGTTCGGCGGCCCGTACGCATGATCGGGGCTATGGCACGACGCGCACGACTGCTTGCCGGATGCCGACAGCGACGGATCGGCGAACAGCGCGCGCCCGAGCTGCGCGACCGCCGACAACGGCTGCGCGGCCGGGCGCTGCAGCACGACCGGATGCGGATTCGCGCCCGTCCAGCCGGCGACGACGTCGCCGATCGCCGCCGGCGTACGGGCCGGAAACGCGATCGCGAACGCGCCGTAACCGAGCACGGCCGCGCCGAGCGCGAACGCCGCGCGGCGCAGCATGCGGGCAGGGGAACGCGGCGCGGCGGCGCCGGATGCGTCGGGAGACGGGAACGCGGGGCGAGCTGTCATGCTGTCGGTGGAAAATCGGGCACCGCGTGAAAGCGGCGCGTTAAACGGAAACGGCCGGCGCACGATGCGCCGGCCTGCTGTTGCCTGCTGCGACCGGTTACGCGATGCCGGTCAGATCGACGGCGCCGCGCTCAGCACCGTGCCTTGCGCCGGATCGAGATACAGCGGCGCCGTGTTCGGCTTCGACGAGAAGTCGAACAGCCCGCGCAGGTCGCCGGCCGTCGCATCGAACGAACCGCCGCCGATGCGCTGGCCGCCGAGCCAGTTGTCCTCGATGAAGCGCACGACGGACGCCTGGTCGATCAACGTGTGGTCGACGTAGTTCTGCTTCGCGTACGGCGAGATCACGACCAGCGGGATGCGCACACCCGGGCCGCAGCGGCCGTTCACCGTGCCGCCGTTCACGCCGGTGGTGCCGCCCGAGCCGCACTTGCCGTTGCCGTTCACCTGGTCGACCGCGTCGGACGACGCGCGGGTCGGTGCCGTGTACGCGTGGTCGTACCAGCCGTCCGAGTCGTCATAGGTGACGATCACGGCCGTGTTCTGCCAGTCGGGCTGCTGCTGCAGGAAGTTGACGACCTTCGTCACGAACGCCTGCTCGTCGAGCGGATCCGAGTAGCCGGCGTGCGCATCCTGCGCGGCCGGCGCCTTCAGGAAGCTGACCGACGGGAAGTTGCCGGCCTTCACGGCCGCGAAGAAGTCGTCGGTGTCGTACTGGTGGTTCGCCGGTTCGGCCGTCTTGCCGTCGGCTTCGAAGCTCGAGCCGATCGCCGCGACCGCGCTCGGGCGCGTGTGCTGCGGGTTCGCGGTCGACGCGTAGTACTGGAACCAGTTGTGGTGCGGGATGTAGTCGGTCGTCGCCGCGTTCACGGCGGTGGCGACCGTGCTGCGGCTGCAGCCGGTCGTGCCGTTGCTGTTGGTCGTCGACAGGTTGAAGCCGCCCATGAAGCCGCCCCACGTGATCTTCGCGCCGTTCAGCAGGTCGCCGATGTTCTTGCCGCTCATCATCGCCTGGTCGGTCGTGCTCGAGCACACGTCGAAGCCCGGGTCGACGTCGTTGATCATCGTGAAGCCGCCCTGGCCGTCGTTGATGTAGTACGAGGTGGCGGCGAGCGTCGACGGCTGCTTCGACGTCTTGACGATCTGCATCCCGTTGGTCTGGCCCGACACGACGTTCAGCGCGCCCGGCGTCGACGGGCCGTAGACCGTCGTGTACGCGTTGTCGCTCATCGCGAAGCGCTGCGCGTAGTTCCACAGCGCGGTCACCGTGTTGCCGTCGAAGTAGCCCATCACCTGGCCCTTCGTGCCGAACGCGCCGGCGCCGCCGGACGAACCCTTGCCGGTGTACTTCGGGAACAGGTCGGCGAGGCCGTTGTCCTCGGCCTGCTGCTCGGCCGTGTACGCGTGGTTCTGGTCGGCGGTCGCGGCCTGTGTGCGGTCGAGGCGGAACGGGTTCGCGGCGTCGGTGCCGTTGGCCGTGTTCGTGAAGTTCGGGTTCGCGGTGAGCAGCGTGCCCGTCAGCCCGTTGATCGTCGGCGTGCCGGGCTTCGCGTTGAAGGCCGGTTCGCCGGACGGGTTCGACGCGTTCGGGTAGGTACCGAAGTAGTGGTCGAACGACACGTTTTCGCCGTAGATCACGACGACGTGCTTGATCGGCGTGGCGGTCTGCAGCGCGTCCTGCGACGACACGGCGGGCGTCGACGTGGGATCGTCGCTGCCGCCGCAGGCGAACAGCGCAAGCGCCGCGGCTGCGCAGGCGGTGACGAGCAAGGCTTGACGGAACATCGGGAAACTCCAGGTAGGCTTTCGACGGTGAAGATCGGCCCCGTCGCCGTGTCGGTCCGGCGCGGAACGCGATAAAGCACCGGCATTGAAGCAGTTCGGTATGAAGATATGGGGGCGGACCGGTTTCGCGACGGTTGCGCCTCGGTATCGATTCCATTACGGCGCGACGCGGCGCGAAAGAAAGCGGAAAGGGGCCACGCGGATGCAACCTGGGCGACACATTCGGCGGCGCGCACGGTCACGGCCGCGCATGCCGCGCGGGGCGGGCGGCAGCGCGCGGCGGGCCGGTTCGCGGGGTGCCGGGCCGCGTTCTTTTTTGACAATCGTGTGACGCATTCATACGATGGTTGGCCCGCGGCGACGTTTTCGCGTTGCCGGCCGTCCGCGAGTAATCAACGTGCCGATTCCCGTTCTGTTTGCCGTCCTGTGCGCCGCCTTCCTGCATGCGTCGTGGAATGCGCTCGTGCGCAGCAGCGGCGACCGGTTGCGCTCGGCCACGGTGCTGCAGATCGCGATCGGGCTGTTCGCGCTGCTGTTCCTGCCGGCCGCCGCGCCGATCACGCCGGCGAGCTGGGCCTGCGTCGTCGCATCGGCGGTGCTCCACGTCGTCTATACGCTGCTGCTGGTGCGCGCTTACGAGCACGGCGACCTGAGCGTCGCGTATCCGGTCGCACGCGGCACCGCGCCGCTGCTCGTCACGCTGGGCGCGGCGGCGTTCGCGGGCGAGCGCCTGAACGCGGGCGCGCAAGGCGGGCTCGTGCTGATCTGCGCCGGCATCATGGCGATCGGGTTGGAGCGCGGCCGCGGCGCGCGGCACCGGATGACGCAGGTGCTGCCGACTGCGTTCGCCACCGGCGTATCGATTGCCGCGTACAGCGTGGTCGACGGGATCGGCGTGCGGGAAAGCGGCAGCACGGTCGGCTATACGGCGTGGATTTCGTGCTGACCGGCTTGCTGATGGCCGCGTACTACCGGCTGCGGGCGGGGCCGCTGCGGCTCGCGCAGGATGTCGGTGAAACGGCGAAGGCCGCATGCGGCGGCGTGTGCGCGGCGCTCGCATACGGGATCGTGATCTGGGCGATGGATCGTGCGCCGATGGGCCCGGTATCGGCGCTGCGCGAAACGAGCGTGGTGTTCGCGGCGCTGATCGCGCGCGTCTATCTCGGCGAGCGGCTGACGCCGCGTCGCGCCGGCGGGTGTCTGGTGATTGCGTGCGGGGCGTTGCTGATCAGCGCGTCCGAAGCGGTGCGCTGAGCGCGGCTGCCGAACCGGGCATCGCCCCGCCGGTCGCGCGGCGCCGCATCAGCCTTCCACCGGCATCGCACTCGTGCACTTGATCTCGTCGAGGCACACGCTCGAATGCACGCCGCTCACGCCGGGAATCCGCATCAGCGTTTCGAGCAGGAACGTGGACAGCCCCTTCAGGTCGCGCGCGACGACCTTCAGCACGTAGTCGATATCGCCCGTCACCGAGAAACACTCCTGGATCTGCGCGAGATCCGACACGAGTTTCTGGAACTTCGAGAGGTCGCGGATATGCCCGCGCTCCATCGTCACGTGCACGAACGCGGTGACGCCGAACCCCAGCGTGTCGGGGCACAGACGGGTTTCGTAACGGCGGATCGCGCCGATCTCCTCCAGCCGGCGATGGCGTCGCAGCGTCTGCGCGGGCGACAGGCCGACGGCCTTCGCCAGGTCGAGGTTCGACGCGCGGCCGTTCTCCTGCAGCACCGACAGCAAGTGGCGATCGATGCGATCGAGAACCGGTTCAGGCATTTTTGTTTCCTCATCTGTCTCCCGCGTGCAATCTTATCTCATAATGTAGGGTTTGCATGAGCCGGTTACGCAACCCGATTTCGCTGTCGCGACGCTAAACTGACGCCGGATTTTCGTGTGCGCCTGCAGCAAGGCGGGAGAGAGCGATGGTTGGTGGCCGGTGTCGCGGGCCAGCCGACAGGAATCGGGGGTCGCCACGCGAAGATTGCAGTCCCCAACCCGGCGGCTCCACGAACGGCCGCCGGCACAGCAAAACAGCGCCCGGCACACCGAGGCGCGCCGCACCGCTTCCGGCGGAGGCGGGCAAAATGGAGAAGACATGGTTTCTGGAAACGAGAAGGACGGCCTGAAGCGGGGGCTGAAGAACCGGCACATCCAGCTGATCGCGCTCGGCGGCGCGCTCGGCACGGGGTTGTTCCTCGGCATCGCGCAGACGATCAAGATGGCCGGCCCGTCCGTGCTGCTCGGCTACGCGGTGGCCGGCGTCGTCGCGTTCTTCATCATGCGCCAGCTCGGCGAGATGGTGGTCGACGAGCCGGTCGCCGGCTCGTTCAGCTACTTCGCCGACAAGTACGTCGGCCACTTCACCGGCTTCCTGTCCGGCTGGAACTACTGGGTGCTGTACATCCTCGTCAGCATGGCCGAGCTGTCGGCCGTCGGGATCTACGTGCAGTACTGGTGGCCCGGCGTGCCGACCTGGGTGTCGGCGCTGGTGTTCTTCGTCGCGATCAACCTGCTGAACCTGGCGAGCGTGAAGTCGTACGGCGAGACGGAATTCTGGTTCTCGATCATCAAGGTCGCCGCGATCGTCGGGATGATCGGCTTCGGCGGCTGGCTGCTCGCGAGCGGCCATGCGGGGCCGGAAGCGAGCGTCGCGAACCTGTGGCAGCACGGCGGCTTCTTCCCGAACGGCGTGTCGGGGCTCGTGATGTCGATGGCGGCGATCATGTTCTCGTTCGGCGGGCTGGAGCTGATCGGCATCACCGCGGCCGAGGCCGACGATCCGAAGCACAGCATTCCGCGCGCGACCAACCAGGTGATCTACCGGATCCTGATTTTCTACATCGGCGCGCTCGCCGTGCTGCTGTCGCTGTATCCGTGGGAAAAGGTCGTCACCGGCGGCAGCCCGTTCGTGCTGATCTTCCACGCGCTGAGCAGCAACCTGGTCGCGAACGTGCTGAACGTGGTCGTGCTGACGGCCGCGCTGTCGGTCTACAACAGCGGCGTGTACAGCAACAGCCGGATGCTGTTCGGCCTCGCGAAGCAGGGCAACGCGCCGAAGGTGCTGTGCTCGGTGAACAAGCGCGGCATTCCGCTCGCCGCGCTCGGCGCGTCGGCGCTCGCCACCGGCGCGTGCGTGCTGGTCAACTACTTCATGCCGGGCAAGGCGTTCGAGGTGCTGATGGGCCTCGTCGTGTCGGCGCTGATCATCAACTGGGCGATGATCACGCTGATCCACCTGAAGTTCCGCCAGGCCAAGCGCATCGCCGGAGAGCAGACTTCGTTCCGCAGTCTGGGCTATCCTTTCACGAATTACCTGTGCCTGGCGTTCATGGCCGGCATTCTCGTCGTGATGTACCTGACGCCGGATCTCCGCCTGTCGGTGTACCTGATTCCCGTATGGCTCGCGGTGCTCGCGGTCGGGTATCGCTTCCGTCAGAAGAATGCGGACTATGTGATGCGCGACGGCGCGTCCGCGCGCTGACACGGGCATCCCGACCATTCTTCCAAACGAGACCGACATAGCCATGTTCGAACACATCGACGCGTACCCGGGCGATCCGATCCTGACGCTCAACGAGAACTTCCAGAAAGATCCGCGCGATCAGAAGGTCAACCTGAGCATCGGCATCTATTTCGATGCCGAAGGCCGGATTCCCGTGATGGGGGCCGTGCGCGAAGCCGAAACCGCGCTGCAGCGCGACCTCGGCCCGAAGCCTTACCTGCCGATGGTCGGCCTCGCCGCGTATCGCGACGCCGTGCAGGCGCTGGTGTTCGGCGCCGATCATCCGGCGCGTGCGGCCGGCCGCATCGCGACCGTGCAGACGCTGGGCGGCTCGGGCGCGCTGAAAGTGGGCGCCGATTTCCTGAAGCGCTACTTCCCGGACGCGCAGGTGTGGCTCAGCGACCCGAGCTGGGAAAACCACCGCTTCATCTTCGAGCGCGCGGGCTTCACGGTGAACACGTACCCGTACTACGACGAAGCGACGGGCGGCCTGAAGTTCGACGCGATGCTCGCGGCGATCGACGCGCTGCCGGCGCGCAGCATCGTATTGCTGCACGCGTGCTGCCATAACCCGACCGGCGTCGATCTCGACGAAGGCCAGTGGGAGAAGCTGATCGACGTGATCGAGGCGCGCGGGCTGCTGCCGTTCGTCGACATGGCGTACCAGGGCTTCGGCGCGGGCCTCGACGCGGACGCGTTCGCCGTGCGCGAACTGGCCCGCCGCGGCGTGCCGGCGCTCGTCGCGAACTCGTTCTCGAAGAACTTCTCGCTGTACGGCGAGCGCGTGGGCGGCCTGAGCGTCGTCTGCGAGGATGCGGCCGCGGCCGAGCGCGTGCTGGGCCAGCTGGCCGGCGCGGTGCGCTCGAACTACAGCAACCCGCAAACCTACGGCGCGAAGGTCGTCGCGACCGTGCTGAACACGCCCGCGCTGCGCAAGCAGTGGGAAGAGGAGCTCGCCGCGATGTGCCGCCGCATCGCGCGGATGCGCCAGTCGATCCACGACGGCCTGCGCGACTACGTCAGCGGCGAAGCGCTCACGCGCTACGTGAAGCAGCGCGGGATGTTCACGTACACGGGCCTGACCGAATCGCAGGTCGATGCGCTGCGCGAAGTGCACGGCGTGTACATCCTGCGTTCGGGCCGCATGTGCGTCGCGGGGCTGAACGATTCGAACGTCGGCATCGTCGCGGATGCGGTCGGCAAGGTGCTGAAGAGCGGCGTCTGACCGGCGCGCTCCCGGGCGCCCGATCGCATCGCATGAACCGGCTGTCTCCCTGCGGAGGCAGCCGGTTTTTTCTTGCGCGGCGGCGGCGCGGCGGTACGATGGCGGATCGAACGCAAGACGAAGGAGCGGCATGGCAATTCGAATCGTACGGCTCGGCACGCCGCGCGCGGCCGGCGAGGGCCCGAGGATCGGCACGGTGCGGCGGCCGCCGCGCGGGGTACCCAAGGCGGAATTCGCATCGCGCAACTACTATGATGTATGGCTGCCGACGCTGTCGCCGAGCCCCGAGCTGGTCGCGCAGGCGCAGGCTGCCGAAACCGACGCCGAATGGCGTGCGTTCACGCGCCACTTCCGCGCGGAAATGGCGCACGGCGACGCACCGAAGGTGCTGGACCTGCTCGCCGCGCTGTCGGCGACGAGCGCGTTCTCGATCGGCTGTTACTGCGAGGACGAGCGCCGCTGCCATCGCAGCGTGCTGCGCGAACTGCTGGCGGAGCGCGGCGCGTCGATCGACGCGGAAGCGGGCTGAGCGCCCGCCGGACGTCGCTTCGTGCGGCGCAGCGAACCGGTTGACGTGGGTCAAGCGTGCGGTGCCGCGGGCCGCTATGCTCATGTCATGAATTGCCCCGACGATGACAGGCGGACAGATGCAGATAGCCTTTCCACCCGAACCGCCCGAATATTGCGCGCGCGATCTGGTCGTCGCGTTTTCGGCGCTGGTCGACGGCCGCTTCGTGCAGTGCGCGATCACGGCCGAAGCACTGGAAGACCATTTCGGTGCGCCGTCGCTGCTGGAACGGGATTTGCTGGATGCGTTCGATGCGCACCGGTCGGCGATCGAGGCGAAGGCACGACAAATGCTCGACGAAATCGGCGGCCGGCCGGTGTTGCTGCACAGTGGTCACTTCCGGATGGACGGCTGATTCCGCAGGAGGACGCATGACACTGCAAGGCACGATTCATGAACGCGACTGGTCGGTCGAGATCGAGACGCGACAGTGCGAATCCGGCGAGTTCCGCTGCCGTGTGTCGGTCGAGCACGGCACGGGGCCGGCGCGCTTTCACCACACGTTCGAGCACAGTCATGCGTATCCCACGGAGCACGAGGCCGCGATCGAAGGGTTGCGGGCCGGGATGACGTGGATCGAAATGAAGGCGTCGCAGACGTTCAGCATGTGAACCGCCTCGCGCCGACGGCGCGCGGAGGCAATGCTGCACGGCAGTGATCGCCGCATCGGTCGTCGCGCCGTGCGACATGCGTGCGGACGGATTCCACGGCGGGCAGGGCAGGGAAACATGGGGCAGGCAATCCGGTCGACGAGCGGCGACCGCGTCAGGAGGAACGACATGGGCGTGGGCATGCAGATCGTCTGCGTCGGATTCGCGGGTTCCGCCGCGCTCGAAGGCGAAGCGGGGGCGCAGCTGGTGCGGCTCGAACGCTTCCGCGCGCGGCTCGACGATTGCCTGCTGGCGATCGAGTCGCGCACGACCGGCGACGGTGGCCGGACCTACGACGTGCGCCTCGAACTGCTCATGCATGATCGCGCGCCGGCGGTGCTGCCGGGCAGCAGCGGCGACGACGTGAACGAGACGATCCGGCGCGTGTTCGCGCAAGCCGAACAGGCGCTGTCCGCCTGGCAGGCCGGCGAACCCGAAGCGGTCGCGCTGCATGCGGCCACGACGGGCGCGGCCGCGCAATGACGCCGGCCGCGCGTCGGGCGTCAGACCTGCGCGAGCGCCTGCGCGTCGAGGATCCGCACGCGCTTGCCGCGCGTTTCGACGAGCGAATCCCGATGGAACCGCGAGAACATCCGGCTGACGGTCTCGAGCTTCATGCCGAGATAGCAGCCGATTTCCTCGCGCGTCATCCGCAGGTTGAATTCCGATGCCGAATAGCCGCGCGCCTCGAAGCGCGCCGACAGGTTCAGCAGGAACTGCGCGACGCGCTGCTCGGCCGACATCGTGCCGAGCAGCAGCATCTGGCTCGATTCACGGACGATCTCGCTGCTCAGCATCTGGTAGAGGAAATGCTGCATCGGCTTCATCTCGCGGCACGCCGCCTCGAGCGCGCCGAACGGGATGATGCACACGACGCTGTCCTCGAGCGCGATCGCGTCGCAGCAGTGCTGGCCGCTGCCGATGCCGTCCATGCCGAGCGTTTCACCGGCGATCTGGAAGCCGGTCACGTGCTCGCGGCCGTCGCGATGCATCATCACCGTCTTGAACGAGCCCGCACGGACTGCATAGATGCTGTGGAACGGGTCGTCGATGCGGAACAGCGCGTCGCCCTGGCGAACCTGCCGGGTCGAGCAGATGATCGCGTCGAGGCGGCCGTACTCGTCCGCAGTCAGGTCGGGCGGCAGGCACATCGAGCGCATCGCGCAGCCCGAGCAGCGCGCGGCCGGGGTTTTGACGGCGTCGGTGCGCGCGACCGCACGAAGCGGAGTCGTTGGCCGAGGCGCGACGGGCGGGGCGGTGGCGCAGGCAATGGCGGTAGACATGAGTCACTCCGGCTCGATCAGGGGTGGTGCGCGCGAGCGTGCACCAGGGATTCGATGACGCGGCATGCGGCGTCGAATTCGGCGGTCTTGTCGAAGAAATAATCGGCGCCGGCCGCCGCGCATGCCTCTCTGAATGCCGCCGCCGAGTGGTTCGTCAGCACGATCGTGACGACGCGCGGCGTGGCCTTCGACAGCATCCCGATCAGGTCGAGACCGCTGCCGTCCGCGAGCCGCAGGTCGACGATCACGACGTCCGCGTGGCTGCTGCGGATGTGCATCCACGCGTCATGGCCGTCTTCCGCTTCGCCGACGACCGCGACGCCGCGGATCGCGCCGACGAGCAGCGCGATCCGTTGCCGGACGGCGATGGCGTGATCGACGAGAAACACCCTGAGCGCGACGGCGGGTGACAGGCTGGCATTCATGCCGGCAGTATCGTGTTGCGCCGCCAAAAATGAAATCGGCCGAACTGGAAGTTTGTGTAGGCCGCTTCGACGTGTTGTAGGGCGATTCCTACAACGCGTACGGGAAGGCGGCGGCGACGCCCGAGCCGCGCGGGCTGGCGTGCGTGGTGCAACCGGCAGGTTGTGCCGGTCGCCGCCGCGGTCGAATCAGCCGTGCCGGCGCGCGGCCAGCGCGTCGCGTGCCGTGCGGCACGCGGCCAGATCCCATGCGGCGCAGCCGACGGTCTTGAACAGCAGCGGGCCGCTGCGCGCGAAGGCGCCGCGCAGCACGTCGGCGAGCGACGCGACCTGCTGCCAGTCGACCTGCGCGACGATCAGGTCGCCGGCCTCGTGGCGTGCGCCGGCCGGATCGTCGACGACGAGCCGGCTGTGGCGCACGGTATCGGCGTCGATCTCGGCGGCATCCGCGGTGAACGCGCCGACCCCGACCACGAGGCGGCCTTCGCGTGCCGCTTCGCGATAGACGGGCGTGCGGCTCGTCGTCAGCGTGACGACGACATCGATCGCATCGGGAATCGCATCGCCGTCGAGCGGCGCGAGCTGCGGCGCCTGCGCGCGGTGCGCGGCGCAGAACGCGGCCGCGCTGTCGGCGCGCGAGCCGCGCACGTGCAGGCGCGCGTCCGGAAAGATCGCCGCGAGCGCGTCCGCGTGATTGGCCGCCTGCTTGCCGGTGCCGATCAGCAGGATGTCACGCGGCGCGGCGCCATGCAGCGCCTGGATGCCCAGCGCGGTAACGGCCGCCGTGCGGCGCCCGGTGACCGTCGGGCCGTCGAGCACGAAGCGCAGCTCGCCGGTCGTCGCATCGTATGCGCTCACCTGCCCGAGGATCGTCGGCAGCCCGCGCGCGCCGTTGCCGGGGCACACGTTTACGAGCTTGTGGCTCGCGAGGTCGCGCGCGCTCGACGGCATCGACAGCATCACGCCGCCGGCCTGCAGCGGCACGACCAGGCGTTCGGGACTGACGATCTCGCCCGCCGCGTATTCGGCGACGGTGTGCCTGAGCGTCGCGAGCAGCGCGGGGTAGTCGAGCAGCGCGGCCGTTTCGGCGGCGTCGAAAGAGGGAATCCGGGAGAGGGCGGTCATCGTGTCGGTCGGTTGGGGCGGTGGGCGTGGGAGACGGGCGCATCGCGCGCTCGCCACGGAGGCGGCCGGCTGTCGCGATGGCAGGCGGTCTGGATCAAATCTATACCAGTTTCCGGCCACCCGGCAAGCCGGAAAAGCCAGCGGACGGCCGATTTTGGTTCTAATATCCGTCCAGATAGGCGTCGCGCGCACCGGCGCCGGTACCGCTCCGGTATAGTGCGCCCATTCCCGATCCCCCCACCCGACCGGGCAGGAGCCCCAGATGATGTCCGCACGTCCCGAATCGCTCGAAGCCGGTTTCCGGCCGCTGCAGATCTACGAACAGGTCGCCGAAAGGATTCGCGACGAGATTCGCGCGGGGCGCTACGCGGCCGATTCGAGGCTGCCGTCGGAGCGCGAGCTCGCGGCGCTGTTCCAGGTTGGCCGGCCGGCCGTGCGCGAGGCGCTGGGCGCGTTGCAGAACGAAGGGCTGGTGTTCACGAAGCGCAATTCGGGCACCTACGTCGTGCCGGCGCCGCTCGACGTACTCGCGCAGCGCGGCGACCCGCAAGGCGCGCCCGATGCCGACTTCAGCCCGACGTCGACGCTCGACGTGCGGCTCATCCTCGAGCCCGCGATCGCGCGCCTCGCGGCCGCGCACGGTCGCGCCGATCCTGTCGCCGAAGGCTATCTCGCACAGATGGAAACCGTCTCCGACATCGACGATCCGCAGCAGCGCGCGCTGTGGAACGAGAGCGACCGGCTGTTCCACCGGCAGCTCGCGCTGATGACCGGCGACGCGCTGATCGTGAAGATCGCGGACGAAGTCGCGAAGACGATGGACCAGCCGCTGTGGAAGCGGCTGAAGGACGACGGCATCTACGACGCGGGCCGCATCCGGCTCTACGTGTCCGAGCACCGGCTGATCTACGAGGCGATCGTGTCCGGCGACGCCGATGCGGCCGCGTTCTATGTCGAGCAGCACATTCTTCGCGTGCGTCGCGACATCACGCCGAAGTAATGCGCGCCACATCACTCTGGTCTAAAAAATGACCAGAATCGCAAAAAACTTTTTGAAATTGCTTGCATGGTGACCACATGTGTCCTACATTGGTTTCACACAAAACCAATCAGGAGACACCATGCGACACTTCGTTACCGCGCTCTCGGTGGCTGTTGCCGCCGGCGCGCTGAGCGCCGCGCACGCGCAGGAAGTCGTGATGATCGGCCATTCGGCGCCGCTCACCGGCCCGCAGGCCGCGAACGGCAAGGACAATGAAAACGGCGCGCGCCTCGCCGTCGACGAGCTCAACAAGGCGGGCGTGAAGGTGGCCGGCAAGACGGTCACGTTCAAGCTGGTGTCGGACGACGACCAGGCCGACCCGAAAGCGGGCGTGCAGGTCGCGCAGAACCTGGTCGACAAGGGCGTGGTCGCGGTGCTCGGGCCGTACAACTCGGGCGTCGCCATCCCGGCATCGCGTGTGTACAGCAACGCAGGCGTCCCGATGTTGCCGGTCGCGTCGAACCCGGCACTCACGCGGCAGGGCTTCAAGAACATCTTCCGGATCGGCGCGAGCGACGAACAGCTCGGCGGCACGATGGCGACCTTCGCCGCGAAGACGCTGAACGCGAAAACCGCCGCGGTCATCGACGATCGCACCGCGTACGGGCAGGGCGTCGCCGAGCAGTTCATGAACGTCGCGAAGGCCAACGGGATCAAGATCGTCGACCAGGAGTACACGAACTCGTCGGCCACCGATTTCCTCGGCATTCTCACCAAGATCAAGGCCAGCAATCCCGACGTGATCTTCCTCGGCGGCTATGCGGCGCAGGGCGCGCCGATGGCGAAGCAGATGAAGCAGCGCGGCTTGCGCGCGAAGCTGCTCGGCGGCGACGGCATCTGCTCGGCCGACATGGGCAAGGTCGCGGGCGAGGCCGCGTCGATCGTCTATTGCGCGCAGGGCGGCGTCGCGCTCGAGAAGACGCCGGCCGGCCGCGAATTCCTGAAGAAGTACCACGACACCTATCACACGGATACGCAGGTCTACGGCGTCAACTACTACGACGGCATGAAGCTGCTCGCCGACGCGATGGTCAAGGCCGGCACGACCACCGACAAGGCGAAGCTGATCGCGCAGCTGGCGAAGTCGAACTATGCGGGCGTCGCGGGCACCTATTCGTTCGACGAACGCGGCGACCTGAAGGGCGCGCCGACCAGCGTCTACGTGATCCGCAACGGGCTGCCCGAACCGTACGCGAAGTAAAACCGCTACCGGAACGACGGCGCCGGTGCGCCGTCGTTCGTCTTCACGCTTTCGATCTTCATGAAAATTTCCCGATCCCTTTCCACCGTCGAAGTCCACACCGGCGGCGAAGCGTTCCGCATCGTCACGAGCGGGCTGCCGCGCCTGCCCGGCGACACGATCGTCCAGCGCCGCGCATGGCTCAAGGAGAACGCGGACGAGATCCGCCGCGCGCTGATGTTCGAGCCGCGCGGCCACGCCGACATGTACGGCGGCTACCTGACCGAGCCGGTGTCGCCGAACGCGGATTTCGGCGTGATCTTCGTGCACAACGAAGGCTACAGCGACCATTGCGGGCACGGCGTGATCGCGCTGTCGACCGCCGCGGTCGAGCTCGGCTGGGTGCAGCGCACGGTGCCCGAGACGCGCGTCGGCATCGACGCGCCATGCGGCTTCATCGAGGCGTTCGTGAAATGGGACGGCGAGCACGCGGGGCCGGTGCGCTTCGTCAACGTGCCGTCGTTCATCTGGCAGCGCGACGTGTCGGTCGACACGCCGTCGTTCGGCACCGTGACCGGCGACATCGCGTATGGCGGCGCGTTCTATTTCTACGTCGACGGCGCGCCGTTCGACCTGCCGGTGCGCGAGGCGGCCGTGGAGAAGCTGATCCGCTTCGGCGCCGAAGTGAAGGCCGCCGCGAACGCGAAATATCCGGTCGTGCATCCGGAGATTCCGGAGATCAACCATATCTACGGCACGATCATCGCGAACGCGCCGCGCCATCCGGGCTCGACGCAGGCAAATTGCTGCGTGTTCGCGGATCGCGAGGTCGACCGTTCGCCGACCGGCTCCGGCACCGGCGGCCGCGTCGCGCAGTTGTACCTGCGCGGCCGGCTCGCGGCCGGCGACACGCTCGTCAACGAGTCGATCGTCGGCACCGTGTTCAAGGGGCGCGTGCTGCGCGAGACGACGGTCGGCGACATCCCGGCCGTGATCCCGGAAGTGGAGGGCAGCGCGCACATCTGCGGATTCGCGAACTGGATCGTCGACGAGCGCGATCCGCTGACCTACGGTTTTCTCGTGCGCTGAGCAGCGGCGCACGGCACCGTTGTACCAGGCTTGGCGCGCGGTTCCGTTACGGGGCGCGCGCCTTTTTTGTTGTAAAAATGCACGCGCGGGCGCCGTTCGCGCAGGCCCGGGACGGCCGCCGGCCGGTGGGCGGCGCGAGTTTTGGTACGATGCAGCCTTTCCAGCAGATCCCCCACCCGCGTGAATCGCCGAAACGTGTCGTCAGTGCGTGACCTCAGTGCCAGATGGGTCGCGCGCGCCCAACCCGTCGCGGCCGCTGCCGCCGTGCTCGTCAAGCGTGTCCTGGCCAGCGCCTGGCACCATCTCCGTCATCCGACGCGCCGCGGCGTGCTGCGCGCGGCCGCCGCCGTGCCCGCGCTGTTCCTGCTGTACGTGCTGGTGCTGATTCCGTTCACGCCGGGCATCGGCGACATCCGCAAGGCGCGCGTCGACCAGCCGGCGCAGGTGCTGTCCGCCGACGGCAAGGTGCTGGCGGAATTCAAGCCGTCGAACCGCGAATGGGTGTCGCTCAAGCAGATCTCGCCGCACATGGTCGACGCGCTGATCGCCACCGAGGACCATCGTTTCTACGAGCATCACGGTCTCGACTGGAAGCGCACGGCGTCGGCCGCGCTCCATACGTTCTCGGGCAGCCGCCAGGGCGGCTCGACGATCACGCAACAGCTCGCACGCAACCTGTATCCGGACGAGGTCGGCCGCGCGCCGACGCTCACGCGCAAGGTGAAGGAGGCGATCACCGCGCTGAAGATCGAGGCCGTCTACAGCAAGGACCAGATCCTCGAGACCTACCTGAACACGGTGCCGTTCCTGTACAACGCGTACGGCGTCGAGATGGCCGCGCGCACCTATTTCGACAAGTCGGCCGACGAGCTCGACGTGCTCGACAGCGCGACGCTCGTCGGGATGCTGAAGGGCAACAGCTACTACAACCCGGTGCTGAATCCCGAGCGCGCGCTGCAGCGGCGCAACACGGTGCTCGGCCAGATGGTGAAGTACGGCAAGCTGTCGCCGGCACAGTTCGCGCAGTTGCAGCGCCGGCCGCTGCGCATCGACTTCGAGCGCCAGAAGGAGCCGCCGGGGCCCGCGCCGCACTTCGCGCAGCAACTGCGCAAATGGCTGATCGGCTGGGCCGACCGCAACGACTACAACATCTATTCCGACGGGCTGATCGTGCGCACCACGATCGATTCGCGTCTGCAGCAGATGGCGACCCAGGCGCTGACGCTGCAGGCGAACCAGCTGCAGGGCATCGCGAACAATGCGTGGAGCGGCCGCGACGGCTGCGGCACCGACAACGAGGTGTTCCGCACCTTCATGCGCGAGTCGCCCGAATACAAGGCCGCGCAGGACGCCGGCAAGAACGATGCGGCCGCGATGAAGCAGCTCGCCGCCGACCGCGGCTTCATGCGCGTGCTGTGCAAGGCGAAGACCGACGTGCAGGCCGGCTTCGTCGCGATCGATCCGCGCGACGGGCAGATTCGCGCGTGGGTCGGCAGCCGCGACTTCACGAACGAGCCGTTCGATCACGTCGCGCAGGCGCGGCGTCAGCCGGGCTCGACCTTCAAGCCGTTCGTCTATGGCGTCGCGTTCGCGAACGGGATGAAGCCGGACGACACCTTCATCGACCAGGCGGTCGAGATTCCGCTGAAGGGCGGCGAGATCTGGCGGCCGAGCGACGACGCGCCGCCGACGGGCAAGCCGATGACGCTGCGCGACGCGGTCGCGCTGTCGCGCAACCGGATCACCGCGCAGGTGATGGAGAAGGTCGGTCCGGCGGCCGTGGCGCGGTTCGCGCGCGACATGGGCGTGCGCGAAAGCCCGCTCGAGCGCGTGCCGTCGCTTGCGCTCGGCACGAGCCCCGTGACGCTGAAGGAGATGGTCGCGTCGTACGCGACGATCGCGAACGGCGGGCTGTACGTCGAGCCGCAAATGGTGACGCGCATCGAGAACCGCCGGGGCGAGGTGCTCGCCGAATACGCGCCGGCGCCGCCCGAGCGCGCGCTCGACGCCGAAACCGACAAGACGCTGCTCGACGTGATGCGCGGCGTCGTGACGCGCGGCACCGGCAGCAGCATCCGCACGCGCTTCGGCATTCGCGGCGACGTGGCCGGCAAGACCGGCACCACGCAGGACAACGCGGACGGCTGGTTCATCCTGATGCAGCCCGGGCTGGTGGCCGGCGCGTGGGTCGGCTTCGACGACGGCCGCGTGACGCTGCGCAGCGACTACTGGGGGCAAGGCGCGCACAGCGCGCTGCCGATCGTCGGCGACTTCTTCCAGCGCGCGCAACGCGCCCGGATCGTCGACACGAAGCTGAAATTCGACACCGAGCCGTCGCCCGGCTGGTTCGCGTCGGTGCGCGAACGGGTGACGGATCTGGTCGACGGCTGGTTCGGGCCCGAGCCGAAGCAGGCGGCGGCGCCCGTCAGGACGCAGCGTATCGAGCGTGAGCCGGAGGCGGACGCAGCCGCGGCGTCGGCCGCATCCGGCGCGTCGGCGCCCGAGGCGGCATCCGGCGGCATCGTCGAGGAATGGGTGCCCGCGTCCGAGGTGGCGGCATCGGCCGCTGCATTGTCGGCGTCGCAGCCGCCGGTCGCGCAGCCGCCGACGGCGGGTGGCAACGCGACGAGCCCGGGCAACGCCGGTGGCGGCCTCGGCTCCGCCCCGGCCGTCGCGCCTTCCGCTACGCCGGCGCCGACACCGACACCGGCTTCACCCGACGCGACCAGCGGTTCGGAGTAACGAGCCGTTCAGATTTCGCGCGAGGCTGCCGTAATAACGTTGTCACGACAGCTCGCGCGGTCGCTCCGCGCCTTTCCGATGCGGCTCATCACCGATCACGTCGCGCTCGCGCGCGACGACATCTCCGCCGGCGTCCCGCTCGGCTTCGATCTCTACGATGCCGGCGGCGCCGCGCTGCTGCCCGCCGGCACGACGCTGCGCGATCCCGCGCAGCATGACTTCCTGTTCGATCACTTCCGGCCGGTGCGCCGGCGCGATGACGCCGAGCCTGCCGCGCCGGCGCACGACACCGTGCCGGCGGCCACGCGCATGGGGCTGTCGGCCGGCGCCGCGATCGGCATCCGGCGGCGGGTCGGCGCGACCCGCGTGCTGCAGCGCTGCCGGTTGATCGGGGTCGGCGCATCGGGCGCGCTGTTCGTCGAGCCGCAGCCGGCGGTCGTGCTCGAGTTTGCCCGCGGCGACGACGTCGAGGCGGTCGCGATCGGCCGGTCGGCCGTGTCGCGCTTCGGTGCGACGGTCGAAGCGGTGCAGGCCACGGGCGCCGCGCCGTTCATGGTGCTCTCGCCGCCGGGCTTCGTCGACCGCTTGCGCACGCGCGCGGAGCCGCGCGTGCCGGTACGGATCGCGGCCCGCTGCACGGGCGGGCCGGCGCAGGCCGACGGCATCGGGATCGTGCGCGATCTCAGCCTGAACGGACTGTCGATCGCGCTCGACCGGCCGCTCGCGGCGGCCGGCGAGCCGTTGCGCGTGCAGTTGCCGTATGCGGACGAGGACCGTGTCGCGCTGCTGACGCTCGACGGGACGGTGCGTGCGGTGCATGGCGATCCGGCCGGGTCGGGCTGGACGCTTCACCACGTGGCGTTCGACGAAGTCGCTGCCGCCGACCGGATGCGCCTCAAGGCGCTGCTGTTCGACCTGTCGTCGGGGGCGGTGGAGGCGGAGCAGGTCCGCTGATGTGTCGAACGCGCCGCAGCCTATTGGCTGCGGATGCGGCCATAATCATCTGACGATTCGATCGAATGCGTGGAAATTGTACGGATTCGGTCAACAGTGAATTTGCGATTTAAGTATTTACCCTGATAGCCGTGCCGCCTAGACTTTCACTCATGCGCAACGACTGCCCAGTCCGAAGCGCCTGACAAGACAAATCTGGAGGTAACGCATCATGAAATCGCTGATCAAGGCAGTTGCACTGGCCGCTCTGGTGGCCGCACCGGTCGTCTCCTTCGCTCAATCGAACCAGCAGCCGCTGACGCGCGCGCAAGTGCGTGCCGAGCTGGCCCAGCTGGAAAAGGCCGGCTACAACCCGAACGACTGGATCAACTATCCGGAAAACATCCAGGCCGCACAGGCGAAGATCGCGGCAGCCCAGAACACCGGTGCGCAGGCTGATGCAACGGGCTACGGCGCGAACCCGGCGGCGACGTCGCAGTCGGGCCAGCGCGTGACCGTGCCGGCCGCAGCCGATCGTTCGTCGGTGTACTTCGGTCACTGAGCTTGTCGCGCCGCGGCGGCCTTTGCGACCGCCAGCGAAGCCGCAATAAAAAAACCCGCACTCGGCTCGAGGGCGGGTTTTTTCATTGGGGCACGACGGCGTTCCCCTTTCGATCATCAGGAGGACGCGGGAGTCGGTCCCGTGCCAAACCCTGTCGAATGCGATGCCTGACAGGGATCTTTTCACGTTGCATCGGTAGAGTAAGATTCCTGCGGAATGGACGAGACGGCTTCAATCAACGGGAAAGCGATGCGCTTGTATTCGGTCAGCGGAACGGTATCAAATTTGCGCTACTCGATCGAGAAGTATTCGCCATCGAAGTTGCGCAAGTTCGAGGAAAGGGCAACGGAGCTCGCTCCTGTGTTGCTTGCGTCCATTGGCGAAGGCGGTATGGCACTAGCCAGTGCAACGGCGCACGATTCCGACCGAAATCGCCCCGAACCGGCCGAAGGCTACTGGATCGAGATGGAGGTCGGCGGGCGAGCGCTCAAAGGCTGGTTCGACACTCTCTCGTTCGAGAATGGCGGGCATGTGGACGCTGTTTTCGATAAAAGCGGATTGCTGATGGCGGTCAATAATCCGCAGGCGAGACTGGTCGTATTCAGGCCGCCTTGCCCTGAAGGCCTGAAACCCGTTTTCAACAAGTCCATGCTTTACGTTTGCCTCGGGGTGACTTTGTTTTTATTTTTTGGACAAGCCGTACTTTATGCATTCGCACTGCCCGCTTGGGGCGAGTTTTTCGAGTTGATGCCGTTCGTGCTGATAATGTCGGCGCTGGTTGTGGCTCTGCTGGTGTTGCTGGCCTACCGGGACGAATTGATTAGCGGGCGTCGCACCAGAAAGATCCTCAAACTGCTCGGCCTGTCGGGTAGTGTGAGCGCGTTGAAGGCGGAACGCATCGGAACCGGCTACGCGTACCGTTACTGACCGCTTTTGTCCGCACCGCCGAACGGCGCTTGAACCATTGATTTCGGTGCGTGCACCGTCGTTCCGTCAAACGAATCCCACGCTTCAGTCCGACACCCGCTGACAACCATTCGCGCGTGCGCTAGCATCGCGATCGGTGTTGCCGTGGCGCAGCGGCCGATGCGCGACCAATCCGGCATCACGTTCCACGACTTCAACGAAAACAAACAGGAGCATCCATGCGTGTCTTGACCGGTCTGCTGTGCGCGCTGGCGCTGACGGCGAACCTTGCCCACGCACAGGCAAATTGCGCGGACGCGACGGATCAGGCGGCGATGACGGCATGTGCCGATCGCGCGTACAAGAAATCCGACGCGGAGCTGAACCGCACCTACCAGGCCGTCACCGCGCGCCTGCGCGATGCGAAGCCGCTCGCAGAGAAACTCGTGAACGCGCAGCGCGCGTGGATCGCCTACCGCGATGCCGAATGCAACTTCTCCAGCGCGAATGCCGAAGGCGGCAGCGCCTATCCGATGGTCGTGTCGACTTGCCTCGACGATCTGACCAGGACCCGCACCGAGACGCTGAAGAGCTATCTGTCCTGCGAGGAAGGCGATCTCGCGTGCCCGGTGCCGGCGAAGTAACGGCTGCGCGACGTCCGGCGAGCTCGCAGCGCGCGTCGCGCGGCCGGCATGGTTCGCCGGCCCGTTCGCCTAGACGTCGTCCGTTTCGTCGAGCAGCTTGTGCCGCAGCGCGTAGCGGACCAGCGCCGCTTCGTGCGGCATCTGCATCTTTTCCAGGATCCGGGTCTTGTAGGTGCTGACCGTCTTCGCGCTGACGCACAGCGCCTGCGCGATCTCGGTCAGCGTCTGCCCGGCGGCGATGCGGCGGAACACGTCGAACTCGCGATCGGACAGCCGCTGGTGCGGCAGCGTCTCGGCCGGCTCGTTCAGGCTCTGCGCGAACTGTTCGGCCATCGCGAGGCTCACGTAGACGCCGCCCGACGCCACCTTGGTCACCGCGCCGACCAGTTCGGCGCTCGCGCTTTCCTTGGTCAGATAGCCCGACGCACCGGCGCGGAACGCACGCACCGCGTATTGCTGTTCCGCGTGCATGGTCAGCACGAGCACGCGCAGCGCGGGTTTCTCGTCCTTGATCTGCTTGATCAGTTCGACGCCGTTGCGCCCCGGCATCGACAGGTCGAGCACCAGCACCTGCGCAGGCGTCGACCGGATGAGCGCGATCGTCGACGCTCCGTCGCATGCTTCGCCGGCTACTTCGAATCCGGTGGCGTTCTGGAGGATGTGCCGCAGACCGTCGCGCACGAGCGTATGGTCGTCGGCGATGAGCACCTTGATCATGTGAGGGTGGTTTCCTGTTGTACGGAACCGAGCGGGAATGCGACGGTGATCGAGAAGCCGCGCGCGAGCGCGGTGTCGATCGTCACGCTGCCGCCCAGCATGTGTGCGCGTTCGCGAATGCCGATCAGGCCGAAAGATTTGTCCTCGTGGGCGGTGCCGACCGGTGCCGCGCCGCGGCCGTTGTCCGCGACGCGCAGCACGCAGAAGCCTTCCTCGATGTCGAGGCGCAGCGCGACGCGCGTCGCGTCCGCATGGCGCGCGACATTCGTCAGCGCTTCCTGGACGATCCGGAACAGCGTGGTCGCCCCCGCGCTGGTGAACGTGAGGCCGCCCGTCTCGATGTGGCGCTCGACGTCGATGCCGTAGCGGTTCGTGAAGTCGTTCGCGAGCCACTCGATCGCCGGCACGAGGCCGAGATCGTCGAGCATCACCGGGCGCAGGTCGGCCGCGATGCGCCGCACCGACGCGACGGTCGCGTCGATCAGCCGGCGCATGCCCTGCAGGTGCGACAGCACGCCGACTTCGGGTTGCGCATGCCCCGGCGTGCGCAGTTGCTGCTCGATGACCGACAGGTCCATCTTCAGCGCGGTGAGTTGCTGGCCGAGGTCGTCGTGCAGTTCGCGCGCGATGCGGGTCTTTTCCTCTTCGCGCACGTTCTGCAGGTTCGCCGAGAGTTCGCGCAGCTCCTGGCGCGACTGCTTCAGCGCATTCTCGGCACGCTGCCGCTCGGTGATGTCGCGCAGCATCACCGTATAGAGCTTGCCCGACGCATCGCGGATCTGCGAGATCGACGCCTCGAGCGGGAACTCCTCGCCGTTGCCGCGCAGCCCGAACAGCACGCGCTGGCGGCCCATCTGCCGCTCCGACACGCCCGTCACGCCGAACTGGTCGACGTGCTTCGCATGCGCGGCACGAAACCGCTCGGGGATGAAGCGCGACAGCGGCGCGCCGATCGCCTCCATCGCCGACACGCCGAAGACCTGTTCGGCCATCGGGTTGAAGATCACCACCGTCTGCTTCTCGTCGATCGTGATGATCGCTTCCATCGACGAACGGATGATGCCCATCATCCGCGCCTCGTTCAGGATGCCGCGGCTGCTGGCGCCCGTATCGGCGTTGCCGGCGCGGCCGCGCAGCAGCGCATGGACGAGCGCCGCGAACGCGAACGACGCGATCAGCCCCGCGGCGAGCACCGTGCCGGCCGCGCGCTGCGCGCCGGTCGCGCTCGGGCGGCCGTCCGCGGAATAGGCGAGCTTCAGCACGGTTCCGCCGAAATTCAGCTGGTCGGTGCGCCGCATCAGGTCGGGCGACGCGGAGGCTTCGTCGGTCGTCGTCTCGGCGCTCGCGATCGGGTGCGGATCGTCGCCCGCGCTCATCCGCAGGTCGAGCCCGCGTTCCGCGTCGAGCGCGCGCTCGACCAGGCGATTCGGGCTCACTTCCGCGAACAGCACGCCGTCGGCGCCGGCGTCATGGGCGACGGCCGTGCGCGACGAAGCCGTCGCGGGGACGAACAGCGTGAGGGTGCGCGCATCGCGGGACGTATCGGTGTCGGCCGGATGGATGCCGAGTGCGATATCGCCGGTCCGCAGCGCGCGCGCCAACGGTGCCTGGTCCGGCGCGCCGAAGCGCACGCCGGCCGAGCTCGACGCCGGCGCAACGAGGGTGGCCACCGCGAGCGGGCCGGCCGGCATCGGCGCGTGGCCGGCGAGGGCGCCGCGCGTCGCGGTCGACAGCGGCGCATAGCCGAGCTGCCGGATCGGCGAACGTCCGCTGTCGAGATCGAGCGTGTCGGCATACCGTCGCCATTGCTCGGCGGTGATCTGCGGCGCAAGCGCGAATGCGCCGCGCGCGCTTTCAAGCA
Organism: Burkholderia sp. SCN-KJ; assembly: GCF_024656005.1. Taxonomy (NCBI): domain Bacteria; kingdom Pseudomonadati; phylum Pseudomonadota; class Betaproteobacteria; order Burkholderiales; family Burkholderiaceae; genus Burkholderia; species Burkholderia sp. SCN-KJ. The sequence continues at coordinate 295,998 of NZ_JANKOG010000006.1, forward strand.
CGGCGACGCTGCCTTGCAACTCGTGGCGCAGCGTCGCCGTCACCTGCGTCGTGCGGCGTTCGAAGCGCGTATGGACGGCGCCTTGCCACTGCTCGCGCACGAGCAGCGCGACGCCGAGCGACAGCGCGGCGCCGGCGAACAGCGTAACGACGCCAGCCGCGAGCGGCTGGCGTAACATGATCTGGAAACGCGCGGGCCCTCGGGCGTCACGCGACGGGGTTCCACTGACGGTCATTCGATGGCCATTCTGGTGTCGGGGCCGCCCGTGGCACGCGGGCAGCGCGGCAAAACCGGGAAAAACCGGGAAAAACTCGCACCGGCCGCGTGCGACGTCTATTTTCAAGATGAAATTGTGCGCGTTTTACGCGTTTTTTGTAATAGGGTCAGCTAAAAATGAGATAGCCGGGCGGTGTAGCGGGCGTCCCGGCCGCATTTGACGCGCGTCAACGGGCGCGTCGGCACGTGGGGCAGACTGTTCGGCAGGCGAGCCGGCATCGGGCCGGCTTGCGGTGACGGGGACGCCGTTTGCGCGATGCGCGACGGGTGCCCGGTCGGAGGGGGGACCATGTACAAGCGGATTTTCGTCGGGCTCGATGGCAGCCCGAGTGCGCGTCTCGCGCTGAACGAGGCAATCCGGATCGCGGCGGCATCCGGCGGCGAGGTCACGTGCGCGTATGTCGTCGAGCACCGGCCGCAGCTCGTCGACGTCGATGCGGGATTTGCGGCCGAACGCGATGGCGACGCGGCGGCAACCGCTGCGGCGACACCCGTGCTCGACGACGCGAAAGCAGCGCTCGCGCAGCGGCAAGTGGCGGGCACCGTACGCGCGATCGACGCGTACGGCGAGGATGTTGCCGCAGTGCTGATGCGCACGGCGGCCGAGGTCGGCGCGGATCTGATCGTGATGGGGACGAGCGGGCGTCACGGCCTGCGCCGACTGCTGCTCGGCAGTGTCGCGGAATCGCTGCTGCGCGCGGCCGACCGGCCCGTGCTGCTGGTGCGGCACGACGAGCCGGCCGCGGCGGCGACCGCGTGACGGGGCGGTACGGCACCGACGCGTGAGCGGCGGCGGGCACGGGGCTGCCGCGCGGACGCCGGCGTGATGTGGGTTCGATGGTTCGTCCGTTGCATCGATCGCCATGCCGCGCATCCGCTGCGCCGCAACGGCGGTGTCACGTCGCGCCGGTTGCATCGTGGCCCGCACTTCTGGCAGCATCGACCGGCGTTCGCTTCATCGTCGCGCGCCGCGTTCCGCGCGCGACCCGGTCGCCGCGTGCATGGCCGCGGCGATCGACGCAGCGGCACGCGACGTCGGCCGATCGCATCGTCGATCGGACGGGCCGTGCGTCGCGTGTCCGGTTCACTCCTTCACCGACGTCATCCGCCATGCCGATCTCCGCCGCCGACCTGATTCAACAGTTCGATCTGCAACCGCACCCCGAGGGCGGCTATTTCCGGGAAACCTACCGCGCGGCCGATACGGTCGTGCGTCCGGCCGACGGCGCGCCGCGTGCGGCGTCGACCGCGATCTACTACCTGTTGTGCGACGGTGCGTATTCGTCGTGGCATCGGATCCGTTCCGACGAAGTCTGGCATTTCTACGCGGGCGATCCGCTCGAAGTGTGGGTGCTCGACGAGCGCGACGGCCTGACGATCCACCGGCTCGGCAACCCGCTCACGCACCCGGGCACCGTATTCCAGGCGGTCGTGCCGGCCGGGCGCTGGTTCGGCGCGCGCTGCGCGTCGCCGGAGCACGTCGCGCTCGTCGGCTGCACGGTCGCGCCGGGGTTCGAGTTTGCGGAATTCGAACTCGCGGACGCGACGGCGCTGGCCGCCGCGTTCCCCGAGTATGCGGAATACGTCGCGGGGCTCGCGCAGCGCTCCGACGCATGAGTGCGCCGGCGGCCATGCCGGCCGCCCCGAACCGCTTTCGACGACAGTCGTTCCACGCGGCCCCGGCCAAACCCGTTTAGAATGCACGGTGGTGCAGGATCGGCCGCGGACGTGCCGCGGCGATCGCTGCTTGCCGTATCGACGGCCGCCCCCGTCGCACGGTCCGCATGTCTTCCAGGAGCGCCGCCGTGTGGCACTTTCCCATCGCGATTCCCTCGTCGCTCGGCCCGTGGGCCGTGTTCGCGAGCGTACTGATCACGCAGCTCGGCGTGCCGGTGCCGGCCGTGCCGATGCTGATCCTCGGCGGTACGATGGCGGCGATGGGGCAGGCGTCCTGGGCGAGCATGTTTGCGGCGGCGATCGGTGCGGCGATGCTCGCCGATTCGCTGTGGTTCTTCATGGGCCGCACGCGCGGCCGGCGACTGCTGAACGGGCTCGTGCGATTCTCGCTGTCGCTCGACACGACGCTGCGCTTCGCGCGTAATGTATTCGAAAGATACGGCGCGCCGCTGCTCGTCCTCTCCAAATTCCTGCCTGGCCTCGGCCTCGTGTCGGCGCCGCTGCTCGGAACGACCGCGATCGGCGTCGGCGTGTTCCTGTTCTGGGATCTGGCCGGCGCGTCGCTGTGGGCCGCGTTCTGGCTCATCGGCGGCGCGGCCGTGCACGACCAGATCGTCCAGTTCGTGCTGTGGGTGCGCGCGAGCGGCGGCACGATCCTCGACGCGTTCCTCGCGATCTTCATCACGTTCCTGCTGTACCGCTGGGTGCGCCGCGTGCAGTTTCGCCGCTACCTCGCGCAGGTGCGCATTTCCCCGCCGCAACTCGTCGAGATGATGACGTCGAACGAGCCGCCGCTGATCTTCGATGCGCGGCCGCGCGCGATCCGCGAACGCGAGCCGTACCGGATTGCCGGTGCGGTGCCGGTCGATCTCGATTCGCCGGACCTGCTGGATCCGGAGTTGCTGAAGCGGCCGATCGTCGTGTATTGCGTGTGCCCGAACGAGGCGACCGCGAAGCGCCTGATCGCGAAGATGCAGCGCAAGAAGATGCTGCACAACATCAAGGCGCTGAAGGGCGGCCTCGACGCGTGGGAGAAGCACGGCTATCCGGTCGAGCCGCTGCCGGCCGATCTCGATTCATCGAGGTATTTCGTGCGGCCGGAACATGCGGCGCTCGCGGGCGAATATACGGTGCGCGCGACGTTGTCGAAGTGAGTCGCGCGCGGAATGCCGCGCACATGCCGATTTCGCCTCCGATTTCACGCTTCCCATTTCCGGGAAAATCGGCTGGCGCGAAACCTCCGATTATTCTTATAATCCCGCCTGCATATTGCGTGCGCTTGATTGCGCACATTCGACGCGCGTTCGTTCGCGCCGAAAGCGATTGATCCCGTTGCCGCCTGCCACGCTCACAGCCGTGTCGCACGGGCCGCATGGGCGTATTCCGTGAAAGGCCCGATCCGTTTTCCGGATTGTTCCGGAAAATGCCGATAATCAACGGTAATTCCAATCGGAGTGACGCAGTATCCGCAGCGTTTTTCATCAGAAAAACGGTAGCGGGGATTTTTCGTTTTCGGTTTGCCGGTATCGGCATGAACGGTCGCGCATTGACATCGACAATGACGGCGGCCCGTTCGCGGCTGCCAGGAGACGGACTTGAAACAACCAGAAGACCAGCTGCACCGCGGGCTGGAAGAGCGGCACATCAACCTGATGGCGCTCGGCGCGACGATCGGCGTCGGCCTGTTCCTCGGCTCGGCCGCCGCGATCCGCACGGCCGGCCCGGCCATCCTGCTGACCTACCTGCTGGGCGGCATCGCGATTTTCCTGATCATGCGCGCGCTCGGCGAAATGGCGATCACCAATCCGGTCGCCGGCGCCTTCAGCCGCTATGCGCGCGACTACCTCGGCCCGCTCGCGGGCTACCTGACCGGCTGGACCTACTGGTTCGTGTGGATCGTCACCTGCATGGCGGAAATCACCGCGGTGGGCGTCTACATGCACATGTGGTTCCCCGGCGTGCCGAACTGGGTCTGGGCGCTGGCGGCGCTCACGGCGATGGGCGCGGTGAACTTCATCGCGGTCAAGCTGTACGGCGAATTCGAGTTCTGGTTCGCGCTGATCAAGATCGTCACGATCGTGCTGATGATCGTCGGCGGCGGCCTCATGATCGCGTTCGGCATCGGTAACGGCGGCGTCGCGACGGGCATCTCGAACCTGTGGGCCCATGGCGGCTTCATGCCGAACGGCATCGACGGCGTGATCGGCGCGCTGCCGATCGTGATGTTCGCGTATCTCGGCGTCGAGATGCTCGGCCTCACGGCCGGCGAGGCGCGCAATCCGGAGAAGTCGCTGACGAAGGCGGTGAACTCGGTGTTCTGGCGCGTGCTGATCTTCTACATCGGCGCGCTGTTCGTGATCATGTCGCTCTATCCGTGGGACCAGATCGGCACGCAGGGCAGCCCGTTCGTGATGACGTTCTCGCGGCTCGGGATCCCGGCCGCCGCCGGCATCATCAACTTCGTCGTGCTGACCGCGGCGCTGTCGTCGTGCAACAGCGGCCTGTTCAGCACCGCGCGGATGCTCTACAACCTCGCGCAGCAGGGCCAGGCGCCGGCCATGCTCGGCCGCGTGAATCGCAACGGCGTGCCCGTGTACGGCGTGGCCGTGTCGGTCGCGCTGCTGCTGATCGGCGTGCTGCTCAACTATCTCGCGCCGCAGCACGTGTTCACATGGCTGACGTCGGTGTCGACGTTCGGTGCGATCTGGACGTGGTGCGTGATCCTGATCGCGCAGATGCGCTTTCGCCGCACGCTGTCGGCCGACAGGATCGCGCGCCTGCCGATCCGCGTGCCGTTCTATCCGCTCGGCTCGTTCGTCGCACTCGGGTTTCTCGCGCTGGTCGTCGTGCTGATGGCGTTCTCGCCGGATACGCGCGTCGCGCTCGTGATCGGCCCGGTGTGGATCGTGCTGCTCGGCATCGCATACGCGGTGTTCCATGCGAACCGGGCGGGCGCGCCCGCGTCGACGAAGTCGTAAGCCAACCGGCCGAAAGTCGCCGCGCCGCGCGCCGCACAGGCGTGCGCGACGCATCGCGGCCCGCATGGGTATTGATCGCGATCATGCACGTGCGGGCCGGACGACATATGCTGTCTGAATCGCTTGTCCGCGCTTCGCGTGGCCGCACGCCGATCCGCGCGACCGCGTCGGCCGTCCGTCCGCCATTCGTCGTTCGCCGCTGCCCGCGCGAAGCTCCGGTCGTCGTTCGCGACGACGCGTCCGCAAGGAGGCTTTCGCCATGCCATCCACCCCGACCATCGCGCCGCTCGCGCGGATCTCGCTGGCCGTCGATCTGACGCCGGAGTCGCTGTCCGCCGCGCGCTACACGCGCACGCTGTTGCGTCCCGGCATGCAGGTGCGCATCGTCTGCGCGATCGACAATCCGCGTCTCGTGCTGCCCGACATCCCGCGCGTCGACGCGCTGCTGACCTCCGCGCGCGAGGAGATGACGCGCGAAGCGCAGGCGACGCTCGAACGCATCGCGGCACTGTTCGCCGGCAGCGGCGTGGGGATCGAGCAGACGATCATCGATACGTCGCTCACGGGCGGCACGGTGGCCGATGCACTCGCGAACGACACGTCGGCATGGCGCGCCGACGTGCTCGTGGTCGGCGCCAATCCGCACCATGGGCTGCTGCGGCTCGTCGAGGGGGCGGTGTCCGACACGCTGGCCGCGCGCGCACGCTGCGCGCTGCTGATCGTGCCCGCCGACTATGTGCGGCCGTCGGACGGGCCGCTGCAGCGCCTGATGTTCGCGGTCGACGGCAGCGAGCCGTCGCTGCACGCGGTGCGCGTCGGGCTCGGCTTCGCGGTGCCGACGACGCTGCTGTACGCGGCCTATGTCGTCGATCGCGCGGTTCGTCTGACGGATCTCGTGCCGGTGCGCGCGCTCGAGGATGCATATCGCGCGGAGGGCGAGGAGGCGCTGGCGCGGATCGGCCCGCTGTTCCATGCAACGGGGAACCCGACCAAGCGCGGCATCGTCGAAACCCGTCCGACCAGCGACGACGTCGCCCATGCACTGATGCGCGACGCGGTGCACTGGCATGCGGAACTGCTGGTGGTCGGCACGCACGGCCGGCGCGGCATCGCGGCCTGGCTGATCGGCAGCGTGGCGCGCCGGGTCGCGCATCTCGCGCAGGTGCCGGTGCTGCTCGTGCGCGAGGCCGCGTGAAGATTGCGCTGCGACGAATGCGAAGCGGCCTTTCGTTGACCTGCATCAGAAACGTCGCGCGCTTCGCATGAGACAGTCACATGACGTGCGTGTGCATGCGGCGGATGGTCTGTCGTCCGTACCCGACGCCGCGATCCGACACGTCGGTCCGGAATCGCGCGAACCGGCGCGTGTCCGATGCCGTTGCGATTCAGCCGATTTCCGTAGCCGTGCCGCGCAGCGCGTCGCGCATCGGTCGATCACGAACTCTCCGGCACGAGGGTAGGCAGCCTGCGGCTGCCTTGGACAACGGACGGGGTGCATTGCACCCCGTCCGCTTTCCTGGCCCCGTGCAGACTCTTTTCCTCGCAGGGATTGTCTTCGTCGATGTCGCCGTATGGAACGGCGCGTGATGCCACGCGATCGAGCGATCGCGGATTCGGTGTGGATCGCGGCATGCGCTGCGCGTCCGGCGCGATGCCGCAGCCCTCACGCGGCCGCGTGCGGCGTCGGCTGCGTAACGGCCTTGCGTTCAGTCCCCGCGTTCAGGCCTTTACGCGGCGCGAGGCGCTCGCAGGTCGCGCTGGCGATGCGCGGCGCGGCAGACGCGTGCATCGCGACGCACGCCATGCAGTCGGCCTTGTCCGCCCAGCGTGCGATTGCGCAGCCGCGGCCAGCCGGGGCGCGTCTTGCGGCGCGGCCTCACGATGACCGTTGCGCCGGCACCGGCCCGCGCGCGGAGCGCCGCGGCGAACCGCTGCAGCGCGAGCACCGATCCCGCGACGCTCTGGTATTTTTCGCGGCCGATCTGCCCGTCGAGCGTGACGAGCAAGCCCGATTCGCGCGCGAGTGCAAGTAATGCGTCGAGATCTTCGAGCGGGCGGATTACGGCCGGCACGGCGGGCGCGGACAGCGTGCGCGTGCGCCGCTGTCCGTCCCGCGCCGGGAAGTTGCGATGAATCATGATTGGTCTCCCTGCGCCCGACCCCGCGTGCCGGCTCGAGGGCCGGCTGAGCGATGACCGGGTATGAACGCATCGTTCATGGCATCAGTATCCGCCGCGGAAGCTGCGCTGCCAATCGGTGCGTGCTGAAGTCGCTGTCAGACATTGCGTGCGAGGTATCGGAATCCGCTGACACGCCGGACCGGCGAGCGGCCGCTGCGGCGCGAGGCGGGCAGCGGGCAGGCGCGATGTGCGGCGCCCCGATCCGGTGCATTCGAACAGACGAATCGCGGCCGGCATGCGTCGCTTGACGCAGGACTTTCGCCGGTCTAAGGTCCCACACTGCATCGGCGTTGCGCGACGGTTCATCGTCCGCGCGATCGGCGGTGCCGCGCCTCGGGGTGGCGTGACAATCCTTCCAGTCGTTCGCGGGCCACGGGCGCCGCGAACCCTGCGCGCGGGCCGGTCCGGCGACGGATCGGCGCGGCGGCACGCAAGGTGCCGTTGATCGCGCGCAACCACGCTTCGGCGCATCGTACGCCGGGCGGCTGTCCAGCCTTTAATCTGCCGGTAGCGTCATTTTTCCTTTCGTTCCTCGACCGTCAGGAGCCCGTCGATGTCACAGGACAATTTGCTTGATGCCTTGAAGGCCGTCGCCGCAGAGCGCGCGATCGGCGCCGATCAGTTGCGCACGATGCTCGACGATGAAGTGCGAGCGCTGTCGTCCGATGCCCGCGTGCACGATTACATCCACGTGTTCGCGATCCGCCACCTGCGCGAACGGATGCGCAGGCAGGACGAACTCGAGCGCGACACGCCGGCCAGTACGCCGCGCGACGAGCCGGATACGCGTACCGGCCGGCGTCTGTAAGGGACGAGGAGCACGACCGGCGCCGCGGTGCCTCATGACAGCGGCAGGCCCCTGAGCGCCGCGCGCGCCTCCGGCACCAGCACCGCTGCACGCATGCGTACCGGCAACGCGCCTGCCTGCCGGTCGCGCCTTTATTCATATATTTGACCGAATCGACACAACGGCCTCAAGTAAGCGGCGCGGATGCCGTTTACCCGGTGAATTCGTCCACCGGGCGTTCGCGCTCCCTTACCGAGTCGTTGCCATGTTCTCGTCCATCCGCACCCGCATCCTAGCCGCGTGCGTCGCCATCGTCGTGTTCGCGCTCGTCGCCACCACGCTGATCAATTACTTCATCGCGCACGCGTACAACGACGACGCGATCGACCGCAACCTGACATCCGTCGCGAGCGGCCACGTGGTCGGGATCGGCGACTGGGTCGCGACGAAAAGCCGGATGATCGCGTCGTTGCAGGACGCCGCGCTGTCGCCCGATCCGCTGCCGGTGTTCAAGCAGATGGCCGCGGCGGGCGGCTTCACGAACGTCTACGCGGGCTATGCCGACAAGGTGTTCCATTTCTCCGACCCGACCGGCATCCCGCCCGACTACGACCCGACCGGCCGTCCGTGGTACAAGCAGGCCGCCCAGGCCGGCAAGCCGGTCGTCACGCCGCCGTACGTCGATGCGGGCACCGGCAACCTGGTCGTCACGTTCGCGGTGCCGATCCTGCGCGACGGTGCACTGAAGGGCGTCGTCGCTGCCGACGTCGCGATGGACAGCGTGATCGCGAACGTGAAGTCGATCCACCCGACGCCCGCGAGCTTCGGGATGTTGATCGACAGCAGCGGCCACGTCGTCGCGCATCCTGACGCGAAGCTCACGCTGAAGCCGGTCGCCGACGTGTCGCCCGACCTCGGCGGCATGAGCGCCGCGACGCTGGCGGCGTCGAGCGCGCCGGTCGAAGTGCACGTCGGCGGCGACGCGAAGCTGGTGCGCGCGCAAGCCGTGCCGGGCACCGACTGGTACGCGCTGGTCCTGCTCGACAAATCGGAAGCGACGGCCGGGATGCGCTCGCTGCTGACCGCGTCGCTGATCACGCTGGTGGTGATCGTCGGCGTCGCGTCGCTGATCGTCGGCGCGATCACGACGACCGCGTTCCGCCGCCTGTCTCAGGTGCGTCAGGCGATGGCGTCGATCGGCTCGGGCACGGGCGACCTGACGCAGCGCCTGCCGGCCGACGGCCGCGACGAGGTGGCCGATATCGCGCGCTCGTTCAACAGCTTCGTCGACAAGCTGAACGACGTGATGCGGCAGATTCGCGACGCGAGCGAATCGGTGCGCACGGCCGCGAACGAAATCGCCGCGGGCAACCAGGACCTGTCGTCGCGCACCGAATCGGCGGCGGCGAGCCTTGAGGAAACGGCCGCGTCGATGGAAGAGATCACCGCGACGGTCGGCCAGTCGGCGGCCGCTGCCGGCCAGGCCGACGAACGCGCGGCCGCGGCGTCGCGGATCGCGTCGCACGGCGGCGTGGTCGTATCGGACGTCGTGTCGACGATGGAGAAGATCGAGGAAGCGTCGGGCCGGATCGGCGACATCATCGGCGTGATCGACGGGATCGCGTTCCAGACCAACATCCTCGCGCTGAACGCGGCCGTCGAAGCGGCGCGTGCCGGCGAGCAGGGCCGTGGCTTCGCGGTCGTCGCGCAGGAAGTGCGCAGTCTCGCGCAACGCAGCGCGCAGGCCGCGCGCGAGGTGAAGGTGCTGGTCGAATCGACGGTGGCAAGCGTGTCGGCCGGGTCGGGGCAGGTGCGCCAGGCCGGCGAGACGATGCGCGAGATCGTGTCGAACGTCGCCAACGTGACGACGATCATCTCCGAGATCACGCACGCGGCGGACGAGCAGACGCGCGGCATCCAGGAAGTGAACCGCGCGGTCACCCAGCTCGACGAAATGGTGCAGCAGAACGCGGCGCTCGTCGAACAGTCGACCGCGGCCGCGACCGCGCTGCAGACGCAGGCGAACGCGCTCGCGACGACGGTCGGGCAGTTCAAGGTCGCATGACCTGCGCCGGTTGACGGAGGGCGGGCCGCGGCGCGCGGCGGCGCTCAGGGGCGGCCGTCGTCGCGCATCAGCGCAAGCCGGTTGTAGAGCGTCTTCAGGCTGATGCCGAGCGCTTTCGCGGCTTGCGGCTTGTCGCCGTCGAAGTGCTGCAGCGTCGCGGCGATGAAACGTTGCTGCGCATGATGCAGCGTTGCGCCGAGCGGCAGCGCCATCGCGTCGTCCGACGTGTAGTCGGGCGGCACGGCCGGCTTCGGCAACGCGACGTCGATACCGTCGTCCGCGAGGATGTACGCGCGCTCGATCGTGTTGTGCAGCTCGCGCACGTTGCCGGGCCACGAATAAGCGCGCAGCGCGGCGATCGCCGCGTCGGTCAGCCGCTTGTGCGAGCGGTGCCGCGCGTTGAGCGCATCGACGAACTCATGCGCGATCGCCTCGACGTCGCCGCTGCGCTGGCGCAGCGGCGGCACATACAGCGCGAACGCGGCGAGACGGTAGAACAGGTCCTCGCGCAGCCGGCCGTCGCGCACGGCATCGGCCGGATTGTGGCGGGTCGCCGACAGGATGCGCACGTCGAGCGGAATCGACTCGGTGCCGCCGACCCGCACGATCGTGTTCGATTCGAGCGCCCGCAGCAGCTTCACCTGCAGCGACGCGGGCATCTCCGCGATCTCGTCGAGCAGCAGCGTGCCGCCGCATGCGGCTTCGAAAAAACCCTCCCGTTGCGCGATCGCGCCGGTGAAGCTGCCTTTTTCGTGACCGAACAATTGCGCTTCGGCGATGTCCGCCGGAATCGCGCCGCAGTTGACGGGCACGAACGGCCCGTCGCGTCGCGCGCTGAGGTCGTGCAGCCGGCGCGCGACGATATCCTTGCCGACCCCGCTTTCGCCGGCAATCATCACGCTGGCGCGGGTCGGAGCGATTTTCTCGATACGGCCGAGCAGCGTGCGCATCGCCGCGGATCGGCCGGACAGCCGGCGCGGGTCGGCGCCTTGCTTCGGACGGTTTGCGGATTCAGCCATAAGCGTCGGCGGGCCGTTTTGAAAATCGGCACCGCACATCCCCTTCATTGCAATATCTATCATCGACAGCGAAACCGCACGGAAGGTGCCGCGATTTAGAAATTTACAATGTCCGGTGCGCGGATCGAAGAAATACGCGATCACAGGGGCACGATGCCGACCGGCGGCAGCCGGCGCCGCCTGCTGATGCTTTTTTGCAGCCGTCTGAGGAAAAATCGCCAGTCGGCAACACCCCGCATGCCGCGCAAACGCGGCAGGGCGGCCGAGCGACGCGACGCGGCGGCCCGCGCGGCGCGGCTGCGCGGCGAAGCCGCCGCGCGGCCGTGCCGCGGGTACGCGCGTTGCGCCGGCCCTTAGGCTCGCCCCCGAACGCTCGACGGCATGCCGACCGCCGAGGCGGGAGCCGTCGAGCGACGGTCGCCGGGGCGATGCAGGGAAACGATGAGGATCTCTACCCGTGAATTGTTCCGGCAGGGCGCATGGGTCGTGCTGGCCGTCGGGGCGGCGTCCGCGCTGCAGGCGTGGGCGATGCACGTCGTCGGCGTGCATGCACCGTTTGCACAGCTGCCTTTCTACGCCGGTGTTGCGGCTGCGGCCTGGCTGACCTCGTTCGGCGGCGGCTTGGCCGCGACCGCCGCGAGCGCGGTCGTGATCTGCGCGTTGGGGTGGCGCGGGGTGCCGCTGCCCGCGCTGCTCGCGCAGGCCGGCGCCTTCGTCGCGATCGCCTTCGTCGAATGCGTGCTCGTGGTGGTCGTCAAGCCGCTGCTCGCAAACGATCGGCTGCGCGGCGCCGAGGATGCCGAAGAGAACGGCGCACGCCCGCCGCGCCGCGAACCGGCGCCTGCGTCGCGCTCGCTCGACGACATCCTGCTGCGCCGCGTGGTCGATGCGTCGCCCGACGCGATCGTCGGCGTCGATACCGTCCGGCGGATCACGAGCTGGAACCCGGCGGCGCGGCGCCTGTTCGGCATCGATGCCGCGGCGGTGATCGGGCACGACGTCACGACGCTGATCGCGCCGCGCTGGCTGCGCTTGCATCCGGTTCCCACGTCGTTCGCGAACGCGCGCCCGCCCGCAGGCCCGCTCGACATTCTGTGCCTGCGCCACGACGGCGGCCGCTTTCGCGCGACCTTCGTGGCGGCGCCGATCGTCGACGCGCAAGGCAACTGCACCGGCCTGTCGATGACGCTGCGCGAAGCGCGCGAACGCCGCCGCAGCGAGCGGCGCAACCTGCGTTCGTTACGCGGTGCCCGCGACGCGCGCGTGCAGGCCGACGAGTCGAACCGGCTGAAGGACGAACTGCTCGCCACCGTATCGCATGAACTGCGCACGCCGCTGAACGTGATCTACGGCTGGGTCGAGGTGATGCGCAGCGCCGACGGCCAGAGCTTCGCTCACCAGGCGATCGATGCGATCGACCGCAGCGCGCGCTCGCTGTCGCGGATGGTCGGCGACCTGCTCGACGCCTCGTCGCTCGCGACGGGGCGGATGCGGCTCGAGCGCGCGCCCGTCGATCTCGTGCGCGTCGTGCGGGAGGCGGTGCGCGAACTCGGCGCGACGGCGGAGGCGAACGGTCTCGAACTGTCGACCGCGTGCGCGATGTCCAACTGCGTGATCTCCGCGGACGGCGAGCGGGTGCGCCAGATGCTGTCGAACCTGCTGTCGAACGCGATCAAGTTCACGCCGCCGGGCGGCAGCATCAAGGTGTCTCTGACCCGGGCCGGCGCGCGCGTGCGGCTGTCGGTCGCCGATACCGGCCAGGGCATTTCGGCGGAACGCCTGCCGCATCTGTTCGATACGTTCAGCCGGCCGGAAGGCGCGTCGGCCTCGCCCAAGCGCGGCCTCGGACTCGGCCTGTCGATCGTGCGCAACATCGCACGGCTCCACGGCGGCGAGGTCACGGCGGCGAGCGATGGCACCGGGCGCGGCACGACCGTGACCGTGATGCTGCCGGTGGACTGTGACGCCGACGTGCCGAACGGCCAGCCTTTACGGCCGAGCGGTGCGTCGACGGCGGTCGCGCTCGACGGCCAGCGCGTGCTGGTGGTCGATGACGATGCGACGTCGCGCGCGAGCCTCGCGGCGGCGCTCGAAACGCTCGGCGCGCAGGTGTCGACCGCGCAATCGGGGCACGACGCGCTCGACGTGGTCGCGCGGCAGCCTCCGAGCGTCGTGCTGTCGGATCTAGCGATGCCGGACGGCGACGGCTTCTGGCTGCTCGACCACATCCGCCATTTGCCGAACGGCAGCGGGAGCCTGCCCGTCGTCGCGGTGACCGCGCATGCGGGTGCGGCGGACCGGAACCGCGTGATGGCCGCCGGCTTCGACGCGTATCTGTGCAAGCCGGTCGACATGTCGACGCTGGCCAGGGTCATCGTGGACGTGTCGACCGCCGGACGGCATCGCTGACGCACGGCGGCCTGCGCACCCCGCGCCAGGCGGCGCGCTGTTGGTAACCGGCGCATTGTCGATCGAGCGTGTCGAGGGTGTATGGAGCAAAGGCGCGTGGACCGATTTCCTGCGTCCGCGCATCGTCCCGCATGACGGACGGGCCGGGTTGCCGCGTTCGGCAGGGCCGATCCGTCGACCGATACGGAGGTCCGGATGAAAACGAGCGACAGGAATCTCCGCCGATCCGCCGCGGTTGCCGCCATCGTGTGCCTGCTGGGATCGGGTGCGCTCGCGGTGTTGCGCGTGCCGGCGTTCGCGCCGGCGCATGCGCAGGCGCCGCCGGCATCGTCCGTTCAGGTCGCGCCGGGCGTCGTCAGTCCCGGCCCGACCGCCGACGAGGCGGACATGACGCGGCGGCCGAGCGGCATCGACGCCGAATTCATCGACAAGGCGGGCATCGTCGGCAAGACGGAGCTGCAGGCGAGCCAGCTCGCGCTCGACCGGTCGTCGAATCCGGGCGTGAAGGCCTTCGCGCGCCGGATGATCGACGATCACGTTCGCATGACCGCGGAATTGCGCCGGCTCGGCGCGCAAAAGGGCTTGCCGGTGCAGACGCGGATGCTGGTCGATCCGGCGGTGAATGCGCTGCGAAGCAAGAATGGCCATGCGTTCGACAAGGGGTACATCGAGCTGGCGGGACCGAACGCGCACGACGCGGCGATCCGGCTCTACTCAGCCGAGGCGCGCGACGGCCACGACCGGCAGCTTCGCGCGTTCGCGGCCAACGCGCTGCCGACGCTGAAGGCGCACCTGAGCGCCGCGCGCGCACTCGAGCGTGCGATCGCGGCCGCGCACTGATCCGCACGGCGATCCGCGCGCCCCGGCGCGTCCGTCAGTGCGGTCGCGTGTCGCTTTCCGGGCCGTCCGGCGACGCCTCGAAGGGCGGCGCATCGAGTACCGTTTCGCCTTCCTCGATCAGCCAGTACGGCGATGCGCCGTAGTACGCGTGCAGCCCCTCGGCCCAGGCGGGATCGGCCATTTTCGGCCAGCGGTCTTTCTCGAAGCCGGGCGCGTCGCGCACGCGCTCGGTCGAAACGGGCAGCACGAAGCAGCGGCGCCCGGCGTCGAGCGTCAGCACGTTCCACGGCACCGCGAGCAGCTTGTCGCCGATCCCGAGCAACCCGCCCGACGACACGACCGCATACGCGATCCGGCCCGAGCGGATATCGAGCATGATGTTCGTGATCTTGCCGATGTCGTCGCCGTCCAGCGTCAGCACGCGATCGTCTTCCAGCGTGCTGGCGGCCATCACGTCCGGCCCCGGCCCGCCGGCCGAACGGCCGCGGTCGCCGACGATGTGCGCCTGCGTGCGCGACGGTCTGTCCGTTGTCATCGCTGTTCTCCTGGTCGAAGCGGCGCGGCGCACACGGCGCGCGGGCCGCACGGGTGAGGGCCGCGGTCAGCGGCGGCGCGGCAGGGACACGTCCTCGAGCGTGTTCGCCAGCTCGTCGCGTGCCGGGCCGCCCGCGCGTGTCGCGATGTCACCCAGCGACACGATGCCGACGATCTGGTGATTGGCGTCGAGCACCGGCATCCGGTGCAACTGCACGTCGGCCATCCGCTGCTGGACGTCGCCGACGCCGTCGTCCTCCACGCACCACTGCACCGGCGCGGATGCGACCACCTTCACCGGGGTATCGGACGAATGCCCGTGCGACAGCGCTCGCACTGCGAGGTCGCGGTCCGTCACGATCGCGACGAGCCCGGTGTCATCGCAGACCGGCAGCACGCCGATGTCGAAGCGCTGCATCAATTCGGCCGCATGGCGAATCGTGTCGGTCGGCGCGACGCAGACTACGTCGCGCGACATGATTTCATTGACGCGATACATGAACGCCTCCTTCGTGAACGAGACGACATGGAAGCAGAACGCGTGCCGCGTTCAATCGGCACAGGCCGGGCCTGCGCGGCCGGGCCACGGAGAAATTTGCCAGCCGCCTTGTACATCTTCCACGGCGGCAGCCGCGGCGGGGCCGCGAGCGACGCTCAGTGGCCGACGCCCGTCATCACGACGATTGCGAGGACCAGCGCACTCTCGATCGCGGCGAGCGCCGCGACGCCCGCGGCGCCGCTGACTTCGTGCCATGCACGTTCGATGCGTTTCATCACTTCACTCCGGTTGGGCCGGCCGGGCGACGCTACGTTGCCGCGCATCGCGGGCCGGGGTGCCGCCGTCAGCCGTGATCGCGGGGCGGTTGCGGGGCGTCGGGCGCGCGACGTTCGCGTTTGCCGGACGGCCTGGCGGGGTCGATGCGGGTCGCACCGCCGACGGCGGGCGGATCGCTGGCCGGGAACGTCTCCTCGAGCCCTTCGTCGATGCGCTCTTCCGTCTTGTCGTCGGACGGCTTGCGCGACGTGGCCAGGGAGAGCGGGCTGGCAGCCGGTGACACGGCGTCTCGGCTACCGGGGGCGGATGCGGTCATGATCGAACCTCCTTACGGGTACGAGGGGTGCAAGCACCGTGCCCGCGCGGCGCGGGCGGCATGACGCTTGCAGCCGTCGAGCCGGCCGGGCGGGCGGACACGTGGCCGGCCCGCCGCCGGCGTGGACGAGAGGACATCGTGATGAATGAACCCAGGGAAAGAATACGTTACGACGCGAACGTGTGCGGCGGCGATTTCAGTCAGGTGCGCGAGCGTTTCGACACATGGAAGCGCGAATCGCGGATCCACCGGCCCGAGCGGCGCATGTTCGACGGGAAGGACGAGGTTCGCGAGCTGAACCCTACCGTCTACGCGGGGCCGGAAAGCGCACGGCGGGCGCTCGCCGCGCGATGCGCGCCGTCCGATCGGTTCGCACTCGCGGCGCGCCTCGCCGCCGAAGGGCGGACGCTGTGGCTGGTGATGGCGGCCTACGATGCATGACCGGTGCGCGGCTGCCCGCCGGGCAGGCACGCCGCTTGCGCGCGCTCGCCGCACCCATCGACACGCGCGAGCCGCCGCGCAGGAGCGACATGAGTACACGATCCATGCTGCACCGTCCGGAGCCGACGCCCGACTTCGATCCCGATCCGGCGCTGCCCGAGCACGACGATCCGTTCGATCCGCCCGTGCCCCCGGGCCTGCCGCAAGGCGATCCGCCGTCGCAGCCGCCGCCGATGCGGATGCCGGGCGAGGGCAGCGAACCGCGGCCGGCCGCGCGATCATCAAAAGGAGGACCATCATGGACATTCACGTGCAATCGCCCGACAAGCGCGCGATCGCCCAGGTGCTGGGCCGCTATTTCGAGTCGCGTTCGTTGCGTTACCACATCGAGGAGTTGCCGGGCGGCGTGCTGCACATCGGCTTTCGCGCGAGCGGGCGCCCGGTCGCCGTCACCGTGTCGTTCGACGACACCGCGTACGACACGTACACGCACTGGGACGCGAGCCAGAAGCAGCTTGCGCTCGGGCGTCTCGCGGACGGCTTCTCGCGCATGATGGCGAAGCGCAGCCCCGCCGCGCTCGCCGGCGACTATCACGTCGAGCGTTTCTGATTCCGCAACCCTGCGCCGGTTCATGCCGGAATCCGGCAAAGTGCCCGCGTTCAACGGGCGCTTTGCGGCTTCGCGTGCGCCAGCGTAGGATGTTCACAATTCAGCGCACGCTACGTTCGCGCCGTCGGCTGCTCGCCGTTGCAGCCGGCCAGGCTGCGACGCGCTTTCCCTCAGGTTCGTTTCGTGCAACCGACGGAGACCGCCTTGATGACCGTTGCCCGCCCGTTGTTGTCGCCCGGCACCCGCCGGTTCGTGTCCGGCCTGTCGGCCTTCGCCGCGCTGGCGGCGGCCGGTGCCCGCGACGCGTCGGCCCAGACGCCGTCGCCGCTCGGCGAATGGCAATACTCGGCGGGCGTCCCGCTGCAGAAACTGTTCAGTCCGACCGTCCCCACGTGGCAGGTCAGCGTCGGCGCGGCGATGACGCTGCAGCCGCGCTACGCGGGTTCCGATCGCTATCGCGTGATGGGCGGCCCGAATTTCGACGTGCGCTATCGCGACCTGTTCTTCCTGTCGACGGGCGACGGGCTCGGCGCGAACGTGTTGCGCGGGCCCAACTGGCGCGTGAGCCTGTCGGTCGGCTATGACCTCGGACGCCGCTCGGCGGACGACCTCGACCACCTGAACGGACTCGACAACATCAACGCGGCGCCGGTGATGAAGCTCGCGGCCGACTACGTGATCTCGAAGGACTTTCCGCTCGTGCTGCGCGCGGATGTGCGGCGCAGCATCGGCGGCTCGAACGGCTGGGTCGGCGATTTCTCCGCGTACATGCCGATGCCGGGCAGCAACGAACACTTTTTCTGGTTCGCCGGGCCGACCGTGTCGTTCGCCGATTCGCGCTACATGAACAGC
The DNA here is from genome assembly GCF_024656005.1 of Burkholderia sp. SCN-KJ. NCBI lineage: Bacteria > Pseudomonadati > Pseudomonadota > Betaproteobacteria > Burkholderiales > Burkholderiaceae > Burkholderia > Burkholderia sp. SCN-KJ. The sequence continues at coordinate 313,757 of NZ_JANKOG010000006.1, forward strand.
TGGTTCGGCGTGCCCGCGGGGGCGTCCGCGCGTTCGGGCCTGCCGGCCTATTCGTCGGGCGCGGGGATGAAGTCGTTCGGCGCGGGCGTGACGATGGTGTGGTTCGTCAACAAGCACTGGTTCGTGACGATGGACGGCGCGATCGAACAGCTCGTCGGCCACGCACGGCGCAGCCCGATCACGCAGCAGTCGACGAACGGCGTGTTCGACATGTCGGTGAATTACCAGTTCTGACCGCGATCGGCGACGGTCGGGCGGCTGCGTCGTGGTGCGCGGCATGCGGCATTTTTCGTCACATTTGATATGATTCCGACCTGTACAAACGTACAGTGATCGATCCCCGTGACGCCTGCATCGCCGACGCCCCCGGCGTTTTACTACCTGACCAATTTCGAACGCGCGCTGGCCTGGCTCGGCGAGCGCTACGACGACCTGCTCGATGCGAGCGAACATGCGTTTCTCGCGCATTTCGCGCAACTGCCGAAAGCGTCGCGTGCGTTGCTCGTGCGGATGCTGATGCGCAGCGGCACCGACTTCCGCGCGAGCAAGCTCGCGTACGACGAAATCGGCAGCACGCTCGACGCGGCCGCGCCGCTCGTCGAGCTCGGCTGGGTCGATCCGGCACCCGCGCTCACGCTCGACGAGTTGTTCGCGCTGTCGACCAAGGCCGACCTGCTGAAGGTGTTCCCGTCGCTCGCCGCGCACGCGGGCGAGCGCAAGCCCGAATGGCTCGAGCGGTTGCGGCCCGCGCACGACGTGGCGCAACCGCTCGACGCATGGTGCGCGCAGGCCGGCGATCGCGTGCTGCGCGTGACGGTCGGCGCGCTGTGCGACCGCCTGCGGCTGATGTTCTTCGGCAATCTTCATCAGGACTGGAGCGAATTCGTGCTCGCCGATCTCGGCGTGTTCCAGTACGAAAGCGTGCCGTTCGCGCCGTCGTCGCGCGCGTTCCAGCAGCGCGACGACGTCGACGCGTATCTCGCGCTGCAGACCTGCCGAGAAGCACTCGACGCATGGCCCGACGACCAGCCGTTCGACGATCTGCTGCAGGCGATCGACGCGGTCGGCTGCGCGCAGCCGTGGCTCGCGACGCGCCGCGCGAAGCTGCTGTTCACGCTCGGGCAGACTTGCGAGCGCCGCGCCGACTGGGCTGCCGCGCTCGACGCGTATGCGCGCAGCGCGTGGCCGGGCAGCCGGCACCGGCGCATTCGCGTGCTCGAACGCTGCGGCCGCGACACCGATGCGCTCGCGCTCGCGCTCGATGCGCGCGGCGGCTTCGAAAGCGACGAGGAGCGCCAGCGCGTCGAGCGGATGCTGCCGCGCCTGCAGCGCCGTCTCGGGCAGCGGGTCGAACGCGCGGGCGGCACGCCCGAGGTGCCGCGCGAGACGCTCGTGCTGGTGCGCCCCGAAGCGTTCGTCAGCGTCGAATACGCGGTGCGCGACCATCTCGCGCAGCCCGGCGCGCCGGTTCACTACGTCGAGAACACGCTGATCAATTCGCTGTTCGGCCTGCTGTGCTGGGAGCCCGTGTTCGCGGCCGTGCCCGGCGCGTTCTTCCACCCGTTCCAGCGCGGCCCGGCCGACCTGCACGCGCCCGATTTCGCCGTGCGCCGCACGGACGCGTTCGCCGCCTGTTTCGCGCAACTCGACTCGGGCGCGTACCGCGACACGATCCGCCGGCACTTCGCGACGAAGACGGGGCTGCAATCGCCGTTCGTGTTCTGGGGCGTGCTGACCGGCGAACTGATCGACGAGGCGCTGGCCTGCCTGCCGCCCGAGCACCTGCGGCTGTGGTTCACGCGCCTGCTCGCGGATATCCGCGGCAACCGCTCGGGGCTGCCCGATCTCGTCCGTTTCTGGCCCGGCGAGCGGCGCTATGAATTGATCGAGGTGAAGGGCCCCGGCGACCGGCTGCAGGACAACCAGACGCGCTGGCTCGCGTACTGCCTCGCGCACGGCATGCCGGTGCGTGTCGTCGATGTCGAATGGGCTGGAGCCGGAGTCGAGCAGGCCGAAGCGGCGGGATTGTCCGCATGAGCTACGTCGTCGCGGTGCGGGCGATGTGTGAATTCACCGCGCGGCGCGGCGATCTCGACCTGCGCTTCACGCCCGCGCCGACCGCGCTCGAAGGCATTGCCGGCCACGGCGCCGTCACGTCGAGGCGCGGCGCACGCTACGAAACCGAGATCGCGCTGACCGGCACGTGGGGCACGCTCACCGTGCGCGGGCGCGCGGACGGCTACGATCCGGTCGCGAACCGGCTCGAGGAGATCAAGACCTACCGCGGCAGCCTCGACGCGATGCCGGCCAACCATCGCGCGCTGCACTGGGCGCAGGCGAAGGTCTATGCTCACCTGATGTGCGACGCACGCGGCCTCGCGGAAATCGACGTCGCGCTCGTGTATTTCGACATCGTGTCGGAGCGCGAGACCGTGCTGACCGAGACGCTCGGCGCAAGCGCGCTCGCCGCGTTCTTCGCCGAGCAGTGCGCGTGCTTCGTCGGCTGGGCCGAGCGCGAGACCGCGCACCGCTCGGCCCGCGATGCGGCGCTGCGTGCGCTGACGTTTCCGCACGGCCGATTCCGCAGCGGCCAGCGCGAGCTGGCCGTGTCCGTCTATCGGGCGGCGCGCGACGAGCGCTGCCTGATGGCGCAGGCGCCGACCGGCATCGGCAAGACGCTCGGCACGGTGTTTCCGCTGCTGAAGGCGTGCGGCGAGGGCGAGCTCGATCACGTGTTCTTCCTGACGGCGAAGACGCCCGGCCGCGCGCTCGCGCTGGAAGCGGCGACCACGCTCGGCGCCGGCACGCCGGCGCTGCCGCTGCGCGTGCTCGAGCTCGTCGCGCGCGACAAGGCGTGCGAGCATCCCGACCGCGCGTGTCACGGCGAATCGTGCCCGCTTGCGCAAGGCTTCTACGACCGGCTGCCGGCGGCGCGCGAGGCGGCGATCGGCGCGGGGCTGCTCGATCGCGATACCGTGCGCGAGGCGGCGCTCGCGCACGACGTCTGTCCGTACTATCTCGCGCAGGAGCTGGCGCGCTGGTCGGACATGGTGATCGGCGACTACAACTACTACTACGACGGCAGCGCGATGCTGCATACGCTCGCGCAGCAGAACCAGTGGCGCGTCGGCGTGCTCGTCGACGAGGCGCACAACCTGCTCGATCGAGCCCGCAAGATGTACAGCGCATCGCTCGACCCGTTCGCATTCGCGGCCGCGCGCGAGACGGCGCCCGCGGCACTGCGCAAGGCGTTCGACCGGCTCGCGCGCGCGTGGGGCACGCTCAATCGCGCACAGGCCGAGCGCTATGCGGCATACCCCGAGATTCCGGGGCCGATCGTGTCGGCCGTGCAGAACCTCGTCGCGGCGATCGGCGAACACCTGACCGATGCGCCGCGCGCGAACGGCGACGCGCTGCTGCGCTTTCATTTCGAGGCGATCCAGTTCGGCGTGCTCGCCGATGCGTTCGACGGCGCGTCGATCTTCGACGCGACGCTGCACGGCGAGCCGCTGCCGCGCCAGTCCGGGCTCGACGGTGTCGCACCGGCCGAGCGCCGCCGCCGCATCCAGTCGACGCTGTGCGTGCGCAACGTGATTCCGGCCGGCTTTCTCGCGCCGCGTTACGATGCCGCGCGCGCGACCGTGCTGTTTTCCGGCACGTTGAGCCCGTTTCATTTCTATCGCGACACGCTTGGGTTGCCGGCCGACACCGGCTGGCTCGACGTCGACGGGCCGTTCCGCGCCGAGCAACTGACCGTGCGCGTCGCGAGCCATGTATCGACGCGCTGGCGCGACCGCGACCGTTCGCTCGAACCGATCGTGGACCTGATCGCCGCGCAGTATGCGACACGGCCCGGCAACTACCTCGGCTTCCTCAGCAGCTTCGACTATCTCGGGCGCGTCGTCGCGCTGATGCAGACGCGTCATCCGGACGTGCCCGTGTGGGCCCAGGCGCCCGGCATGGCCGAAAGCGAGCGCGACGCGTTTCTCGCGCGCTTCGACGCGGGCGGGCGCGGGGTCGGCTTCGCGGTGCTGGGCGGTGCGTTCTCGGAAGGCGTGGATCTCGTCGGCGAGCGGCTGATCGGCGCGTTCATCGCGACGCTCGGGCTGCCGCAGGTCAACGATGTCAACGAACAGATGCGGCGCGCGATGGAGGCGCGCTTCGGCAACGGGTACGACTACATGTATCTGTACCCGGGCCTGCAGAAGGTCGTGCAGGCGGCCGGGCGCGTGATCCGCACCGAACACGACGAGGGCGTCGTGCATCTGATCGACGATCGTTACCGGCGGCGGGAGGTGCGCGATCTGTTGCCGCGGTGGTGGCGGATCGGGTGACGGGCGTGACGGATGTCGCGAGCGGGATGACGTGCGCGCGGCTCGCGTGAATCCCTAAAGCACGTTGAGCATCGCGAGCGCGGTTTCCTGCAGATGCGGCAGCACGCGCCGCACGGCCGCGTCGGTCGTCTCCGTGCCGATCGGCATGTTCGTGCTCAGCGCGGCGACGACTTCGCCGTGACGGTTCTTCAGCGGCACCGCGATGCCGCGCACGCCGACCTGCAATTGCTGCTCGATCACCGCGAAGCCCGCGTCGCGCGCGTGGTCGACCTGTTCGAGCAGGCGCGCCTTGTTGGTGATCGTGTGCGGCGTGAACGGCGCGAGTTCGGTGTCGTCGAGCCACGTGCGGACGGCCTCGCGATCCGGATGATGCGCGAGCAGCACGACGCCCGGCGACGTCAGCGGGGCCGGTACGCGCGCGCCGAGCACGAAGCCGGTCGTCATCACACGCGACACGCCGTTGCGGGCGATGAACACGAGTTCCCAGCCGTCGAGCACGCTCACGTACGCCGATTCGTTCAGCGACGCGCTCAGTTGCTGCAGATAGGGCTGGACCGTGCGCGGCAGGCGCGCCGAATCGAAGTACGACCAGCCGACCCGCAGCACGCGCGGCGTGAGGCCGTACAGCTTGCCGTCGGTGTACACGTAGCCGAGCGATTCGAGCGTCAGCAGGTAGCGTCGCGCGGCCGTGCGCGTGAGGCCGGTGCGGGCGGCGGCCTGGGTCGGCGTCATCCGCGCGTGCTGGCTGTCGAATGCCTCGAGGATCATCAGGCCCTTTTCGAGGCCGGCAATCCAGTCGCGTCGGTCGAGGTCGGGCTTTTTCATGGTCGAGGATGCGTTGTGCGCGATGTTCGTGCGGGAGTGGGCGATTATCGCGCGGCTCAGCGGGCAATGCGACATGCGGCGAGCCGGCGCTATCCGTTCGGCCAGCTGTGTGGCCTCGCATCGCAGATATACAATTTATCTTGTATATCCACGGAGGTTCGTATGCAGGTTGCAAAGTGGGGCAATAGCCTGGCGGTCCGCCTTCCGGCCAGTGTGGTCGACGCACTGGAGCTTCGCGAGGGGGACGATATCGAAATCGTCGTCGACAGTCCGCGCGTTTTCGCCGTGCGTCGCAAGCCGAGGCCGGACGAGCTTCTGCAGCGATTGAGGCGTTTCAGGGGCAAGCTGCCCGCCGACTTCAAGTTCAGCCGGGATGACGCGAATGAGCGGGATTGAGTCGGCGAAATCGTTCGTCGACAGCAATGTCGTGCTTTATCTGTTGTCCGAGGACGAAACCAGGGCAAATCGTGCGGAGGCGCTATTCCTTCGACGGCCGACCATCAGCGTTCAGGTACTGAACGAAGTCGCCAGCGTGTGCAGCCGAAAATTGCGGATGCCCTGGCGCGAGGTGGGGCAGTTTCTGGAGCCGATCAGGAGTTTGTGCCATGTCGTGCCGATCACGGTCGATACGCACGACCTCGCGCGAAGGCTGGCGGAGCGGCATCGCTTGTCCTTCCACGACGCGTGCATCGTGGCAGCTGCGTCGATCGAGGGTTGCGAATACCTGTACACCGAGGACATGCACGACGGCTTGAGCGTGGAGGGCGGTCCGGAGTTGCGAAATCCGTTTGCCTGAGGATGCGGCGCGAACGTTACACGCGCCGCATCCGGGTCGACGTTACTCGCTGCTCGTCCACTCGACGTTCGCACCGACCGAACGCAGGTTTTCGACGAAATGCGGGTGCGCGCGACGGATCGGCAGCGCGTTCATGATTTCCGAGCGGCCTTCGATGCTCGCGGCCACCATCAGCAGCGCGATCGCGACACGGATGATGTACGGGCTCTCGACGCGCGCCGGCGTCAGCTGCAGGCCGCCGAACGTGATCAGCCGGTGCGGATCGGACAGCAGCACGTGCGCGCCGAATTTCGACAGTTCGCCGGACCAGCCGAGCGCGCCGTCGTAGACCTTGTTCCAGAACATCGCGCTGCCTTCCGCGCGCACGCCGAGCGCGATGAAGATCGGCAGCAGGTCGACCGGCAGGTACGGCCACGGCGCGGCTTCGACCTTGGTCAGGATGTTCTGCGTGAACGGCCGGCGCACGCGCAGCGGGCCGTCGCGTTCCGCACGGGACCAGCCGTCGCGGTGCGTGACGGTCACGCCGAACTTCGCGAACGTGCGGTCGATCAGCGGGAAATGCTCCGGCGACGAGTTGCGCACCGTGATGTCGCCGCCGGTGATCGCGCCCAGTGCGAGGAACGTCGCGATTTCGTGGAAATCCTCGGCGAAGCGGAATTCGCCGCCGCCGAGCTTGCCGCCGCCCGTCACGCACAGGCGCGACGTGCCGATGCCTTCGATCGCGACGCCGATCATCGCGAGGAACTGGCAGAACTCCTGCACGTGCGGCTCGGACGCCGCATTCATCAGCGTGGACGTGCCGCCCGCGGCCGTCGCGCACAGCGCGAAGTTTTCGGTGGTCGTCACCGATGCGTAGTCGAGCCAGTGATCGTTGGCCGTCAGCGGGCCGTCGGCACGGACGATCAGCGAATCGGGCGTGCGCTCGATGTGCGCGCCGAAGCGCTCGAACACTTCGACGTGCGGATCGATTTCGCGCACACCGAGCGTGCAGCCCTTCACGTCGTTCTCGAGGCGCGCGACGCCGAAGCGCGCGAGTAGCGGCGGAATCAGCATGATCGACGAGCGCATCGCCTCGGGCAGGCGGTGAACGGCCGGGTCGAACGTCGTGTTGCGATGGTGGAGCTCGAGAATGCCGGTCGTGAAGTCGACCGACACGTCGCTGCCGAGCGTGCGGAAGATGTCGAGGATCTTGCGCACGTCGGTGATGTCCGGCACGCCGACGAGGCGCAGCGGCTGATCGGTCAACAGGGTGGCGCACAGGATCGGCAGGACGGCGTTCTTGTTCGCGGACGGCTTGATGTCCCCGCGCAGCGGAGTGCCGCCGTGGACGATGAGATTCGACATGATATGGGGGCGTATCTGTGACTGACGTAGGCCCATATGATGCCATTGGTCGGCGGGTGACGTGGAATGTTCAGAGGGGAAAAAGGGCTTCTGCGCGCGGGATTGACTGTGTTTGACGTTGGGCGAGGGCCGGGCCCGTCCGGCTCGCCGGGGATAGTAGCCGGTGTGAAAATGGCCGGCGCGTATCACGGCCGGCCATCCGGTCATTCCCTCACTACGCCGCCCGCATCCGCGCGGCGACCACCAGCGAGATCAGGCAACCCACCGCGAGATAACCGGCGACCAGGTGCCACGAACCGCCGGCCAGGCTGACCAGGGCCACCGCGATGAACGGCGTGAACCCGCCGCCGACGACGCTCGCGAACTGATAACCGACGCCCGCGCCGCTGTAGCGGTATTCCGCACCGAACAACTCGGTGAAGAGCGGTTGCTGGACGCTCACGATCATGTCGTGCGCGGCATTGGCGAGCAGGATCGAAAAGACCACGATCCACGCGATCGAGCGCGATTCCAGCGCGACGAAGAACGGCACCGCCGACGCAAGGCCGATCAGCGCGCCGATCAGGTAGATGCGGCGCAGGCCGAAGCGGTCCGCCAGCCACGCGAAGCACGGGATCGTCACGCAGCTGACCGCGCCGACCAGCAGGCCGATGTTCAGGAACAGGTCGCGCGACATGCCGAGGTTCGACGTCGAATAGCTGAGCGCGAACGCGGTGACGATATACATCGTGAACAGTTCGGCGAGCCGCAGCGCGACGATCAGCAGGAACGCCTTCGGATGGCGCGTCAGCGCCTCCAGCACCGGCAGGCGCAGCTTGCGATTGCCGTGCTCGACCTTCTCGACGAATTCCTGCGACTCGTCCATGCTCTTGCGAACCCACAGCCCGATCAGCACCAGCACGATGCTGAACACGAACGGCAGGCGCCAGCCCCACGACTTGAATGCGGCCTCGCCGAGCGTATGGCTCAGGATCGACACGATCCCCGTGGCCAGCACGAGCCCGACGCCGTAGCCGACCTGCACGCCGCTGCTGTAGAACGCCTTTTTCTGCTTCGGTGCGCTCTCGACGGCCATCAGCGCCGCGCCGCCCCATTCGCCGCCGACCGCGAAGCCCTGGATCGCACGCATCAGCACCAGCAGCACGGGCGCCCACCAGCCGATCGTCGCGAAGCTCGGCAGCAGGCCGATCGCGACGGTCGACAGCCCCATCAGCATCACGGTCAGCACGAGCATCCGCTTGCGGCCGAGCCGGTCGCCGTAATGGCCGAACACGACGCCGCCGAGCGGCCGGAACAGGAAGCCGACGCCGAAGGTCGCGAACGCCGCGAGCGTGCCCATGGTCGGGCTCACCTTCGGAAAGAATTCGGAATTGAAGACGAGTGCGGCGACGATCCCGTACAGCAGGAAGTCGTACCAGTCGACGACGGCACCGACGAAGCTGCCTATCGCGGCCTTGCGGGCCTGGCTGCGCGCGCGGGCGCCGGCGGCGGCGTCGAGGGTGTCGAAGGTTGGGGTCATGGCGAAGTCTCCTGGCGCGGCGCATCGTGGAATCGTGGCGGCGCCGCGTCCGATGCTGCATTGAAGTCGATGGGTGAACGGAGAATAGGGCGCGCGCCGCACGACGGCAATTGGCCGATTGGTCAAAATGCGCGATTATCGCTCTTTTATGTGCGATTATCGAACGAATCCCGGGTTTGCACTAGGCGAGGCATTCGTATCCCGTTCGGCCAGGGTGTGCCGCCGTGAACGATCTGGTTAAAATCGGGACCATCAAAACCTTGCCCGAATCGGGCGGACACCCGGCCACCCCATCGGCCGGGCGTGCCGCACGCGCCGGGCGTCATCCCCATCGACCGCATACCCCGGAGACTGTAATGCCCGGCAATTCCCACCCCCTGTCCAGCGATACGCCGCCCGTTGCCGATCCGGCCGCCAATCCGCTCGGGATGGCCGGGCTCGAGTTCGTCGAGTTCGCGGCGCCGGTGCCGGACGCGCTCGCGCAACGCTTCGAGCAGCTCGGATTCAAGGCGATCGCGCGCCATGTCAGCAAGAACGTCACGCTGTACCGGCAAGGGCAGATGCAGTTCCTGATCAACGCCGAGCCCGATTCGTTCGCTGCGCGCTACGCGGAGGAATACGGGATGGGCGTGTGCGCGATCGGGCTGCGCGTGGCCAGCGCGCGGCGCGCGTTCGAGCGTGCGATCGAGCTCGGCGCGTGGGCGTTCGAGGGCGAGCGGATCGGGGTCGGCGAGCTGAAGATTCCCGCGATCCAGGGGATCGGCGATTCGCACCTTTATTTCGTCGACCGCTGGCGTGGGCGGGACGGCCAGCGCGGCGGCGTCGGCGACATCTCGATCTTCGACATCGATTTCCGGCCGATCGACATCGCGACCGCGCATACCGATCTCGATTGCGCGGGCACGGGCCTGCAGCAGGTCGACCATTTCACGCAGACGGTCGGCGCGGGGCGCATGCGCGAGTGGCTCGACTTCTATCACGACCTGCTGCACTTCCGCGAAATCCATGAAATCGACGCGCACTGGCATGTGTCGGAAGAGTCGCGCGTGATGGTGTCGCCGTGCGGCGCGGTGCGGATTCCGGTCTACGAGGAAGGCACGCGGCGCACCGAGCTGATGCACGCGTATTTGCCGGACCATCCGGGCGAAGGCGTCCAGCACGTCGCGCTGGCGACCGACGACATCCTGGCGAGCGTCGATGCGCTGCGCGCGAACGGCGTCGAATTCATCGAACCGCCGGCGCGCTATTACGACGAAGTCGATGCGCGGCTGCCGGGGCACGGCGTCGATCTCGACGCGCTGCGCCGCCGCGCGGTGCTGGTCGACGGCGAAATCGGCAGCGACGGCGTGCCGCGCCTGTTCTTCCAGACCTTCGTCAAGCGCCGGCCCGGCGAGATCTTCTTCGAGATCGTGCAGCGGCAGGGGCACCACGGATTCGGGGAAGGGAACCTCGCGGCGCTGGCCCGCGCCCGCGACGCCGGATGAGCGGCAGAGGGCGTGCTCGCGGTAGTGGCCACGGCCGCGAGGGCGACTGCGGAATCAGCGACCGCGTAACGTCACACGCCCGCGGCCGGCACACGGTTCGGCGCCGGATCGTTCGGCGCCTTGAGCGCGCATGCGGTGCCGCCCGGCGTGTACATCGACACGACGCAGCGATTGCATGACGTGCAGCCCGATTGCGCGATGCGGCCGTCGCGCAGTTCGTTCACGAAACCCGGCTCGAACACGAGCGCGCGGGCGAGCGCCACCGCGTCGAATCCTTCGCGCATCGCCAGCGCGACGTTTTCGCGCGAGCGCACGCCGCCGAGATAGGCGAGCGGCATCCGGACGGCCGCACGCACCTGCCGCGAATGCTCGAGGAAATACATCTCCCGAAACGCGCCCATCTTAGGCTCGGTGAGCTTCTGCAGCGCCATCGCAGTGCGCACGATCGCGTTGTCGGCGTTCGCGCGCGCCTCGCCGGGCAGCGGGCTGCCGAACAGCTGCCACACCGACTCGACGTTCATCCCGCCGCTCAGCACCAGCAGGTGCGCGCCCTCGGCCTCGAGCCGCCGTGCGATCCCGCATGCGTCGTCGGGCGTTCCGCCGCCACGCACGCCTTCGGTCACGCCGATCTTGCAGACCACGGCGAGATCGCGGCCGACCGCATCGAGCACGCGACGCAGCACCTCGACGGGGAACGTCGCGCGGCGCGCCGCATCGCCGCCGTATGCGTCGCGGCGACGGTTGTACAGCGGCGACAGGAACTGGCTCAGCAGATAACCGTGACCCATATGAATCTCGACCGCGTCGAAGCCCGCGTCGCGCGCGTGGCGCGCCGCGCGTGCGAATTCGTCGGCGATGACGGTCATCTGGTCGCGCGTCATCGCCTGCTTCAGGAAGCGGCCGCTCATCACGCCGACCTTGTTGAACCCGCCCGACGCACTCAACGGACGTTTCGTCGACAGCGACGGCAGGAACGTGAAGCAGCCGCCGTGGGTGATCTGCGCGGACGCCGCCGCGCCGTGGCGATGCACCGCGTCGGTCAGCGCGCGGAATTGCCGGACCGTGGGCGCATCGAGCCGCGCCTGGTCGACGAACGTGCGGCCGTCGTCGCTGACAGCGCAGTACGCGACCGTCGTCAGCGCGGCGCCGCCCGCGGCGATGCGTTCATGAAACCCGACGAGCGCACGCGACGGCACGCCGTTCGGCGTCATCCCTTCGTTGGTCGCGGATTTGATCAGGCGGTTGCGCAGCGTCAACGGGCCGACCTGCAGCGGGCTGAACGCGGTATCGAGGGCGGCGGTTTCCATGTCGGGCGAGCGCGGGGATGAGCACGGCGACCATTGTGCGGAGTCGGCGCAACGCCGCATCGTCCACGTGGATGACTCGCCGCCCGCCGCCCGCACCGCCTAGTCGGCCGCACCGCCTAGTCGGCCGCACCGCCTAGTCGGCCGCGCCCAGCTTGCGCGCCTGGCGGCGCATCCCGTCGAAGATCGCATCGGCCACGTCTGACGGGAAATCCGCCGGAATGCGCGACGCGACGCCGGCGATCACCGGTTCGGTGCGTGCCGCCACATCGGCCATGGCCGCGCGTACGGCGTCTTCGGTCAGACCGACACGCGCGCCTTGCGCGATCCAGTGACGCGGCTGGATGTCGCCGATCACGTAATGGCGATTCTTCCCGCACACGGCCATCGCGAGCCGGGCGCGCCGCGGCGGCAGCTGGTTGCGGCGCGTGCCGATGATCGGATGCGCGGACAGCACGTCGTACAGCGGCGTGCTGCGATACGTGTTGCCGGGCAGGTGCGCGATGCTGAAATTCTTCGCGTGGCCGTCGATGGCCGCGAGCACCCAGAACACGAGCTGCGTGACGAAGAAGTTCGTCCGGTCCCGCGCGGCCTCGGCGGAATTCGCGAGGATGCCCATGATCGTCGCGATGCCGGGGCCGCCGTCGGATTCGTATTTGGCGCCCGACGGCGTGCCGGTCGCCTGGCACATGTCCTCCTGCGGCAGCCGCAGGATCCAGGTGCCGTCGCGGGACGGACGGCGGTCGAAACGCTCGACGATCAGCGCCTTCTGGTCGTCGAACCGGCCGATGTCGCACGCGGCGACCGGCAGGCCGTACGCGGCGACGATCTTCGAACACAGCCATTCGTTCTCGACCGACGTGCGCATGTCGGCCTGCATGTTCCCGACGCGCCCCAGCGGCAGCTTGAAGATATGCGTGGTCGGCGTGCTGCCCGCCGGCAGCAGCCAGCGATTGCCGTCGCGCAATAGCGCGGTCTTTTCCTGCGCGCCGGCGATCGACAGGCGCAGCTCGCCGTCCGGCTCCGCGTGGCCGGGCAGCGGCGCGGCGGTCGCGTGGCGCAGCACGTCGGCCACGGCCGCATCGTCGAGCGCGGTGCCGTCGATCGATTCGAGGTCGACCGGTGCTTCGTCCGGGGGCAACAACTGCAGCGCCCCGACGCAATCGCGGCCGATCGACGCGAGCAGTTCGAACGGCGCCGTCGACCCGAGCCGGTAGCGCTGCGCGATGCGGCGGCGGATCGGCTGGCTGTCCGGCAGCAGGTTGTCGAAGTAGTCGGCGACGATCGCGCCCTGGTGCGGCTGGTTGCCCGGCGTGAACGGCAGCGACAGCGACAGCGGACGGCCTTGCGGATCGTCGACCCACGCCGGCAGGTAGACGAGGCGCTCGACGCCGCGCCGGACTTCCCAGTAGCCGACCGGGATGCCGTTCATCCACAGGTCGAGGCGGTCGTGGCGGGGGCGGCGGGCCATCGTCACCAGTCCTCCCGTGTGGTGCCCCGAGGCTTGCCGGGCGTGGCGGCGGCAGGCCGTTTCCGCGTGGCGGCGGATGGGGCCTTCGCAGCGGTCGGCGGGCGAACCGGCAGATCGGACGAGCCAGACGAACCGGACGAGCGACCGCGCGCGGCCGGCGTGCGCTTGGGCGCCGGCGCGGTGCCAGCGGGCGCTGCTGCGTCGTCCGGCGTGCCCGGCTCGAGCGCCAGGCGAACGCCGAGCACGTTCAGCACCTTGAAAAGACGTTCGATACTGACCGCGGACGGATTGGCCTCGAGCTGCGCGTACGACTGTTGCGTCACGCCGAGGCGGGCAGCGAGCTGCGCCTGCGTGAACCCCGCCGACTTCCGGAAGCCGACGAGGATCGGGCGCAACTGGCTCAAGGTCTGGACAGGGAATGCCATGGACTCTCCGCGCAATGACAGGCGATCGTTTGTAATCGAAAAATACAGTCTATGGTATGTATCGTCAAAATACAAACCCGAGACTGTATTTCATAAAAACAAACGATAGCCTGTCAAGCGGAAACCCGTGGGGGCGGTGCCAGGACGCGCGGCACGCGCCCGTCAGTCCGTCAGTCCGTCAGCCCGGCATCACGCCGCCCGCAGCGGGCTCGCATCGGCGGCGCGCGCTTTCCGGATCGTCGTCGCCGAGCGGAATGAACGCCATGATTTCCAGGTCGTGCCCCGACAGCGCCGGCAGCCGGAACGGACTCGACAGCACGTTCAGCCGCCGCACGCCGAGGTCACGCAGGATCTGCGAGCCGATTCCCGTCACGCGGCCGTCGCGGCGTGCGTGGCCGGCCGGCGTTCGCATCGCGTCGCCGCGCATGTCGCAGTCGAGCAGCACCGCGACGCCGCAACCGGCCGCATCGATCCGCTGCAGCGCCGCGTGCAGCGGCCACGAATGCGCGGACGGTTCCGCGTCGAGCAGGTCGAGCAGCGAATGGCATTCATGCACGCGCGTCAGCACGGGTGTCGACGGATCGGGCTCGCCGCGCACCAGCGCAAGATGCGGCGCACCGTGCACGGTGTCGCGATACTCGATCGCGCGGAACCGGCCCCACGGCGTATGCAGCGGCCGTTCGCCGACACGCTCGACGAGCGATTCGTGCTCGCGGCGGTAATGGATCAGGTCCGCGATCGTGCCGATCTTCAGCCCGTGATGCGCGGCGAACGTCCGCAGTTCGGGCAGCCGCGCCATCGTGCCGTCGTCGTTCATCACCTCGCAGATCACCGACGCGGGCGTGAGCCCGGCGAGCGCCGCGAGATCGCAGCCGGCCTCCGTGTGTCCCGCGCGCACCAGCACGCCGCCCGGGCGCGCGGCGATCGGAAACACGTGGCCGGGCTGCACGAGATCGTCGGGACGCGCGCCCGCGCGCACCGCCGCGCGGATCGTTCGCGCGCGATCGGCCGCGGAAATGCCGGTCGTCACGCCTTCGGCCGCCTCGATGCTGACGGTGAACGCGGTACCGAATGGCGTGCCGTTGCGCTCGGCCATCGGCGGCAGACGCAGTTGCTCGCAGCGCTCCGCGGTCAGCGTCAGGCAGATCAGCCCGCGCCCGAAGCGCGCCATGAAGTTGATCGCGTCGGGCGTCACGTGATCGGCCGCGATCACGAGGTCGCCTTCGTTTTCGCGGTCCTCCTCGTCGACGAGCAGGACCATCCGCCCCGCACGCAGCTCGTCGACGATTTCCGGCGTACTGGCGAGCGTCATTGCGCCTCCGTCGCGTCGAAGGCGCGGCGCAGCGCGTCGGCGCCGAAGGTCAGCACGCGATCGGCCGCGTCGAGCGCGCCGAGCATGCTCGCGAAGCCGTGCAGCTGGCCCGGCCAGCGCACGAGCGAGACCGGCGTGCCGGCCTGCGCGAGACGCAGTGCGTACGCTTCGGCCTCGTCGCGCAACGGATCGAATTCCGCGCTGACGATGGTGGCCGGCGCCGCGCCCGACAGGTCCGCCACGGCGAGCGGGCTCGCGAGCGGCGATGCGCGGTCGGCGCCGTCGTCGAAATACTGGCGCTTGAACCAGCGCATCGCGTCCGCCGTCAGGAAATAGCCTTCGCCGAGCGATTCGTACGACGGATGCTCGGTCGCGCAATCGACGACCGGATACAGCAGCAACTGGTGCGCGATCGCGATGCCCGAGCCGCGCAACTGCAGCGCGGCGACCGCGGCCAGGTTGCCGCCCGCGCTGTCGCCGGCCACGGCGATCGCACCGGTGCGCGCGCCGAGATCGCGCGCACCGGCGGCGGCCCAGCGCACCGCGTCGCAAGCGTCCTGCGCGGCTGCCGGGAAGCGCGCTTCGGGCGCGAGCCGGTAATCGACCGACAGCACGAGCGTGCGCGCCCGCCTGGCAAGACTGCGGCACAGGTTCGCGTGCGAATCGATGCCGCACGCGACGAAGCCGCCGCCGTGGAAAAACACGGTCAGCGGCAACGGCCCGTCGGCATCGGGCCGATACAGTCGTGCGGACAACTGACGACCCGGCGCCGGGATTTGCCAGTCCTCTTCGGCGGCAATCGCGTCGCCGGGCGCGAACGCGCTGCCTCCGGCGAGGCTCGCACGGTACGCGGGCACGGTCAGTCGATCGAAATCGATCGCGGGCACTTGGGCGAGCGCGGCGAGCAGCGCCTGCGCCTGAGGGTCGAGCGGCATTGGAACTCCTGTCTGAATCGGATGCGGTCTGAATCAGGTAAACCCGCGTCGCGGTTTTCCCTGAGCCCGCGCCGGACGCTTGCCGGCACGGCCTGACGGGCATTCCAGCGCAGCGGGCAGGGCGCCACATCATCCGATTGGACGATGGTTCGCGCGTCCGGATGGCCAAAGCTCACCATTCAGTGAATGTCCCGATGACGCCGGAATTAAGACACGTCTTAATCATGGCGGCGCGGATGAATCGCACCGAACACAAGTTGCATGGAGGATGGAGCGTGCTGATGGAGACGAGATGGGCCCCGCAAGAGAGCCAGTCAACGAGCGAGGAGGCCGACATCGGCGTCGCTGATTTCAGCGAGCTGATGGCGCGCATCTACCAGGGGCCGATGGAAACGCCGCCGTGGGCCGGCGCGCTCGAGATGGTTCGCCGGCTGCTGCAGGCCAGCTACGTGACGCTGATCCTGCGCGCGGCGGCGAGCGACCGTCGCGCACCGCTGTCCGTGCATGCATCGGAGTTCGGCCCGGTCGTGCCGGGGGACGGCGAGGCGTCGTACAACAACTACTACTATTCGCTCGACCCGTTCGTCGGCCTGCCGGCCGATCGCGTGGTCACGGTCGACGACGTGTTCGGCGACACGGGCTGGCTGTCGAGCGAACTGTACAAGCAGTTCCTGAAGCCGCAGGACGTGCGCTACATCCTCGGCGCGGACCTGCGCACGCCGTCGGGCGTCGAGTGCCGGTTCCGCGTGTGCCGCAATCATGCGTCGAAGCAGTTCTCCGCGCGCGACAAGGCGATCTGCGCGCTGCTGCTGCCGCACCTGAAGCGGGCGGTCGAACTGCATTCGCGGCTCGACACGGCCGAGGTCGAGCGGTCGATCTATGCCAACGCGATCAACCGGATGCAGATCGGCACGATCACGCTCGACGAGAACGGCACGATCATCGACATGAACGGCGTCGCCGACGAGATCCTGAAGCAGAACAACGGTCTGACGATTGCGCGCGGCACGATCGAGGCGACCGATGCGCAGGAGAACCGCACGCTCAAGCGGCTGATCCGCCACGCGGTGATGGGGCACCACGGCACGGCCGCGGCGATCGTCGAGGCGATGCCGATCACGCGCGGCTTCGACAAGCCGCGCCTCGGGCTGCTGGTGCGCACCGTGCTGCTGTCCGACTGGTCGGAGGACAACAAGCGCCGGCCGGCCGTCACGCTGTTCCTGCGCGACCCCGACCGCAAGCCGCAGGGCGCGCAGGAAATCATCCGCAAGCTGTTCGACCTGACACCCGCCGAGACGTCGCTCGCGCTGCTGCTGACGAACGGGCTGACGCTCGAGGAGGCGGCGGAGGAATCGGGGATCAGCAAGAACACCGCGCGCACGCACCTGCGCGCGATCTTCTCGAAGACGGGCGTGACGCGCCAGGCGACACTCGTGCGAATCCTGCTCGGGAGCGTGGTGCCGCTGGGTTGATCGGGGCGGCACGTCGTGCCGTAAGCCGCCGCGTCGGTAGCGAGCGCATTGGTCTGCCGCTACGTCGACTGCGGTCGACGTCGGTGTGACGACGATTACGACGTCATAAACAAGAGGCTCGCGCGGTGCGAGCCTCTTTCGTTTCTACCCTCCGCAGCGGTGAAAGGACGCACTACGCCTATGGCAACAGCGAGGCGGGAAGCCATGTTCAGAAATGACAACGCTCGCCGTTAAAAACTCAACATTATAGAAATAATGTCAAATAATAGGCGCAGAGAAATTGGATATTTAACGGTTTACGTTATATTATTAACGAAACTACGACTCAAACCGTCATGTCCGACCTCGTTGCCGACGAATCCCGCCTGATCGCCGAAATCGACCGCCTGAGGGCCGATTTCCCGAAGACCCGCGAGCTCTATCGCGAGGTCTGCGCGTTGATGTTCTTCCGTTTCGGCGTCACGCCCACCGCGAACCGCCTTTACCAGCTCGTGCGCAAGGGCAGCATGAGCACGCCGACGGCGGTGCTCGGCGAGTTCTGGGCCGAGTTGCGGGAAAAGAGCCGGGTGCGCATCGAGCATCCGGATCTGCCGGCCGATCTGCAGGCGGCAGCGGGCGAGCTCGTCGCCGCGTTGTGGCGCCGCTCGAGTACCGACGCCGCCGCAGCGCTCGATGCACTGCGCGCCGAAGTCGAAGCCGAGCGGGCCGCGGCGAAAGCGGAGGTCGCGGCATTGCAAGCCGACCTGTCCCGCACCGAAACCGCGCTGGAGCACCGCACGAGCGCGTTGCTGGCGGCCCAGGTGCGCATCCAGGAACTCGAGCAGGCGAGGGCGGCCGACGAAGCATCGCGCCGCGCGCTGCAAGCGGAAATCGAGCGGCTAAAATCCGACAACGCGGACGCCGATCGCGCGCTGGCGCAGGCGCGCGCCGATTTCACGTCGCAACTCGAGCGGCTGCGCGACGACGCGGGCCGGGCCGAAGAACGCTTGCGTGCAGCGGAGAGGCGAGCGCTTCAGGAGATCGACCGCGAACGGCTCGCGGCCGCGCGCGTTCAGAAGGAATTCGACGCGGCCACGGCTCGCGCCGAACAGCGCGATACGCAGCACCGCAAGGATCTCGCGGCACTGCAGGCGCAACTGGCCGACACGCAACACCGCTGCGGCATGCTCGAAGGCCAGCTCGACGGGGCCCGCGCGGCCAATGCCGCGTACGTCGGCGAACTCGACGCATTGCGTGCCGAACGGGCGTCACGCCCCCCCGCGCGCCGGGCGCCGGGTCGACCGGCGGGCGGCACCCTGCGTGCGGCGAAACCGGTCGCGAGGAAGCGCGTCCCGAAACCCGCGTGACGTGGGCGCCACGGTGCGGCGACGACGTGTCCGCGACGCGGTGCGATTCGGGTAAAGTGCCGCTCAACTTGCCGGCTCGACGTTACTAGACGACCGGTCTAATCGTTGCTAAGATACGCCATCATGAATGCATCTTCAGGCGCGGAAGTCCGCCAGCACATCCTGAATATCGCGAAGCCGATCATGCTCCACAAGGGGTTTTCGGCGGTCGGTCTGAACGAGATTCTCGCCGCGGCGGGCATCCCGAAGGGCTCGTTCTACCATTACTTCGGTTCGAAGGAGGCGTTCGGCGAGGCGCTGCTCGAATCGTATTTCGAAGGCTATCTCGAGCACCTCGACAACCTGCTCAAGCACCCGGCCGGCTCGGGCGCGCAGCGCCTGATGACGTACTGGGGCAACTGGCTGCGCACGCAGTGCGCAGACGATCCGGAAGGCAAGTGCCTCGCGGTGAAGCTCGGCGCGGAAGTGTCCGATTTGTCGGAGGCGATGCGCGCGGTCCTGCGGCGCGGCACCGGCCAGATCATCGAGCGACTCGCGGGCGGGATCGAGGCCGGGTTGGCCGACGGTTCGCTGGGCGGCGTCGACGATCCGGCGCATACGGCCGCGATCCTTTACGAGCTGTGGCTGGGCGCGACGCTGCTGGAGAAGATTCACCGCGACCGCAAACCGCTCGAACGCGCGATGCTCGAAACACGGCGGATGCTGAACCTGCCGTCCTTCGAGCCCGACGGAGTGCAGTCGTAATGTGGGCGCGCGCAGGCGCGCCTTGTTTTTTGCGTGAGTGCTAGACGACTGGTCTACTTAGGCTGAAATCACATTGTTTTACCCGCGAGGCGGCGGCCCCGCCGCCGGATGATTCGCCGGCAAGGCCGCAGCCTCGCGCATCACGGTTGTCCAACGTTGATCCGATCGTGCCCGTGCACGTCCCTTCCTGTTGACGGAGGTTCCCATGCCGCAAGGCAAGGCAGCAAACCGCAGAATCATCCTGAACGCGCGCCCGGTCGGCGCGCCCACCCCGAACGACTTTCGTCTCGAAACCGGCGACGTACCGGTGCCCGGCGCCGGCCAGGTGCTGCTGCGCACGATCTGGCTGTCGCTCGACCCGTACATGCGCGGCCGGATGAGCGACGCGCCGTCGTATGCGCCGCCGGTCGAACTCGGCGACGTGATGGTCGGCGGCACGGTCAGCCGTGTCGTGGCGTCGAACCTGCCCGCGTATCGTGAAGGCGACCTGGTCGTCGCGCGCGGTGGCTGGCAGGACTATTCGCTGTCGGACGGCAGCGGTCTCATTCCGCTCGGCCGCGACTTCGCGCATCCGTCGCATGCGCTCGGCGTGCTCGGCATGCCGGGGTTCACCGCGTACACCGGGCTGCTGAAGATCGGCGAACCGAAGGCCGGCGAAACCGTGGTCGTCGCCGCCGCGAGCGGGGCGGTCGGTGCGGTGGTCGGCCAGATCGCGAAGCTGAAGGGCTGCCGCGTGATCGGCGTCGCGGGCGGCGCCGACAAGGTCGCGTACGTGAAGGGCACGCTCGGCTTCGACGATTGCGTCGATCACCGCGATCCGCAATTCGCCGCCCGGCTGAAGGAAGCCTGTCCGAAGGGTATCGACGTCTATTTCGAGAACGTCGGCGGCGCCGTGTTCGATGCGGTGTGGCCGCTGCTCAACGAGCATGCGCGCGTGCCGGTGTGCGGGCTGATCGCCCATTACAACGACACCGCGTTGCCGGCCGGCCCCGATCGCCTGCCGTTGCTGATGGGGACGATCCTGCGCAAGCGCATCCGGATGCAGGGCTTCATCATTTTCGATCATTACGCGACGGGCTACGCGCAGTTCCTGACGGAGATGAGCGAGTGGCTCGCGCAGGGCAAGGTGAAGGCGCTCGAGGATGTCATCCCCGATCTCGCCGATGCGCCGAATGCGCTGATTGGTTTGCTCGCCGGCAAGAATTTCGGCAAGGTCGTCGTGCGCGTGGGTCCGGACGAACTGGCCTGACACCGGCGCAAGACGACACACGACGATTGCACGCTGGCGTCGCGAGACGCCGGCTTGTGGCATGCTCGATTCCGTTTCGAAAGGAGTGACAAAGATGACGCTTCACGTGATTGCTTCCCTGTTCCTGAAACCCGAACACGCGCAGGCCGCCGAGGCCGAATTGCGCAGCATGGTCGCCAAGACGCGCGTCGAGCCGGGCAACCGGCGCTACGACCTGTTCCGCGAGCAGGACGGTTCGCCGAACCTGCACCTGTACGAGATCTACGACGACCAGGCCGCGTTCGACGCGCACCTCGCCAGCCCGCACTTCACGGAATTTCGCGTGAAGTCGGCCGACTGGTTCGCGGCGCCGCCCGTCATCAAGGTGCTGTCGGGCATCGACGTGGCCGAGTAACGACGCGGCACCGTCGTCGCGGCTCGCTCCGCCCGGGCCGCGCGGCAACCGTCACGCATGACGCGACGGCAATGACAACGACAACGCGGCGTAGCGCATCGTTCGCGCCGCTTCCCCAATACACCGGCCCCGGAGTCTGAATGGTCACCCTCAACATCAACGGCGAGAACCGCACGGTCGACGCGCCCGACGACATGCCCCTGCTATGGGTCCTGCGCGACGTCGTCGGCCTGACCGGCACGAAATTCGGCTGCGGGATCGCGCAATGCGGCGCGTGCACCGTGCATCTCGACGGGTTCGCCGCACGCGCATGCGTACTGCCGGTCGCGGCCGTCGCGGGCCGCAAGATCACGACGATCGAAGCCGTCGGCGCGACGCCGGCCGGGCAGAAGGTCCAGCAGGCGTGGCGCGAGCTGGACGTCGTCCAGTGCGGCTACTGCCAGTCCGGGCAGGTGATGGCGGCCACCGCGCTGATCGCATCGAACCCGAACCCGAGCGACGCCGACATCGACGCGGCGATGGCCGGCAACATCTGCCGCTGCGGTACCTACAACCGGATTCGCGCGGCGGTCAAACACGCCGCGAAGGGGATATGAGATGAAACAGCCCCCACGCTCACTTTGTTCGCTGCCCCCCGAGGGGGCGGTCAGCCTCCTTGAGGCGGCTCTGCGGAGGCTGACATGTCGCGAGGACTGATCGAAGCGGGTCGGGCCGGCGCGGGCGTGTCGCGCCGCTCGTTTCTCAAGGCGGGCATGTCGCTCGGCGCGGCGGCGGGCGGCGGCCTGCTGCTCGGCTTCAGCATGCCGGCGGCGGGCGATGAGGCACGGCGCTCGGTGATCGGCGGCGATGCGGACGAACGCGCGCGCGCCGGCGTATTCGCGCCGAACGCGTTCGTGCAGATCGACCGCGCCGGCAAGGTCACGCTGGTGATGCCGAAGGTCGAAATGGGCCAGGGTGTCTACACGGCGCTGCCGATGCTGATCGCCGAGGAACTCGAGGTGCCGCTGTCGAACGTCACGCTCGACCATGCGCCCCCGAACGAGAAGCTGTTCCTCGATCCGCTGCTCGGCGGCCAACTGACGGGCGGCTCGACGTCGGTGCGGTACGCGTGGGAACCGCTGCGCCGCGCGGGCGCGACCGCACGCACGCTGCTGGTTTCGGCGGCGGCGAAGCAATGGAACGTGGATCCGGCCAACTGCCGGGCGGCGAACGGCGAAGTGCAGCACACGCCGAGCGGCCGGCGCGTATCGTACGGCCAGCTCGCGGATGCCGCGTCGAAGCTGCCGGTGCCGAAGGACGTCGCGCTGAAGCAGCCGGCCGATTTCAAGCTGATCGGCAAGCCGGTGAAGCGGCTCGACTCGCCGGAGAAGGTCGACGGCACCGCGCAGTTCGGGCTCGACGTGCGCGTGCCCGGCATGCTGTATGCGGTGATCGTGAACAGCCCGGTGTTCGGCGGCACGGTCGCGAGCGTCGACGACACGGCCGCGAAGAAGATTCCGGGCGTGCGCCAAGTCGTGCGCGCGGACAACGCGGTCGCGGTGGTCGGCGATCACACGTGGGCCGCGAAGCGCGGCGCGTCGGCGCTCGTCGTGAAGTGGAACGAAGGCGCGGGCGCGAAGGTGTCGACGAAGGACATCGTCGCCGATCTCGCGCAGGCCGCAGCGAATGGCAAGGGTGCGGTCGCGCGCAAGGACGGCGACGTCGGCCGCGCGTTCGCGAACGCGAAGACGCGCATCGATGCCGTCTACGAACAGCCGCTCCTTGCGCACGCAACGATGGAGCCGGTGAACTGCACGGTGCACGTGCGCGGCGACGGCTGCGAGATCTGGGTCGGCACGCAGGTGCCGACGCGGGCGGTCGACACCGTGCAGAAGCTCACAGGTCTCGCGCCCGACCGGATCGTCGTGCACAACCACCTGCTCGGCGGCGGTTTCGGCCGACGGCTCGAAACGGACATGATCGGCCAGGCCGTGAAGATCGCGAAGCAGGTCAACGCGCCGGTGAAGGTCGTGTGGACGCGCGAGGAAGACATCCAGCACGACATGTATCGCCCGTACTACTACGACCGGATCTCGGCCGGCCTCGACGCGAACGGCAAGCCGGTCGCATGGCAGCACCGGATCGTCGGTTCGTCGATCCTCGCGCGCTTCGCACCGCCGGCCTTCAAGGACGGCGTCGATCCCGACGCGGTCGAGGTTGCCAACGACCTGCCGTACGACCTGCCGAACCAGTTGATCGACTACGTGCGCCAGGAACCGCGCCACGTGCCGACCGCGTTCTGGCGCGGCGTCGGGCCGACCCGCAGCACGTTCGTCGTCGAGAGCTTCATCGACGAACTCGCCGCGCAGGCCAAGACCGATCCCGTCCAGTACCGCCGCGCGCTGCTCGACAAGACGCCGCGTGCGCGCAACGTGCTCGATGTCGCGACGAAGGCGGCCGGCTGGGGCACGCCGCTGCCGAAGGGGCAAGGGCGCGGCGTATCGGTGATGCACGCGTTCGGCAGCTTCTTCTCGATCGTCATCGACGTCGCGGTGGAAGGCGGCGAAGTGCAGGTCAAGCGTGTCGTGTGCGCGGTCGACTGCGGGATGGCCGTGAATCCGAGCACGATCGAGGCGCAGGTGCAGGGCGGCATCATCTTCGGGATCACGGGCGCGCTGTATGGCGAGATCACGATCGAGGACGGCCGCGTCGTGCAGAGCAACTTCACCGACTACCGGGTGATGCGCATCAACGAGACGCCGCCGATCGAGGTTCATCTCGTCAAAAGCGCCGAGGCGCCGGGCGGAATCGGCGAGCCGGGCACCGCGGCGACCGCGGCTGCCGTGTCGAACGCGATCTTCGCGGCGACCGGCACGCGGCTGCGCAAGCTGCCGGTCGGCAACCAGCTGAAGACGGCTTGAGGGGAGGACACGAACCATGCGAAACCTCACCTCGAATCGTCCGAACCGCCTGAGTCGCGCCGCTCGCACGTTCGGCACGTCGTTGATCGCGCTGTCCGCGCTGATGGCCGGCACGGCGGCGCACGCCGCGCAAGCGGCGGCCGCCGACAGCGCGCTGGTCGCACGCGGCGCGTATCTCGCGAAGGCCGGCGATTGCGTCGCGTGCCACACCGCGCCGCGCGGCACGCCGTTCGCCGGCGGCCTGAAGATGGTCACGCCGATGGGCGCGATCTACACGACCAACATCACGCCCGACCCGGACACGGGCATCGGCGGCTATACGGAAGCCGATTTTGCGAACGCGTTGCGCAAGGGCGTCGCGAAGGACGGTCACAACCTGTATCCGGCGATGCCGTATCCGTCGTACGCGAAGCTGAAGGACGACGACGTGAAGGCGCTGTACGCGTACTTCATGCACGGCGTCGAGCCGGTGAAGCAGGCGAACCGGGCGTCCGACATCCCGTGGCCGCTCAACATGCGCTGGCCGCTCGCGTTGTGGAACATGGTGTTCCTCGATACGACGCCTTATGCCGACAAGCCGGCCAAGGATGCGATGTGGAACCGCGGCGCATATCTCGTGCAGGGGCTCGGGCACTGCGGATCGTGCCATACGCCGCGCGGTGTCGGCTTCCAGGAGAAGGCGCTGGACGAGGGCGGTTCGGCGTTCCTGTCGGGCGCGCCGATCGACAACTGGTTCGCGTCGAACCTGACCGGCGAGCACAATACCGGGCTGGGCCGCTGGAGCGATGCGGATATCGCGCAATTCCTGAAGACCGGCGCGAACCGGCATGCGACCGCGTTCGGCTCGATGGTCAGCGTGATCAACCACAGCACGCAGGAACTGACCGACGACGATCTGGCGGCGATGTCCCGCTACCTGAAATCGCTGCCGGCAGCGGGCGGCACGGGCGCGCCGCCTTACCGTTATGAGCCGAAGGCGACGCAGGTCGTGTTGGGCCGGCCGGCGAACGATCCGGGCGCAAAGGTGTATAACGCTTACTGCCTGCATTGTCATGGCGCGGACGGCCGCGGCTACGCGCCGCTGCTCGCGCCGCTCGCCGGCAACCCGAACGTGCTCGAGGCCGATGCCGCGTCGCTGATCAACGTGACGTTGAACGGCAGCGAGTCGCTCGTGATCGGTGGCGTGCCGTCCGCGTACCCGATGCCGGCGTTCGCGAACCAGCTGAACGACCAGCAGATCGCCGACGTGCTGACGTTCATGCGCGCCGGCTGGAACAACGGCGCGCCGGCCGTGCAGGCGACGGAGGTCGCGAAACTCCGCAAGGCGACGGCGGCCGCGCGCTGACCGCTCAGCGCGACCGACCGTGGCGAATGACGGCGGGCATGCGTGCCGCGCGCCCGTCGTCGAACATTGCCGGGTGCGGGGCGCCCGGTGGCGCAGCGCTTTCTGTCAACCGGCGTGCGGCCGTTCGCGGCCGCGCGCGTTTTATCGACGTAAAACTGGGGTGTCTGGATGGCTAACGTGACTTATACGGATACGCAACTGCTGATCGACGGCGAGTGGGTCGACGCCGCGAGCGGCAAGACGATCGACGTCGTGAACCCGGCGACGGGCAAGGCGATCGGCAAGGTGGCCCACGCGGGCATCGCCGATCTCGATCGCGCGCTGGCCGCGGCACAGCGCGGTTTCGAAGCATGGCGCAAGGTGCCCGCGCACGAGCGTGCGGCGACGATGCGCAAGGCCGCCGCGCTGGTGCGCGAGCGCGCCGACACGATCGCGCAGCTGATGACGCAGGAGCAGGGCAAGCCGCTGACGGAAGCGCGTGTGGAAGTGCTGTCGGCCGCCGACATCATCGAATGGTTCGCGGACGAAGGCCGCCGCGTGTATGGCCGGATCGTGCCGCCGCGCAATCTCGGCGCGCAGCAGACCGTCGTGAAGGAGCCGGTCGGACCGGTCGCGGCGTTCACGCCGTGGAATTTCCCGGTCAACCAGGTCGTGCGCAAGCTGAGCGCCGCGCTGGCGACCGGCTGTTCGTTCCTCGTGAAGGCGCCGGAAGAAACCCCGGCATCGCCGGCCGCGCTGCTGCGCGCGTTCGTCGACGCGGGCGTGCCGGCCGGTGTGGTCGGTCTCGTGTACGGCGATCCGGCGGAAATCTCGTCGTACCTGATTCCGCATCCGGTGATCCGCAAGGTGACTTTCACGGGCTCGACGCCGGTCGGCAAGCAACTCGCGGCGCTCGCGGGCCAGCACATGAAGCGCGCGACGATGGAGCTGGGCGGCCACGCGCCGGTGATCGTCGCCGAGGACGCGGACGTCGCGCTGGCGGTGAAGGCCGCCGGTGGCGCGAAGTTCCGCAACGCGGGCCAGGTGTGCATCTCGCCGACGCGCTTCCTCGTGCACAACAGCATCCGCGACGAATTCACGCGTGCGCTGGTCGCGCATGCGCAGGGGCTGAAGGTCGGCAACGGCCTCGAGGAAGGCACGACGCTCGGCGCGCTGGCGAACCCGCGCCGGCTGACCGCGATGGCGTCGGTCGTCGAGAACGCGCGCAAGGTCGGCGCGCGCATCGAGACCGGCGGCGAACGGATCGGCTCGGAAGGCAACTTCTTCGCGCCGACCGTGATCGCGAACGTGCCGCTCGAAGCGGACGTGTTCAACAACGAGCCGTTCGGCCCGGTCGCGGCGATCCGCGGTTTCGACAAGCTCGAGGACGCGATCGCCGAAGCCAATCGTCTGCCGTTCGGGCTGGCCGGCTATGCGTTCACGCGTTCGTTCGCGAACGTGCACCTGCTGACGCAGCGCCTTGAAGTCGGGATGCTGTGGATCAACCAGCCGGCGACGCCCTGGCCGGAAATGCCGTTCGGCGGCGTGAAGGATTCGGGCTACGGGTCGGAAGGCGGGCCGGAAGCGCTGGAGCCGTATCTCGTCACGAAGTCGGTGACGGTGATGGCGGTCTGACGACCGGGTGGTCGCGTGCGTGCCTCCGTTTGGGCGGTGCGCATGCGGCATGGCGTTGGCGAAGGCCGGGTGTTCTGCCCGGCCTTGTTTTTTCTGATTCGCTCACCGTCGGTAACCGCAGCGTCCAGTTTCGCCCGGATCATGAGCACTCGATCGCCACGGTGTTGGTCGACCGGCTGAGCCTGATCTCGCCCAGGTAGGCGCTGTCGCCCAATCTGCACTCGCGCCAGGCATTGCCGCGGGCATGCCGGATTTGGACTCGGTAGAGGCCGCTGCCCCTGGCCAGGCCGTCGAACCGGAAATCGCCGAAGCCGTCCGAGACGGTTTCGGCTACCTGCCGATTACCTGCATACAAGACGACGACCGCATCCGTGACACACTCGACCACGTCTCCTGCCTCGGCACTGACACTTCCGCCGACGAAGCACGTTTCCCAACGCTCGAGGCCGCTATACCACACGCGGGGCTTCGTTCTCAGGTTGGGTCGCAATACCTTGAGTCCCTCACGCCTGGCCTTCTCGGCCATCGCCGTGTCATCGAGCTTGACCGTCTCGAAGACATCGGTGGGGCACGACTGCTGACAACGCGGGCGGGACCAGCCCTGGTCGAGCAAATGCGCATCGAAGATCCAGATCTGCGGCAGTTGCAGTTCTTCGTTCCAGACGATCGCCTTGTAAGGGCACGCCTTGACGATGTCCTTTCGGCCTCGCGCCTTGTCCGGATCGATGATGACGATGCCGTCGGCGCGCTTGCGAATGGCGCTGCCGCCCACACGCATGCAGGGCGCGTCGTCGCAGTGGTTGCACATGACCGGCAAGTAAGTGGTCTCGATCATGTGCGAAGCACCCTGTACACGACGCAGGATGCGGATGGGGCTCTCGGCACTGGCCGAGGCGGGTGCCGTATAGCCGGGGAAGTCATTGCCGACGTGCTCGTCTCGCGCGGCGATCACACAGTTCTGGCAGTTCTCGCAACGGCCGACGTTGATGATCAGGTTCCACTTGCTCATTTGAAATTCCTCACGCTGCGCGACCGAGCATGAATGCCTCGGCACCGCGCCATTTCTCGACCTGCACCAGGCAGGAATTCGGGCTCATGCTGCTGGTGCCGGCGGTCTGCGGCCGATCGGGGGTCAGCATGTTCATGCAGCCGCCGATCTCGACTTGCTCGCCATCGATTTCGATCAGCTGAAATTCAGCGCTCGCCTCGTAGGATTTCACCACTCCGGCGTTCACCAGGGGCGAGACATCGGCCGCACAGATCACGGCGCCGCGGTCGTTGTGTACTTTGACGAGATCGCGATGGGCAATGCGTCGAGCCGCAGCGTCAGCCGGATTGAGTCTCAGGAGCCAGAACCGGTGCCCCGCGATCAGCGCGCGGTGATCGTCGATGCCGTTCACGGCAGAATTCTTGCCGTCGCAATGGGTATGGAAGCTGTAGCGGCTGTGGGTGGCGATCAGTTGCAGCGGGTAGCGCCGGGCCAGGTCCGATCGCATCCCCTCCCAGGAGGGGATATATCGGTTGAGCGGTGGGCGCTCCGGATTGTCCGCGGTGTGCCGCTTCAGCAACTCGGGCACGAACTCCAGCTTGCCGCTCGGCGTCTGCAGGCCCTTGCCGAACCGCTCCGAGAACTGTGACGGCAGCGGATGAGGTTCCGGCAGGTCCTTCTTCCTGTCTTCCGCATACCAACGCATGTCCACGGGATGGCGCAGTTCGGGCTTTTCGGGCGGCACGACGAAATAGCCCTTGCGGCAAAATTCGCGCCACGAAATGTGATCGGGCAGATCCGACGAGTCGAAGACGCGCTTGACCCAGTCGAGATCTCCGCAGCCTTCGGTGAAAATGCCACCCAGGCCCAACCGGGTCAGGATGGCAGTGAAAATGTCGTAGTCGGAGCGGGACTCGCCCAGGGGTTCGATGCACTTGTGCTGCAGCGTCAGCATGCGATGGTTGACCGTGCCATACCCGTGGTGGGCGTAGCCGCCCGAATTCGCCCATTCTCCGATGTCCCAGCGCTCCAGCGAAGTGCACGCGGGCAGGATGATGTCGGCGAACTGGGCTTCGCCTTCCATCCAGATCGACTGATTGACGACGAACTCGATGCTCGAGTGCCGGTAGGCCTGCGTCCAGCGTCCGGAATTCGTCACGGTACTGAACGCGGATCCGCCGTAGCGATAGATCATGTGGATCGGCGAATAGCCGGGCATCGGGTACGTGAACGGCGCAAACTGGGCTTCCTGGGACATGCCGTCCCAGAGATAACCGGTGGCGTGACCGTTGAGAATCGCATCGGGCATCTGCTGTCGCGGCACCATTTGCTTGACGGGATTCATGGTCAGGATATGCGGCATGCGCTGGTAGTTGTCCACCGCATTGGCGGTCCACGCCAGGTCGCCCGAAATGCCGCCGTCCGCGTAGCCGGGGAAGTAGAACTGGAGGTCGTGCGGGACGCCGATTTCGAGGCAGCCGAAATTCACCCCCGGCTTGCCCCAGCCCTGCATGGACATCATCATGATCATGCAGCGCGCCCATTGCGCGCCGGTCGCCCCGCGGCCCGCGCCGCCGAATCCCGCGCCGGTCATCCCGACGGCGAGATGCACCTTCTTCTTCCCCCACAGGCGCGCAAGCGCACGGGCGTCCTTGGCCGGCACGCCGGTCTCGCTTTCCTGCCACTCGGGTGTCTTGGGAGTACCGTCGGTTTCGCCCAGCAGGTAGGCTTTCCAATCGTCGAAACCGGTCGTGCGCGTCGCGACGTAATCCTTGTCGTAGAGGCCCTCCACGGTCCAGACGTACATGATGGCGGTCGCCAGCGCGGCATCGGTTTGCGGCCGGATCGGGATCCAGCGGCCGCCCAGCAGCTGTGCGGTGGGATTGCAGTGCGGGTCGATGTGAACGAACTCGATGCCGAGCTCCTTGGCCCACAGGCGGCGCGGGGTTCCCTCGAATCCGGCGTAGGCCCCGTTGGTACTTTCGGGGTCGCAGGACCAGAAGACGATCATTTCGGCCTCCTTGAGACCGTCCTCGAGGCCGCCGTAGCCGGCGGGCACGCCGACACGCATCGAGTTGCCGAAATGATGCATCGCGCCCCAGTACCAGCCTTCCCAGCTGTCCGGATTCGCGGCGACCCGGGTGAAGCCGATCAGGTTGGCGAAGCGCGTCAGCGCGCTGAGGTAGTAGCCGACGTTGCCCCACTGGTGGTGGGACGACATCGGGAACGTGATGGAACCGGGGCCGTGAACACGCTTCTGCCGGTTGATCTCCTTGGCGACGATGTCCAGGGCCTCGTCCCAGCTGATACGCACATAGCCGGACTTGCCCCGGTTCTGCGGATTGCGCTCGCCGTCCGGGTCGAAGTCGACCCGTTTCATCGGGTGAAGGATGCGCTTGTCGGAGTAGACCAGCGACTTGAGGGTCAACGCGTGGGGCGCGACCAGTCCGCGCCGTGGCGGGCTGAAGCGGCGTCCGCGTGCCTCGATCACCCAGCTTGACGCATCCGTATCGTCCAGCTCGATGGGCGTCACGCGGACGATGCGGCCATCCTTGACGTAGACGAACAGGGGCCCGCCATTGGTACAGGTGGTGTAGCGTCGGGTGCCGTCGCGCATGGGCGTGCCCATCGTCAGGCCGACCGTGCGCATCATGCTCAGGGTCTGCATGAGCCAAACCAGCAGTTCGTCCTCGCCCTCGGTGACCACCTTGAAGTTCTTGGCGGCGTGGACGATCTCGCCCTGGTCCGGGTTCGGGGAAAGGAACTTCAGGGCGGTGGCGACGTCCTTGAAGGCCATGCGTACATCGGGCCGCGGATGCTTGCCGGCGCGCGACCGAATGCGGCCATTCCTGAACTCGATGGCGCGACCGATGCTTTGATCCATGAGCCCGATCCACGCGACGAGATTGCGCTCCTTGAGGCGATCGCGGTAGGCGGGGAAGCGGCGCGCCGTCAGGTCCAGAACCTTGGGCAATGCAAAAAGAATGGTCTTGAGAGCCTGTCGTTTCATCGTTCGATCCAAAGTGTTGCTTCCATGCGGGGGGCTGGCATCGGGACGCACCCGCTAGAACGTATAAGCGACGTTCAGGAAAACGTTGACGGGATTGAGTCGGAGCGTCGATGTGGAAACGATCTGCGTGCCGGTCGCGGTCTGTCCGTATAACGTGAGGTGGGTCTTCACCGGCATGTAGCCGACGGAAGCACCGACCGACCAATGTTTGGTCATCGCGTAACTCGCCCCGAGCTCGAACACCGGGTTCCATGATGAACTGAGTGTCGCGCGCGCCGAGCCGCCCGGCCCGAAGCTGTCGGTGACGAACTGGCGATTGGTCGCCCGAACCTGGGTGAACCACGTGTAGTTGACGCCAAGTCCTACGTACGGACGGAATTTCGATTCAGCTGAAAACAGGTGATATCGAAGTTCGATGGCGGGCGGCATCGGCCTTGTCGTGCCGAGGGTTCCGTACTTCTGCAACGTCCCGTCACCGACCAGATTGACTGTCAGTGGCAGTCCGAACAGCATGGCGACACCAATGTTGTCGGTGACGTAGTACTCGGTGGTGATGCCCATCGTATCCGTCGAGCTGGCATGCGCCCCGGTACCAGCCATCTGCTGATTCACCGTTGCGCCGCCGACACTTTGCACGGTCAGGGGCGTCGCGTCGCCCTGGGGCGCGACGTGCAGCCATCCAACCGAAGTAGTGATGCTTCCGGCCGTCTGCGCATCTGCGTTGTCGGCAAGTGCAGCCGTGCAGATGCAAACCATCGCACCTGCGAAACTCGTCGTTCGCCTCAATTTCATTTTGCGTCTCCTCTGTCTCGGTCCGATTAAAGAACTACAGTTGCTTTGGATACCTTATTGATAGTGACAAGCCGCTCTCGGAATTTGTGTTGTCGCGGCTAGTCGCGCGCCTCCGTCACCGCAGATGTGTTGCTGCCGGACCGGACGAGCGAATGGGTTCCGCTGCGAACGAGATCGAGAACGCAAACGGAAAACGCCCCAGCACGAAGCGCGCGGCAGTCTCGAGCCCGGGATCGCTCAGCTCGACCGAGACCGACATTCCGCCGGAATCACTGGTCGAGACGTCGACTGATGCGCCTGGCGCTCCGCCCTGGTCCAATGCCGCGCGGAGTGCGTCGCTCGTCTCGCGGCGCTTGAGTTCCGGTTTGAATATCTTGCCGACGCCGGTGAGCGGGATCGCTTCGACGATTCGGACGTGCTTGGGCAGGGCGGCGCGTTCCGCAATCTCCTGCTGAATGAACACTTCCAGATCGCGTTCGGTCGCGGTCATGCCCGGCTTGAGCTGAACATACGCGACCGGCAACTCGCCGGCATAGGCATCGGGGCGACCGATCGCCGCTGCGATCTGGACCGCCGGGTGTCGATGCAGCGGTTCCTCGATCGTCGCCGGGTCGATATTGTGTCCGCCCCGGATGATCAACTCCTTCTTGCGGCCGGTCAGCCAGAAGTAACCGTCGATGTCGCAGCGGCCGAGGTCGCCCGTGTTGAGCCAGCGCTTGCCGTCGCCGAGATCGAGCCACAGGGCCTCGTTCTGGTCGGCACGCGTGTAGCCGGTGAACACGTTCGGCCCGGAGATGAGGAGCAACCCCTCTTCGTTGGCTGCGCAGTCGCGCAGATACCGTCCCGCATCGTCCACGACGACCGCCTTCATCGCCTGGAAGGGGATGCGAAGCCCGATTGATCCCAGCCGACGCTCGCCGTTCGGCGGGTTGACGCTGCTCACGCACGTTCCTTCGGTCAGGCCGTAACCTTCGAGAATCCGGATGCCCGTTTTTTCCTGGAAGGCCCTGAAGACGCCGACCGGCATCGGCGCGGCACCGCACAAGCCGTATTCGAGCGAGTCGATGACATGATCGTCGGCAGGAATGTCGAGCAGCGAAGCATAAAGCGTCGGGACGCCGCTGAAGAAATTGATGCGATGATGTTCGACGATTTCCCAGAAGCGTTTGACGACGCCGTCGCCCCGGTAACCCTGCGGTGTGCCGAGCACGACATGGGCACCGCGCGAGAATGGCAGGAGGCCGGTCACCATCGCGGCGTTGACGTGAAAGAGCGGCAAGCCGCAAAAAGTCGTTTTGCCGGGGCCGATACTGTCGCCGAAGAACCGGCCGGCGCTCCAGGCATTCGCGACTTCGTTGCCGTGACTGCGCATCGCGATTTTCGGCAACCCGGTGGTTCCGCCGGTACAGAAGTAAGAGGACATGTCGCCGGGTCGAATGCGGCGCGCATTGTCGAGCGCCATACCGGATTCCTGCGCGATTGCCGTACCGAAGTCGTGGATCTGGATGTGCGCAGGCACGGCGCTGCGCAAACCGCCAGCGCCGTACAACTGCGCACACGCGTCGTGCTGGAGCGTGCGTGCCGCCGACTGCGCCATGCCCCGCACGCGATCGGCCAGGTTGACCAGCACGAGATGCCGCAGCGGCTCGACCTCATGAAGGATGTCCGCGACTTTTTGCCAGAGATCAGTCCCGGGAAATGGCGCGAGCGTCACGAGCACGCTGGCGCCGGCGGCTTTGAGCAGCTGACCGATCGCTTCGCCTTCAAGCAGCGGATTGATCGCGCATACGATGCCGGTCGCCTGTCCGCCCCAGATCACGAAATGCGTTTCGGGCAGATTGGGCAGCACATAAGCGATCACCGACTGCGAATTCACACCGAGGCGCGCGAACATGTTGGCCGTGCGCGTGATGTCACGGACCAGCTCGCGATAGGTCCAGCACTCGGCGTCGCGGTGCGCGTCGGCGGTCATGAAAAAGGAGAGGGCGGGGGCGGACGGATCGATGGCCGCACCGGCGCAGATCATCTCGTACGTGCTGGCCGGAAGGTCCGGCGGAAGGCCCGGCGCTTCGATCGCCAGCACGTCGTCTAGGGTTGCGATGCCGTTCATGCTGCTTCGTCCACGATCTCGTTACGTTGCACGCCCAGGTCGATCGATCCGTCGCGGCTCGCGATCCGGGCTTCGACGATGTCTCCGGCCTTCAGATACTGCGCGCGCCCCGCCTGCACCTTCATGAACATCTTCCATTTGACGGATTCGGGGAAAAGCGCGACGGCTCGCTGCTTGAGCGGCGACGGGATGCTGAGTGCGCAACCGGCCGGCGTGCCGGTCGCGAGCAGGTCGCCGGCGTGAAGGTCGTGCACGCCGGACAACTCGGTCAACGTTTCCGACGGACCGTAGACGAGGTTCGATGTCGAGTCCTGCTGGCGCACCGCGCCGTTGACGGTCAACGTCAGGTCGAGCGTCTTCAGCTTCGGGAAGTCATGCCGCTCGAGCAGGCACAGATAGGGGCCGACCGGGCCGAACGTCCGGAAGCTCTTGCCCTTGTAGAACTGCATCTGCGGGATCTGGACATCGCGCGCGGAATAGTCGTTGACGATCACGGTGCCGGCGACATAGTCGTGCAGGTTCGCATCCGTGATCTGCTGATGAGACGTGATGTCGCGTTTGAGGATGAGGCCGAGCTCGATTTCGTAGTCGAGAAACCGGACGTGCCGGGGTTTCACGACTCGTGAGTCGGCGGCGACGATGCAACTCGTCGCTTTCGTGAAGATCATGTTGAACTTTTTCGCGTCCGGATCCATGCCGGATTCGATCATGTGCCGACGATAATTCGCCCCCTGGCAGACGAATTGCTGGTTGGCGGTCACCGGTGGCAGCCACTCCACGTCCGACTCCGGAATCGTCGCTCCGTCGAGCGAGACGAGTCGTTCAACCGGATTCGCCGCGAGAAAGCTCGCGGTTGTCTCGAAGTCGCCGGGAATCGGCGTGATGGCGCCGTTGGCGACCACGCCCCATTGGGCGCGGCCATGATGCCGGAAGTGCAGGACATGCAGTGACATGAATGATCTCTCGTGAGTCGAATGGGCGGTTGGGGATCAGGCGAACAGCTTCGCCAGGGTCAGCAGCTTGCTGACCGTCAGATCGGGACTGCGGCGCAGGTTGCGGAACAGCGCCGCGAGGCTCGACGGCGTGAGCCGGGGCTTCGTGAAGCTGCGCGGCATCGTCGGGCCCCACTGCGCCATCGCTTCGCGGCTGACCGCGTGTACGCCCGTCGGCTCGTCGGCCGTGAACAGGTCGCCGTCGCAATAGTGTTCGTGCTTGTCGCCCCACGGGTCCTGCCAATAGTCGAAGATCTGGCTGCCGAGAATGTGCCGGCCGATGCCCCACGCGTGTGCCCAACCGTTGTCCCGGAGCGTGCGCTGGCCCATGCCGACGGCATCGGCGTCGACCAGTTCGTACGCGCTGTGGCTATAAGTCGGCACGAACCCCTGGGCGAGCGCGAGCGTATGGTGGTCGGCCGGCCGGTCGCCGAGATCGAGCCGCATGAAGGCAACCGCGGGTGAGCCGTCCGGCAGCACCTGGACATCGCTGGGGATGAACCCGAAATGTCGCGTGTACCACGCGCAGGTTTCCTGGTAGTCGGCGAGTTCGAGCACGACGTGTCCGAGCCGAATGACCTCGGGCGCGCTCGCCGGCGGCCGCTGCGTTTCGTTGATCCGCAACGGCGTGTCGACCGAGTTGAATGAAAGCGCGGCACGGTGCGGCAACGTGTCGGCCCGGGTCTGGCCGGCAATCGCGTCGACCCGAAAACCCGACGGATCGGCGAGCCGCACCCGGAGGCCGCCGCCTGGCCAATCCGATGCCTCGATCTCCGACGCGCCAGGGATTTTGGCGAGCGCCTCGAGATCGGCACGACTGTCGACCTGCAATCCGAAGCCTACGAAGCGGGCCTTCGGCGCGTGGCGAACGACATAACAGAAGTGTGCGCTGCCGGTTCCGCGCAGCAGCAATTGCGTGTCATCCCGCAGCACCGTTCGGAGTCCGAAGTCGTTGAGAAAGTGCTCTGCCTCGTCGAGATCGGGGCGATCGAAGATCAGATAGGCGAGCGCCGATGCCTTCGTCGTGGGGTGCGGGTGGCGAGCCGGTTGTGGGGTGGTCAGTTTCATGGCGGATGACAATCAGGCAGGTCGAATGACAATTGCGAAGGCGGGCGCCGTCGCATCGAGGGGCTTGCCGCGCAACGGCGGGCATGCAATCTCACCGTCGCAGGACATCACTGGCCGGACCACGAATGTCGCGAGGTCGCTCGTCGATTTCGCATGGGAGCGGCGCGCCTCGTCGCCGGTGCCGTGACTGGCCGAAAAATGGCCCGATGCGGCGCCGACCGGCGTGAATCCTGCGATCAATGCGCCGAGCATCGAAGGCAGCCCGCACTTCGGCGACGCGTGCGAGCAGTTGTGAATGGACGCGCTGGCGCCCGTGTGCATGTGTGTCTCCACCGTATCTCCATTCGTCGTTCGATCGGTCTTGAGGCCGTGTTCTGCCGTCCTTGATGACATTAAAATCATAGATGATGACTTTGTCAATGTAGACGTTTGAATCTATACTTGGGCACGAACAAGGATCGAAAACGTCATGACGAATACACCGAGCCGCCGCACACCAAAGCGCTCCGCTCCGGAAGCATCCAGTCCCGCGGTCGCCGAAGAGCGCGAGCCGCGTGGCGCGCGCCGCAAGCGGGAGACCCGCGCCCGCCTGCTGGATGCCGCGCTCAGACTGATGGCCGAGAAGGGCATGGAAGGCGTTGCCATCAACGAAATCACCGAGGCCGCCGACGTCGGCTTCGGCTCGTTCTACAACCACTTCGAATCGAAGGAGGCGATCTACGCGACCCTCGTGGAATCGGTATTCGAGGAGTTCGCGGATTCGCTCGACCGCGTGGCCAGCGGCTTGTCCGACCCGGCGGAAATCATTTCCGTCTCGGTGCGACATACGCTGATGCGCGCGCGGCGCGAGCCGGTGTGGGGACACTTCCTGATACGCGAGGGTTTTTCGGCGCGCGTCCTGACGCTTGGCCTGGGTCAACGCCTGCTGCGGGACATGGAGCGCGGTATCGCCGAGAAGCGCTTCGATGTCGCCGACCCATTCGTCGGCTTCCTTTCGGTCGGCGGTACGGTGCTGACCGCGATTGCCGCCGAACTCAACTTCGTCGCGCCGGGCGCGCCGGCAGCCGGTGTCCTGAAGGAGCTCGGCTTCAGCGGAGAGCATTTTCCGGAACGCACGGCGGCGACGCTGCTGCATACGCTGGGGCTCAAGCGTGCGGAAGCCGAGAAGATCGCAAGCCGGCCGCTGCCCGTTGTGGATACGGCCGAGACGGCACAGTGACGCAACGGGGTGACGCAGGCGGCCGCCAAGCCACCCCGAGCGCTCGTGCGGTACCCGTCAGTTGACTCGGGCACCGAGCCTGGCGTGCACCGTTCAGCCGGCGCACGCATCGCGGTGTGCTGGGTCAGCTCTTCGTGCGGTGCGTACTATTCACCGGCACGCAACAGCGCGACGCCGAGCACCGCCGCCCATTCCGCCGACGATTGCATGCACTCCGACGCGTCTGCCGCGCCACTCGCCGCAGTCGGCGGCGCCGGCTCGGCGTGCAGCCGGTCGACGATCTGCCGGATCCCGGCATCGCGCAGCGCGTACAGGTGCACCTCGACCCACAGCGGGAAACATTCCCAGCCGGCGGCAATGTCCGCGGAGCCGGCGGTGCGGGAGCCTTCGCGCTCATGCGCTGCCGGTCGCATTTTCGTCAGTAATTTCGGGCGGTCGCGGCGCAGGATCTCGATCAACAGCTCGCGCTTGTGCCCGAAGTTCGCATAGAACGCGCCGCGCGTATAGCCAGCGCGTTCGACGATGTGCTCGACGGTCGTATCGGCGAAGCCGTTCGCGATGAAGCATTCGCGAGCGGCGGCGACGAGCCGTTCGCGGGTGTCGAGCCGGCGTTGCATGCGGGTCAGGCGGGCGGGTTTCATCCTGAGCTGTCCGTGCGGTGGAAAGGGCTGAAGCGGCGCAATATCGCGCCGCGGGAAATGTCGCGTCGTCACGGCGCCGATTCAATCGTCGAGCGCGTCCGGCGCGCCGCGATCGACAGCGGGGGGCGCGATCGGGCGCCCGGGTGCGCCCGCGCGGCAATCGGCCGGCGGCGCGGCGTGCGCGGCCGCCGCGCGAATGCCCGCGGCGATCCCGAGCGCGAGCGCATCGAGCGCGCGACGCTGCGCGTCGACGAGTGCTTCGTAGCCCGTCGACGCACCGGACCGAACGATGCTGCGGCACGTCAGTGCCGGCTGTCCGGACCCGGAACTCACACTCCACGTTGCATCGAGCAGCACGTGCGATGCCGGCCAGGATTCGATTCGCTGGACGTCCACCGCGACCCGGTAGACGGGCGCGCCGTCCGGGTGGGCGACGCGGTGGACATCGATCGTGCCGAGCCGGGACGCGACGCGCGTCGACAGTCCGCCGCGCATCTCGTCGCCGAGCGGCGCGGCCCAGCGCTCCTGCTCCAGGATGTCGGCCCGATCGGGGCCGCGTTGCACGACGAGCCGGTTGCCGTCCGCAGGCGCCGCGACGTGCACGGCCTGGATGTCGATCAGCCAGGCGGGATGCGTGGCGGAGGCCTCGACGCCCGCATCGTCTGTCACCGCGAGGGTATGGAAATGCACCGGCGGCGACGCGCACGCGCTCAGCACCGCGAGTGCGACGCACGTCGCGATGCGCGCCGGCATACGGAGACGACCAAACGAACGCGCTTTCATTGCCGGTCTCCCTTCTTGCCGAACAGCAGCGATTCGGGATGACGTTCCAGATAGTCCGCAAGCGCATTCAACGACTGCAGCGTTTGCGTGAGCGACTGCATCGCCTCATGAACGTCCGACTGCATCGGCGAATTCTGCCCCAACGTCGACTCTGCCGCGCTGAACGTGCGTTGCGCGGCGGCCAGCGTGTCGCGCGCCTGCGGCACGACCTGCTCGTCGAGGTGACCGAACAACTGGTTCGCATGCGCGAGCGCGCCGTTCAGATTGTTGCCGATCCGGTCGAACGGCACCTGATCGAGCTTGCGCGCGATGTCGGCGATCTGCACCTGCAGCTCGTCGAGCGTGTTGGGCACGGTCGGCAGTTCCACCGGCGTGCGGCGCGCGTCCACGCTCGCGTGCGGCGCCTTCGGGAACATGTCGAGCGCCACGTAGAGCTGACCGGTCAGCAGGCTGCCGGTACGCAACTGCCCGCGCAGCCCCTGGAGCACCAGGTGCTGGAGCAGTTCGTGGCCGCCTGCCGTATCGGGCGCGGGCAGCGCCGTATCGCTGTGTCGGCTCAGTCGCGACGGATACAGCGCCATCGCGACCTTCATGCTGAAGTTGCGCGTGTGTTCGTTGTACTCGATCCCGATGTTCGTGACCTGGCCGAGCACGATGCCCCGCAGATCGACCGGCGCGCCGACCGACAGCCCGCGCAGCGACTGGTCGAAGCGCATGACGACCATCAGCGGCGTGCCGTCGGGGTCGCGCATCGCGTCGGCTTCGTCGGGTGCGAGCCGGAACGGCGTGTTGTCGGCTGCCTGCGGCGCGTCCGCTTGTCCAGGCGGCGATTGAAACGCGAGACCGCCGACGATCACGGTCGCCAGCGACTGCGTGTTGAGTTTCAGGCCGCTCGAATCGAGCCGAAGATCCACGCCGCTTGCGTGCCACCAGCGCGTATTGACGCTGACGTACTTGTCGTAGGGCGCCTTCACGAACGCCTGCACGTCGACGCCGGTACCGTCCTTGTCGAGCGAGAATCCCACGACCTGACCGACCTGCAGATGCCGGTAGAACACCGGCGAGCCGATGTCGACCGAGCCCAGCGAGTCGCCGTGCAGCAGAAAGCGTCGGCCCTGCTGGTCCGCGGTGACGGCAGGCGGCGTCTCGAGACCGGTGAAATCGGTCTGCTTCTGCGACGAGCGGCCAAGATCCGCGCCGATGAATGCGCCGGAGAGAAGCGTGCCGAGGCCGGAAATGCCGGAGGCACCGACGCGCGGTCGAACGACCCAGAAGCGCGTGTCGCGGTTCGCGAAGCGCGCGGCATCGTGCGTCAGCTGAATGCCGACGACCACGCGCTTGAAGTCGGGGGTGAGCGTAATGGTCTGGACGGAGCCGATATCGACGTCCTTGTAGCGGACCTTGGTCTTGCCGGCTTCGAGGCCTTCGGCGTTGGCGAACGTGACCGTGATCGTCGGACCGTTGGCGGTGACGGTCCGGATCACGAGCGACAGCCCGATCAGCGCGCACACGAGCGGCACGATCCAGACGAGAGACGGGATCCAGCGGCTGCGCGGCCGGATCTCGGGTGGCGAAAAATCGAAAGAAGACATCGTTTTGGAATTCGAAATAAAGCGGGCGCTTGCGCCGGTTCAAGGTTGGTGATGGGCGGCGGCGGGGCGGGGCGCGCCGTCCCAGATGAGCCGCGGATCGAACTGCATCGACGCGCACATGGTCAGCACGACCACGGCGCCGAACGCGAGCGCGCCGGGGCCGGGCGTGATGTCGGCGAGCGAGCCGAAATGCACGAGCGCGATCGTGAGCGCCACGACGAATACGTCGAGCATCGACCAGCGGCCCACGCGCTCGACCAGCCGATGCAGCCGGGCTCGTTCGAGCGGCCGCCATTGCACGCCGCGATGGGCGGCGATCGCCTGGAATGCGAGGGCCGCAAGCTTGAGCATCGGCACGAGCACACTCGCGATGAACACGATGACGGCGAGTGCCCAGTCGCCGGACGTCCAGAAGTACGCGACACCGCCGAGGATCGTGTCGTCCTCGGCCCGGCCGAGCGAGGTCGCGTGCATGACGGGCAACAGGTTCGCCGGGATATAGAGCAACGCAGCGGCAGCGACGAGCGCGCCCGTGCGCGCGATGCTGTGCGGACGGCGCGCGTGCAGCGGCGATCCGCAGCGCGTGCAGCGCTCGCCGCATGTGTGTGCCGGCTGCACGCGCGCGCAGAGGTGACAGGCGATCCATCCCGCGGCGCGGGCCGTCATGCCCGCCGATCCGCTGCTTTCCGCGGCCCGGGGCGCCGCATGTCGCGTCGTGTCGGGGCGGGGCGGTTTCGCACGGTCGGCATCGCGTGGCCGCAGTGCGACGAGTTCGTCGTGCGCTTCCCACAGTCGGGCCGGTTCGATCGTCGACAGCACGCAGAGCATCACGGTAAGCCCGGCGAACGCGAATAGCGCGGGCCCGGCAAGCACGTGTGCGAGGCTCGTCAGTTTGATGATCGTGATGAGCACGCCGAGCATCAGCACCTCGACCATGCTCCACGGCCGCAATCGGTGAATGGCGCGCAGCACTTGTGCGAAGTGGCGCGGTACGCGGCCCGCGCGCAACGGCACGAGCAGGTACAGCCATGCGGCCAGCTCCAGTATCGGAAACAGCATCGTCGTGCAGAACACGAGCGCGGCCACCAGCGGCTGACCGTTCGACCATAGCGCGCGAACCGCGTCACCGAGCGTCGCATGCGACGCGATGCCGGCCGCATCGAGCGCGACGATCGGAAAGGCCTGCGCGACGCAACACGTCATCAGCGCGGCGACCGTCAATGCGCACAGCCGGTCGAGCGAGCGGCGGCCGTGCGCCGCACCGCTCACGCGCGCGCGGCATCTCGGGCAGTGCGCCGTCAGCGCGCGCAGGCGCGGCGGACGCTGAATCAGCAGGTCGCATTCGTGGCAGGCGACCAGGTTGTCGGATTTCATCGGGAATCAACCATGCGGGTAATGAAGGCGCGGCGCCGCGCGATGCACGGTACGCCGGGCATCGGGCTTCGAGATTGCGGACCGGTGCGGCCCGAAGGCGCGCGGCCGGTCCATCGACGCAAGCAGCGGCTATTGCCGGGCCGCGACCGTCGTGCCAGTAGCGGGCGGCAGTTCGCCCATTGCCTGCAGCAGCGCCGCCGTATCGGTCATCCGGCGGCTCGCGGCACGCACCGCATCGAGTTCCGCGTTCAGATAGAGCTGTTCGCTCGACCGTTGCGCGGACATCGGAACGGCACCCAATGTGCGGCGTTGCGCCGTTTCATGGAAAGCCTCGCCTGCCGCGCGTGCCGCGAGTTCGTTCGCGGCCAGTCCCTGCGCGTCGTTGTCCAGCGCGGCGAGCGAATCGGCGACGTCGCCGAATGCGGACAGCACCGCCGCCTTGTACTGCAGCACCGCGGCGTCGTACGCATCGCGCGACGCCCGCCGGTGAGCCAGCAGCGCACCGCCGTGGAAGATCGGCTGCGACAGCCCGGCGCCGACGGCCCACAGGCCGCCCGCGCCCGACAACAGCGCTGGCCAGCTGAAGCCGCCGCGCCCCATCGTCGCGGTGAGCGACAGGCTCGGGAACAACTGGGCGGTCGCCCCGCCGACGTCCGCCGATGCCGCCTTCACGGCTGCCGCGGCCGCGCGGATGTCCGGCCGTGCCTTCAGCAGGTCGGACGGCACGACCACGGGCACGTGTTCCGGCAGCGACAGTCCGGTGAAGGAGGGGACCGGCGGTGGCGCGTCGGGCGTGCGGCCCAGCAGGATCGCCAGCGCGTGAACCGCGCTCGCACGCTGCTGGCGCAGCGGCGGCAGCGTCGCGGCGAGCGACGCCGCGCCCTGCGTCGACGCCAGCGACTGCACGTGGGACACCGCGCCGAGCGCGTAACGCTGCTGGTCTTCGAGCGCGGATGCCTCGGCAACGGCGACCAGGCGCTCCGTCAGCAGGATCTGGCGGTCGAGCGTCGCGGCGCGGATGGCGGTGCCGACGATGTTGGCCGCCAGCGCACGCCTTGCCGCTTCGAGCTCGCAACCGCGCACGTCGACGCGCGCGGCGCTCGCCTCGTTCGCATATCGCGTGGCGCCGAACAGGTCGAAGGTGTAATGCGCCTGCAGTTGTCCGACGAAGACGTTGTAGCGCAGGCTTTGCGCGCCCGCGCCGGAGATGTCGGGCGTGCGCGTGCGGGCCACCTGCGCGTTCGCGTCGATCGACGGCAGCGTCGACGCGCCGATCTGCGCGCGCAGTTCCTCCTGCGCGGCGGCGAGCGTCTTTTCCGCCGCGGCCAGCGTCGGGTTCGCGCGCAGGCCTTCGTCGACCAGCGCGTCGAGCGCGCTGGACCGGTACAGGCGCCACCATTGCGGGACGGGCGCGGCGCCGACGTCGAACTGCTGCGCGACGCCTGCCGCTTCGGCGGTGCGCGGCGCCTGAGGCGTCGCGCCGTAGTGCGCCGGCGACGGCATCGCGGGCGGCGTGCTGCTCGGGGCCATTGCACAGCCGCTCAGGCAGAGCGCCGCGCTCGCGGCGAGCACCGATGTGGTAAGGGGAAATTTCATCAGCATGTCTCCGAGGACGCGACGTCCATCGCGCGCGACTCGCGTTCGTCGCTGCGCACCTTGAAGCAGGTCGCGTAGAGGGCCGGCAGGAAGAAGATGGTCAGCACCGTCGCGATCGTGATGCCGCCCATCAGCGCGGTGGCCATCGGGCCGAAGAAGCCGGAACGCAACAGCGGAATCAGCGCGAGCACGGCGGCCGCGGCGGTCAGCATGATCGGCCGGAAGCGGCGCACGGTCGCGCCCACGATCGCGGTGAAGCGTGGCTCCCCGGCCGCGATGTCCTGGTCGATCTGGTCGACCAGGATCACCGAGTTGCGCATGATGATCCCGAACATCGCGATCACGCCGAGCAGCGCGACGAAGCCGAACGGCTTGCCGAACAGCAGCAGCGCCGCGACCACGCCGATCAGGCCGAGCGGGGCCGTCAGCACGACGATGAAGGTGCGCGAGAAGCGCTTGAGCTGGATCATCAGCAGCGTCAGCACCGCGATGATCATGAGCGGCATCTGCGCGTTGATCGACGTCTGGCCCTTCATGCTCTCCTCGGCTGCACCGCCGACCTCGATCCGGTAACCGGTCGGCAGCGTGGCGCGCAGCGTCGCCAGGGTGCCGTCGATGGCGCGCGTCACGCCGATGCTCGGCGCTTCGCCACGAACGTCGGCCTGCACCGTGACGGTCGGCTGGCGGTCGCGTTCCCAGATCACGCCGTATTCGAGCGTGTCGCGCACGTGGCCGATCGTGCCGAGCGGCACCGGGCCGTGCGGCGTCGGGATCGCCAGGCCGGCGAGCTGCGACGGGTCGATCCGTTCGCGCTTCGGCGCGCGCAGGTCGACGTCGATCAGCTTGTCGCGTTCGCGATACTGCGTGACCGTATAGCCGGACAGCGTCATCGCGAGGAAACTCGACACGTCTTCCGACGTCACGCCGAGCTGGCGTGCCTTCAGTTGATCGATTTCGAACGAGACCGATCGCTCCGCCGGCTCGTCCCAGTCGAACTGCACGTTGCGCGTGCGGGCATCGGCGCGCATCTTGTCCGCCACTTTTTCGGCAATGCCGCGAACGGTTGCGATGTCGTCGCCGCTCACGCGGAACTTGATCGGAAAGCCGACGGGCGGCCCGTTCTCGAGGCGCGCGACGCGCGTGAGCACGGTCGGGAAGCGGCTTGCCAGCGTCGACTCGAGCCAATGCGACAAGCGGTCGCGCGATTCGACGTCCTTGGCCGTGATCACGAACTGCGCGAAGTTCGGCTGCTGGAGCTGCTGGTCGAGCGGCAGGTAGAAGCGCGGCGCGCCGGTGCCGACGAAATCGACGACGTGATCGATTTCGGGCCGACCGTCGAGCACCTTCTCGAGCCGCGTGGCCTCACGCAGTGTCGCGTCGAACGAAGCGCCTTCGGGCAAACGCATGTCGACCAGCAGTTCGGGGCGCTCCGAGTTCGGGAAAAATTGCTGTGGCACGCGCGTGAATGCCGCCATCGCGATCGCGAACAGCACGGCCGTTACGCCCAGCACCACCCAGCGGCGCTCGATGCACGCCGAGATCCATCCGGACAGCCGCCGGTAAAAGCCCGTTTCATAAACGTCCTGCCCATGTGCATGAGCGTCGTGATGCTGCTGCTCGGGAAGCATGTGGTAGCCGAGCAGCGGCACCAGCACGACGGCCGCGAACCACGACACGATCAGCGAGATCGCGGACACCTCGAAGATCGACCGCGTGTATTCGCCGGTGCTCGATTTCGCGAGCGCGATCGGCAGGAAGCCGGATACCGTGACGAGCGTGCCTGTCAGCATCGGGAACGCCGTGCTCGTGTAGGCGAAGGCCGCCGCGCGCGCGCGGCTCCAACCCTGCTCGAGCTTCACCGCCATCATTTCGACGGCGATGATCGCATCGTCCACCAGCAGCCCCAGCGCGAGCACGAGCGTGCCGAGCGACACCTTGTCGA
This sequence comes from Burkholderia sp. SCN-KJ, assembly GCF_024656005.1. Taxonomy (NCBI): domain Bacteria; kingdom Pseudomonadati; phylum Pseudomonadota; class Betaproteobacteria; order Burkholderiales; family Burkholderiaceae; genus Burkholderia; species Burkholderia sp. SCN-KJ. Next base: position 358,677 of record NZ_JANKOG010000006.1, read on the forward strand.
GGCCGATGCCGAACACGTGCATGCACAGTGCCGTCACGGCGAGCACGATCGGAATCGTGATGACGACGACCATGCCGGTGCGCAGGCCCAGCGACACGAGGCTGACGACGAGCACGATCGCGACGGCTTCGCCGACCGCTTCGACGAAATCGTCCACCGAGTGCTTGACGGCATGCGGCATGCTCGACACCGCGGCCAGCTTCAGTCCGGCCGGCAAGCCGGCCCGGAGCTCGGCTGCCTTCGCGTCGAGCGCCTTGCCGAGGTCGATCACGTCTCCGCCTTTTTGCATCGTGACGCCGATGCCGAGCACCGCGTGACCGTTCGTACGCATCTGCGTGACGGGCGGATCGTCGTAGCCGCGCGTGACCTTCGCGACGTCGCCGAGCCGGAACGTCCGGCCGTTCACCGTGATCAGCGTGTCGGCGAGCGCCTGCGTGTCCTTGAACGCGCCGCTCGGCCGCACGAACACGCGATCGTCCGCTGTCGTGATCGTACCCACCGGTGCGACGGCGTTTTGCGCGTCGATGGCCTGCGCGAGTTGCTGCGGCGAGATCGCGAGCCGCGTCAGTTGCGCGTTCGAGATCTCGACGAATACGTGCTGGGCGGGGTCGCCGAAGTAGTCGACCTTCGCGACACCCGGCACGCGCAACAGCACGGTGCGCAGCTTGTCCGCGTAATCGTGCAGTTGCGCGGGCGAGTAGCCGTCGCCTTCGAGCGCATAGATGTTGGTATAGACGTCGCCGAATTCGTCGTTGAAGAACGGGCCGACAGTGCCCTTCGGCAGCGTCGCCCGGATGTCGCCAACCTTCTTGCGCACCTGATACCAGGTTTCCGGCACCTGGTCGACCGGTGCCGAATCCTTCATCGCAAAGAAGATCATCGACTCGCCGGGGCGCGAATAGCTCTTGATGTTGTCGACGTAAGGCGCGGCCTGGAGCTGGCGGCCGATCCGGTCCGTGACCTGTTCCTGCACTTCGCGCGCGGTGGCGCCCGGCCAATAGGTCTGGATCACCATGGTTCGGAACGTGAACGGCGGATCCTCCGATTGCGCGAGGCGCGTATAGCCGATCATGCCGAAGATCGTCGCGAGGCCGATCAGGAAGATCACCAGTTGCTGATGCTTCAGCGCCCATGCCGACAGATTGAAACCGCCGTCGTCGCGCGACGCGGCACCGCTTTGTGCGCCGAGCGCACCGTCCGTCGAGGACCGGTGTTCTGGAGCGTTCATGATGCGAAGTCCTCCGCATGCAGCGGCGGCACGACGCGCACGTGCTGGCCGGTACTCACCGTATGGACGCCTTGCATCACGACGCGCTCGTTTTCCGCGAGGCCGGACGTGACCGTGACCGTACGCTCGTCGTAGCGTCCGACCGTCACCGGGCGCAGTTCCAGCGTGTCGCTGCCTTTGCGAATGACCCAGACCGCCGGCGCTTCGCCGGGATGGAAGAGTGCGGTGGCCGGCAGCGTGATCGCGTGGTCCACGGCGGTGTCGGCGGCGCCGTCGAACGAGATGCTGGCGGTCATCCCGGAGCGGACGTCCGGCCCCGGCGTGACCAGCGTCAGCTTCACGCGCCAGGTGCGGCTTTGCGGATCCGCGGCCGCCGCGACTTCGCGCACGCGTGCGTCGAGCACCTTGCCCGGCAGTGCCGTCAGGCTGACGTGCGCGGTGCGGCCGACCGCGAGATCGCGCAGGTCGCGCTCCGCGACGTCGCAGACGATGTCGAGGTCGCCGCTCCAGTCCAGATGAAACACCGCCTGACCGGGCTCGACGTTCTGCCCGGTATCGGCATCCTCCGACGTGATGACGCCGTCGTGATCCGCGACCAGCGTCGCGTAGCGCAGGTGATCGCCCGCGAGCGCCATTTGCGCGAGCGCGGAATCGCGTTGCGCGACCGCCGATGCATACGCGTCCTGCGTCGTCTCGAGCTGCGCGGGCGCAATCAGGTTGGCCTGAGCCTGCGCGCGGTCGCGATCCAGTTGCTGCTTCGCATAGGCGACGCGATGCTCGGCGGCATCGAGCTGCGCGCGCGCGTTCAGCAACGTGTTGTGCAGATCGGCCGGATCGAGCATCGCGAGGGTCTGGCCGGCCTTGACGGTGTCGCCGATTCGCACGCGCCGCTCGACGATCTTGCCGCCGACCCGGAACGACAGCGGCGTCGAATATCGCGCCTGAACCTGCGCGGGCAGCACGCGCTGCACTGCGCCAGTGTCCGCATGAACCGGCTGCGCGACCACCGGTTGCAGTTCGGGCGCCGGGGCCTTATGCGAGTGGCAGGCCGCGAGAAGAATCGCACAGCAGGCGAATGCGATCGGGGCGCGCCGAAGCGGTGGCGCGATGCGTGTCAGAAACGGGCGCGTTGAAGTCCGCGCGTCAAGTCCGGGTGATTTCACGATGTTTCCAAGACAAGTGAGGGTCAAACTAAAAATGGTTCGGCGACCACGGTGGGTCACCCCGGTTTATGCAGGCGCGCGAGGGCGTCTCCGCCGACGGTGCGCATGACGATCAATCAGTACTCCGACGTTCGAGGTGCAGATCGTTCCGATTGCCGACATGACACGGCTTGCGCACGACGATGGCCGCCGAGTGTGCCGACGGGTCCGCCTGCGCGTCGCCGACGCTCGCTGACGTGGGTCCGGAACAGTGTCCGGACAGGAACCGGTTCTGCTGTTTTCGAGATTAGACTCATAACTGATAATGTTGTCAAGTATGAGTGAGTCATCTAGAATTGCGTCATGCAGAAAATTCTTATGGAAAGGGAAGGTGCGCTCGTGGACGACAAACCGGTCCGGCCGCGTCGCCCGAATGCGTCAGTGACCGAAGCGGAACAGCGTCAACCGCGCGGTGCCCGGCGCAAGGAGGCGACACGTATGCGCTTGCTGCGGGCGGCGTTCGGCCTGATAGCGGAAAAGGGCAGGGACAACGTCGCGATCAGCGAGATCACCGAGGCGGCGGATGTGGGGTTCGGCTCGTTTTACTACCACTTCGAATCGAAGGACGGCATCTTCGCCGCGCTGACCGAGTGGGTGTTCGACGATTTCGCGGACGGGCTCGAGCGCCTTGCGAGCGGTTTGTCGGATCCGGCCGAGGTCGTGTCGGTTTGCGTGCGTCACACGCTGATGCGCGCGCGCCGCGAGCGGCTCTGGGGGCGGTTCCTGATGCGGGAGGGCTTCTCCGCGCGTGCGCTCGACCACGGGCTGGGCCGGCACTTGCGGCGGGACAGCGAGCGCGGAATCGCGGCACGCCGCTTCGTCGTCGGCGATCCGTTCATGAGCGTGCTCGCGATGACGGGGACGATCCTGGCGGCGATCGCGGCGGAGTGCTACGCGGCCGACACGGCGGAGGGCGAAGCGAGGAAGCCGGCGGGAGACGAAGGCCGGCTCCCCGAGCGGGCCGCAGCGATGGTATTGCAGACGCTCGGCCTGACGCGCGCCGAAGCAAAGGACGTGGCGAACCGACCATTGCCGCCCGGCGACTTCACTGCTGCGGAGAGTAGTTGACGGTTGGTGGGCGCCGACGCGGGGGCCGGCCGATCCAGTTGGGCGACGAGGCAGTAGCTATAGTGTCCCTCATGGGTTACAATTCATTCATGTTCAAAGTCCTGACCACCCCCCAATTTGATAGCTGGCTCGATGGGCTTCGCGATCCGGTCGGCAGCGCGGCAATCAGTCTGCGCATCGAGCGGGCGAAGCTCGGCAACCTTGGCCAGTGGCGCGCAGTCGGTGGTGGTGTCAACGAAATGAAGATCGACGTAGGGCCGGGATACCGGGCCTACTTCGTGCGGCGCGGAAAAATCATCATCGTGGTGTTGTGCGGCGGGGACAAGTCGACGCAAAAAAAGGACATCAAGACGGCGAAGCAAATCGCCGGTGAACTGGAGGATTGAAGATGAAAATCAGCGAACTGGCCGAATTCGACGGCTCGAAGTACCTGAAGGACGAGGAAACGATTCGTCACTACCTGGCGCAAGCGTTCGAAGATGGCGATCCGCGCCTGATCCAGGCCGCGCTCGGGAACGTCGCGAAAGCGCGCGGCATGACCGCGCTGGCGCGCGAGTCCGGCGTAAAGCGAGAAGCACTCTATCGTGCGCTGTCGGAAGGTGGGAACGCGGAGTTTGCAACGATCATGAAGGTTGTCGGCGCGTTGGGATTGCACCTGACCGTTGCGCCGGCGCAGCCGGCGGCGGAAGCGACGCCGGAGCCAGCTCCGACACGAACGCGCGCCCGCACTGCGGCGCATGCGTAGCGTCACCGGGGCCGACTGCGAATGTCGCGCCGGTCCACCGTGGTCTATGCAGCCGGCGAGGCCGGCGGAATGGCGTATGGACCGAAGCTCACGACTCGCCGAGCCAGTCGTTCAATCAGCGCGCGAGGGCGGCGGCGAATGGGCCGTCGTGCTTCGCGCGCGAATCGCGTCGACGACGTTCCTGCCACGCACGTAGTTCACGAGGTTGCGCTGGCTCGAAAGGTAATGCGATGCGTGCACGCCGAGCCAAGCGAGCATTTCGTCTGGCGTCAGTTTTTGCCGATTCGGGCCATCGGTTTGGTCAGCTTCATTATTTGACATAACGTGAATTATCGATATGAC